>JBDNHZ010000382.1:0-17192 GCA_041688515.1 Verrucomicrobiota bacterium
GAGCGCGCGGGAATCGGTCGCCTGGAAGAACTGGCCGCCGGTGGCCCGCGACGAGCGGTTGAGGTCATGACCGGCAGCGGCACTCGGTGGAACCACCTCGGGCCCGATGAGCACCGAGTAGACCTTGATGCCGCCCTGGACGGCAGCCGGGATCACCTCGCTGGCCCGGGGACCCGCGGAGTTCTCACCGTCGGTGACCATGATGATCACCTTGCTGCGATCGGAGTCCTTCTTGAGGAAATTGACGGAAGCCAGGAGCGCCCATCCGATGCCGGTGCCGGTGGCGAGATCGGTCTCTCGCAGCGCGTTCAAGGCCCACTTGTGATCGAGCGTCAGCGGGCTGACCAGGAACGGACTGCGGGCGAAACACACGATGCCGATCCGATCGTTGGGGCGGCCTTCCACGAATTGGATGGTCACCGTCTCCAGCGCCTTCCTCCGGCTGACCCGCTTGCCTTGCAGGCGGAAATCTTCTTCCGCCATCGAACGGCTGAAGTCGAGGCAGAGCATGATGTCGATGCCCTTGGACGGATCCGGCGTATCGCCCCGCGGCATGCGCGGGCGGGCGGCGGCCACGATGAGCAGTCCCAAAGGCAGCAGGATCCAGGCGTTGCGCCAGCGCCCGGGATGCCGTCGCGGCAGTCGCGCCAGCGAGGCGATCCCGGCGATCGACGGGACGCGGAGGGAGGGCAGCGTTCCGCGTTGGCCCAATCGCCAGGCCAGCCACGGCAGGAGTGCCAGGGCCAGCAGGATCCACGGATGCAGGAATTCGAGGTCGCCAGGAAGCTTCATGCGACGGCGGAGGAAGGGGAGGAAGAAGCGGCACCGGCGGTCTGCCGGATCACGCGTTCGGCCGTGTCGAGGAGTCCCGTCTGCTCCGCATCGCTGGCGGGTGCCTGACCAAACTTGAGGTCATCGCAGAGCGTGAGGAATCCGGCCAGAGTCAGACGTTGTTCGGACCCCAGTTCCGGGCGGCCAGCCACTTCGCCCAGGAACTCGCGGCTGGTCTGGTACAGGATGCGGAACCGATACCGGGCCTCCAGATAGGCACGCAGGATCTCTGAGACCTCGATGGCGAGTTGATAGGCGCTCACCCGCGGTTGGCGTCCGCGCAATTCGGCCAGGCGCCGGAGGAATTCATCGGGCGGCACCGGCGGGATCGGGAGGGGTGCGGGCATCGGGGCAGGGGGGCGCTGACGCCGGGCCAGCCAGATTCCCAGGGCGATCAGCACGCCGAGCCCGACCAGGGCTGCGACGATGACCCACGGGTTGAGCCACCACGGGGGCAAGGGCAGGAGGTTGAGATCCTCGATGACGTTGGTGCGGTTCATGCGACGCGTCGCCGGGCGGCGTGATCGAGGAATTTCTGGAGCGACTGCACCCAGGGCCGGTCGGTCAGGATGTCGAGCGTCGGGATGCGCCCTTGGCGAAAGGTGGCAACCAGCTTCTCACGCCGGTCTTCGGCGGCCTTCGCCCACTGCGCGCGCACGACCGGATCGCCGGTGTCGATCTCGACGACTTCACCGGTCTCGGCGTCCTGGACCAACGCCCAGCCGACGTCGGGCAATTCCAGTTCCCGGCGATCGACCAGACGGAGGGCAATGATCTCGTGTCGTTGGTTGGTCGCCTTGAGGGCGCGGGTCCAGGTCTCCTCGTCGGTGTCGTGGAAGTCGGACAACACGAATACCAGCGCCGGGCGATGGATCAGGTTGTTCAGGTAGTTCAACGCGGGCGTCAGCGCAGTTCCGGATCCCTTCGGCGTGGTGAACAACAGTTCATGCAGCAGCCGTGTCACGTGCGGGCGCGACTTGCGCGGGGGGACGAAACGCTCAACGCGATCGGTGAACATCAGCAACCCGCACCGGTCCCCGTCGCGCACCGCCGAGAAGGCCAGGGCTCCGGCCAGGATCGTCGCCAGTTCCCGCTTGGTTTCGGCTCCGTGCCCGAGACGGAGCGCCTCGTCGGGTGCGGTTCCGAAGTGGCCGCTGGCCGAGGCATCCACCAGCAGCATCACCACCAGTTCGCGTTCTTCAACGTGCCGCTTGATGAAGGGCCGACGCAGGCGTGCGGTGACGTTCCAGTCGATCCGGCGCACGTCGTCGCCCGGGACGTATTCCCGGACATCGGCGAAATCCATGCCGCGCCCCTTGAAGATCGAGACCATGCGCCCACCCAGAAGCTGTTCGCTCACCAGACGGGAGCGGACCTCGACCTGACGGAGGCGTTTGAGCCAGGCGGCGGGAATCATTGGGTGGAATCGGGGGGCCGGACGCCCGGGGCCTTGCAGATTTTCCGTGCGACGAACTCAATGATCTCGCGGTGTCGCCCGACGGCGGAGGACTTGCGGTGGGTCCGATGGAGGTAGATCGAATGGTTTCCTCCCTCGCGGAGGAGTTCGCAACTCTGTGCTTCCAAGTGTCGAATGAGGTTGAGGCGCTTCATGCGGCCCGGAAGACCTGGGGCTCTCGGATGACCTGGACGTCGCCTGCCAATTCCTCCTCCGCCAGGGCACGATTGGCTTCGAGCACCAATTGAACGGCTTCCTCCAGATTGGTTCGCGCCTCCTCCAGAGTGGCTCCCTGCGTGTTCGCGCCCGGCAATTCTTCGATCCAGGCGGCGTAGCCTTCTGGAAAGCGGCGGAAGACCGCGGTGAATGTCATGGGCTTCATGATTTGAACAGTAGGCGGATTGTCGCGGATGGCGATGATTGTCGGCCGCCGCGACCACTAGGGCACCTTCACTTTTCCCAGGAGCGTCGAGACCACGTCTTCGGTGGTGATTTCCTCCGCCTCGGCCTCGTAGGTCAGCAGCACGCGGTGGCGGAGGATGTCGGGTGCGATGTACTTCACGTCATCGGCGGTGACATGCGGACGGCCGTTGAGCAGGGCGACGGCGCGGGCGGCCAGGGCGAGGTTGATGGTGGCACGCGGGCTGGCCCCGATGCGGACAAGGCGCTTGAGTTCGGGCGCGACGCCCTTGCCGGCGGCGGCTTCGCGGGAGGCAATCACCAGCGCGACGATGTACTGCCGGATCAACGGATCGACGTGCACCTGATTCACCAGACCCTGGTAGGAGACGATCTCTTCCGGCGACACCACCGCGTTCAGGGCGAAGCTCGGACGGGTGGTGGCCATCCGGTCGAGGATCTGGAGTTCCTCGGTGGCGTTCGGATAGCCGACGATGACCTTCAACATGAACCGGTCCATCTGCGCTTCGGGCAAAGGGTAGGTGCCTTCCTGTTCGATGGGGTTCTGGGTCGCCAGCACCAGGAACGGTTCCGGCAGGGGCCACGTCTTGTCGCCGATGGTGACCTGGCGCTCCTGCATCGCCTCCAGCAACGCCGATTGCACCTTGGAGGGTGCCCGGTTGATTTCGTCGGCCAGCACCAGGTTGGCGAAGATCGGGCCGGTGCGCGTCGCGTCGGTGCCCATGAGCGGAACGTAGATCAGCGTGCCCGTGATATCGCTGGGCAGCAGGTCCGGGGTGAACTGGATCCGGGAGAACTGGCAGTGGGTTGCGCGGGCCAGCGCACTGACCGATGCCGTCTGCGCCAGACCGGGCAATCCTTCCAGCAATAGGTGGCCCCGCGCGACCAGACCGACGATCAGGCGTTCGACGAGGGCGGTCTGGCCGACAATGACCTTGGCCATCTCGGTGCGCACCTGTTGGAGGTGTTCTGCGGCGGCACCGATCTGCGACTTCAATTCCGGGGAAGAGTTGGACATAGCACGAAGCCCGGCGGACCGGACTCCGCTACCCAAGCAAGCCCGATGCCGACAAGTCCAGCCTCGGCAGCGGACAAAGGGGCGCGTGTTGAAACTGCCACCGAGGGTCGAAGTGAATTCTCGGCCGTCCCCGGCCGCTCGGGTGCGGGGGGCAGGGAGGAAAGATGCGGGTGCGAGACGGAGGAGACGGAGGCGGTGGCGGAACGGAGCCGTCGCGCCTTTCGGTGTTATCTGCCGGTCGGTGCCTTCCGATTCTTTCGTCCCTTTTTGTTTCTTTCGGCCATCTGAGGTTGCTTTGATTTCACTTTGGCCGCGGATTCGCGTTCCCGGGTGGCCTTGCTGACAATCTCGACAAAGCTCAGGGTCGGCAGGCTCAACGTGCCGGCGGCCGAACGCCTCAGGTCAGCAGCGCCTTCACCACCTGCCCGTGGACGTCGGTCAGGCGGTAGTCGCGCCCGGCGTGGTGGTAGGTCAGGCGTTCGTGATCGAAGCCGAGACAGTGCATGAGGGTCGCCTGGATGTCGTGCACGTGGACCGGGTTCTCCACCACGTGGAAGCCCAGTTCGTCCGTGGCACCATAGGTCATGCCGCCGCGGATCCCGCCTCCTGCCATCCACAGGGTGTAGGCCTGGGGATGATGATCGCGTCCGAGGTTGCGGCCGAGGGCCGGGTTGAACTCGACCATGGGGGTGCGGCCGAATTCCCCGCCCCAGATCACGAGGGTGTCGTCGAGGAGTCCGCGGCGCTTGAGATCCATGACCAGGGCGGCACTGGCCCGGTCGGTGGTGCCGGTGTTGGACTTCACGTTGCCGGCGACGTCGCTGTGGGCGTCCCAACCTTCGTGGTAAAGGTTCACGAACCGGACGCCACGTTCGATCATGCGCCGGGCGAGCAGGCAGGCGCGGGCGAAGGACGGTTTGTCGGGGTCGCAGCCGTAGAGTTCGAGGGTTTCCTTGCTTTCCCCCTTGAGATCCATGAGTTCGGGGGCGGAAGTCTGAAGGCGGAAGGCCATCTCATAGGCGGCCATGCGGGTGGCGACCTCCGGTGCGGAGGCTCCGGCCATGCGCGCCTGGTTAAGGGCGCCGACCACGTCGATGGTGTCGCGCTGGAGTTGGGCATCGACGCCGGCGGGGCTGTTGACGTTGAGGATGGGTGGGCCTTGATTGCGGAGGCGGACGCCGGAATAGACGGTGGGCAGGAAGCCGCTGGACCAGAGGGCGGATCCGCCGCTGAGCCCGCTGCCGGTGCTCATGACAACGAAGGCGGGGAGATTCTGCGTTTCAGCGCCGAGCCCGTAGAGCGCCCACGATCCGATGCTGGGGCGGCCAGGCTGGGAGAAGCCGGTATTGAAGAAGATCTGGGCCGGAGCGTGGTTGAACTGGTCGGTGTGGACCGAGCGGACGATGCAGATGTCGTCCACGATCTTCGCCAAGTGGGGAAGCATCTCGGACAGTTCGGCCCCGGACTGTCCGTGACGGGCGAATTTGAAGCGCGGCCCGAGCACGGCGGCATCCGGGCGGATGAACGCGTAGCGTTGTCCGCCGATGACCGACGGCGGCAGGGGTTTGCCCTCGAGCTTTGCCAGTTCGGGTTTGTTGTCGAACAACTCCAGTTGGCTGGGAGCACCGGCCATGAACAGGTGGATGACCCGCTTGGCGCGGGGCGCGAAGTGGGGTTGATGCGGCGCGAGGACGGCTGGGAGTCCGGCGGCCATTGCGCGCCCGGCGAGTTTCCCGGTGAGCAGACCGCCCAGGGCGATCTTGCCAAGGCCAACGCCGCACTCGCGGAGGAAATGACGTCGGGTGACGTCGAGGCAGTGCTGCTGAAATGGGTTCATGGCTCAGTCCTTGGTGATCATTTCGTCCGTATTGAGCAGCGCGCGGGCGAGGCTGGTCCAGGCGGCGCGTTCGGTAGGATCGCCTGTGCCTTCGCCGGCGACCGGCTTGGGATCGAGTTCGTTGGAAGCAAAGCGTTGCCGCTGGGTTTGCAGGAAGCGGGTCAACAGGCCGATCTCCTCTTCCGTCGGAGGCCGGACCAGGCAGCGTCTGAAGCCGTGGACGATGCGCTCGCGGTCGGAACCGGGAAGGGTGGCGAGTCCGTTGCCCAGGGCTTGGGACACCTCGACGAAGAAGACGTCGTTGAGCAGCGTGAGGGCCTGGAGGGGGGTATTGGAGACGTCGCGCCGGGCGACACAGGATTCGCCGGTGGGCGCATCGAAGGTGTTGAACATCGCAAACGGCGCGGTGCGCTTGGCGAAGGTATAGATGCTGCGTCGATGCCGGTCCTCGCCGGTGCTGGCGGTCCATCCGGGGCTGCCATAGGCGACTTCGGTGACCCCGGCGGGTTGGGGCGGATAGACGCCGGGGCCGCCCATCTTGGCGGAGAGCAGGCCACTGGCGCGGAGGGCGGCATCGCGGATGATCTCGGCTTCCAGTCGGACCTGAGGGCCGCGGGCGAGCAGACGGTTTTCCGAATCGCGCGCAGCAACCTCCGGCGAGACGCGGGACGACTGCCGGTAGGTGGCACTCATGGCGATCAGCTTGTGGAGGCGTTTCATCGACCAGCCCTGCTGCATGAATTCCACTGCCAGCCAGTCGAGCAACTCCGGATGCGAAGGCGTCTCGCCCTGGATGCCGAAGTCTTCGGTGGTCCGCACCAGGCCCCGGGCGAAGAAAGCCTGCCACTGACGATTGACGGTGACCCGGGCGGTCAGCGGGTTGTTGGTCGAGACCAGCCAACGCGCGAATCCGAGACGGGTGCGGGGTTGATCGCCGGGGAAGGGGGCCACGGCGCTGAGCACGGCGGGTTCGATCCGTTCGGTGGGCTGAAGGTATTCGCCGCGCTTGTGAAGGAAGGTCGGGCGCACATTCCCGGCGGGCCGCTCCTGAACGACCAGCGTGATGGGATGGGAGGGCGGGCGACGGAGTTGATCGATCTCCTCGTGGCCCTTGGAGAGCTCGGGAAGCGTCAGCAGGAAGGCGTCCAGCAGCGATTGACGCTGGGCCGCGCTGAGCTGTCCGTCGGGGATTCGGAGGAGGTCTTCGACTTCCACCGGAAGATCGCGGGCGATGATTTCGCCGGGTTGAGTCGTCACCGAGATCCGGAAGCGTCCGAGCGAACAGGCATAGTGGCGTCCGAACAGCATCCGCAGATTCAGTTCCCCGCCGTCGGCGAGGGGTTGGGCCAGCGGGAACACGGCCGTGTGCCGTTGGCCTTCGCGTCCGGCGGTGGACCAACCGGTCTGCGGATCGCCATCGGCGGCCATGCCGGCGGCGGCGGTGCTGCCGAAGTTGTTCCGGGCGTAGCTGGCGGTGGGTTTGTCGAACTTCACCGGATGGCCCTGGGCCGAGAGCAGGAACTCGGTGAGGAAGAAGTCGCCCTTGGGCCCTTCGTAGTAGGCGAGACCGGGACCGTGCCGCGGAAGGCGGTCGTCGGGCAATGCCTCCAGGCGCACGGCGGTGATTCCCTTGAGATCGGTGCGGAAGGTCAGGTCGTAGGTGTCGAGTTTGGTGATGTCGCCGCTGACGAAGACCGAGTCATCCGGTTGGACGGTCAGGAGCGGCAGGTTGGAAGTGGCCGAATGCGGACGGAGAGGAGTCCATTGGACGGTGCGCGCGCGTTCCTTGCCGAGCCATTCGGCGAACCGCTTCTGGACTTCGTCCTGACGTCGCTCGTCGATCGGACGTGGATCGGAGACCGGGGCGGAGAGACTGATCCGGGGGCGACCGATGCTATGGCGGGAACCGTATTGATGTTCGAGACGGACGACGTAGCGGGTGCCACCGGGGAAACCCACCGATTCTTCGAACTGAAAGGTGGCGCTGTGAGGCTTGTTCATCGCGCCGTTGCCGACATCGACCGCCCAGCCGGTGTCGTTCTTCCCGTCGAAGGCGTTGGTGACGGCGAACGACTCCTGCGCGACGTCGGCGCGGGCGCTGGTGAACTTCACCGGCTTCGCCTGTTCCGGCGAACCCTTGGGCGCGGCGGTGACGCTGATTTCCGTGAGGACGAAATTGCCATGGTGGGCGCGGCCTGGACCCTTCTTGGGAAGCCGATCGTCCACGAGCGTTTCGAGCTTGAGCGCGTCGACGTTCAGCAGGTCGGACTCAATGACGAACGTGTGGTTCTCCCGGTCGGCGGCGTCGCCGGTGAACAGGACGGAACCATCGTCGAGCTGCGTCGGGGCGCTCCCGTTGGAGGTATCGGCGGAAATCGGGCGTAGCGTGGCCTAATGGTTCGTTTCGATGGGGTACTTCCCGGTCAGGCCGGCGAGCATACGGGTGGCCTGGGCGAGTCGGTCGCGCTGACGTTCCTCCCAGCCGGGTTCGGGCAGGTCGAAGTCGGGTTCGTCGGCGTTGTTGAGAAAGGCCATCACGCCGTAGTACTCGCGGTGCTGGATCGGATCGTACTTGTGGGTGTGGCACTGGGCGCAGCCGAGGGTCAGTCCAAGCCAGGCGGTGCCGGTGGTCCCGACGCGGTCGGTCATGGCGTGGAAACGGAACTCCAGCGGATCGATGCCGCCCTCCTCGTTCAACATCGTGTTCCGGTGGAAGCCGGTGGCGATGATCTGATCCCGGGTGGCACCGGGAATCAGGTCGCCGGCGATCTGTTCGATCGTGAACTGATCAAACGGCAGGTCCCGGTTCAGCGACTGGATCACCCAGTCGCGCCAGGGCCAGATCGAACGGTTGCGATCCTTCTCGTAACCGTTGGTGTCGGCGTAGCGGGCCAGGTCGAGCCAGCGGCGTCCCCAGCGTTCTCCATACCGGGGCGACGCCAGCAAACGGTCCACGAGTTGTTCCCATGCGGCTTCAGACGGGTTGGCGGCGAAGGCGTCGGCTTCTTCCGGTGTGGGCGGCAGACCGATGAGATCGTAGGAGATCCGTCGGATCAGGGTGTAGGGATCGGCTGGGGACGTGGGGCGCAGATGCTCCTTCTCCAGGCGGGCGAGGACGAACCGGTCGATGCCGTTCCGGGGCCAGGCTTCATCCTGGACGGAAGGCGGCGTCGGATGGCTCGGAGGATTGAACGCCCAGTGCGCCTTGTACTCGGCTCCGTCGGTGACCCAGCGCTGGAGGATGGACTTGTCGGCGGCCGTGAGCGCGACCTTCGTGCTCGGGGGCGGCATGACCTCATCGGGGTCGTCGGTCAGGATCCGCTTCACCAGTTCGCTGGCATCGGCCTTGCCGGGAACGATGGCGATGGCCCCGGACTTGGCCGGTTGCAGGGCGTTGGCGCGTTCATCGAGGCGCAGATTGGACTTGCGGGTGGTTTCGTCGGGGCCGTGGCACTTGAAGCAATACCGCGACAGAATGGGCCGGACCTCGCGGGTGAAATCCGGGGCGGCGGCGGCCAACGGGAGGCTGGCAGCAAGGAGGACGAGGAGTGAAAGACCGGGTCGGTTCATGCGAGGGCGGCCTGAATGATTTCCCCGTGCACATCGGTGAGGCGGATATCGCGTCCGCCGAACCAGTAGGTGAGCCGGGTGTGATCGAGTCCGAGAAGGTGGAGGATGGTGGCGTGGAGGTCGTGCATTTCGAGGCGGTTCTCGACCGTCCGATAACCCCAGTCATCGGTCTGGCCGTAGGCGATTCCGCCCCGTGTTCCGCCGCCCGCCAGCCAGACGCTGTAGGCGTACTCATTGTGGTCGCGGCCATCGGAGCCCTGGGCGAAGGGGGTGCGACCGAATTCACCCGCCCAGACGACCAAGGTATCGTTGAGGAGACCGCGGGACTTTAGGTCGGCGAGGAGGCCGGCGATGGGTTGATCGACGGCCAGGGCGTTCTTGCCGTGATTGGCGACGAGGCTGCCGTGGGCGTCCCACCGGTCGAGTCCATCGATCTTGGGGATGGTCAGTTCGACGAAGCGGACGCCACGTTCGACCAACCGTCGGGCGAGCAGACACTGGCGGGCGTAAATCCGGGTAGGGCCGTTATCGGAGTCGCAGCCGTACAGGCGACGGGTGGCGGCGCTTTCGCCTTCGATGCCGAGGAACTCGGGCACGGCGGACTGCATGCGGCCGGCGAGTTCGGCATTGGCAATGGCGCTTTCGAGGGCGTCGTCATTGCCCCCGGTGAGCAGACCGGCGCGGTTGAGATGATCGGCGAGGCGACGTTTGGCGGTCTGTCGGGCGGGATCTTTCTCAATGGGAGCGACGTTGGGGAGGGGAGCACCGACGGCGTTGACCAGGGTGCCCTGATAGGTGGCGGGAAGGAATCCGTTGCCGAAACAGTCGACACCCCCGGGCGGGATGAGTCCACCGTTGAGGACGACGAAGCCCGGAAGGTCCCGATTGGGACTGCCCAGGCCGTAGGCGACCCAGGCGCCCATGCTGGGCCGGCCCTGGAGACCGAGGCCGCTATGAAGGAAATAATTGGCGCTGGTGTGCTCGGGGAACGCCGAGGTCATCGAACGGAGCACGCATAGATCGTCGGCGTGGCTGGCGATGTGGGGGAACAGGTCACTGATCCAGAGGCCGGACTGGCCTCGCTGGCGAAAGGCCCAGGGGGATTTCAAGACGGTGCCGACGTTCTCGAACTGGGTCTTTTCAAGCCGGCCGATGGCCTTGTGCGGATTCTCGCCGTGATGCTTCTCGAGCATCGGCTTGGGGTCAAAGCTGTCGACCTGCGACACGCCGCCTTCCATGAAGAGGAAGATGACGTTCTTTGCCCGCGGCCGGAAATGGGCCGGATGCGGCGCGAGCGGCCAGGCGGACGCCCGGGCCTGCGGCGACATCAGCGCTCCGAGGGCTAGCGCCCCGAAACCGTTGGCGGCACGGGTGAGCAGGGCGCGACGGGAGAGGCGTGCTTCGTAGTAGCTCACTTGAGGTAGATGAAATCGTTGGCGTTGTAGAGCGCGTGGCAGAAGTCCGACCACACGTCCGTCTCATTCCCGCCGGGGTGAAGGGTGCGCAGTTCAGCCAGCGATTCCCGGCACGAATCCGACTCGTCAATGGACGGCGGACGGGCAAAGGCGGATTCAAAGAGGAATCGGACCCGCGCCCCGTCGCTGGCATCCGGCAACTCGCGGAGCATGCGCCCGGCCCATTCGCGGGCCTGTTGATGCACGAACGGATCGTTCATCAGCACCAGGGACTGTCCCGGGACATTGGTCCGGTTGCGCCGGCCCATGGTGCTGAAGGGCGTGGGGAAATCGAAGGCCACCATCATCGAGGGCAGGAAGTTTCTCCGGATCGCTCCGTAGAGACTGCGGCGACCGTCGCCGTCCAGCGGTCCGCTGGTGCCGGGGCGACCGCGGCCATCCTGGAATTCGGTCAGATGGATCGGGATCGAAGGGCCGCCCACGGCGGGATTGAGACGGCCGGAGACGGCGAGGATGGAGTCGCGGATGGCTTCGCCCTCGAGGCGTCGGACCGGGATCCGATGCCAGAGCAGATTCAATGGATCGACCGTGGCAGCCTCGGACGACTGCGCCACGGATCCCATGGCGAAGGTGTCCGTGAGGACCAGGCGGCGGATGAGATGTTTGAGGGACCAGTGATCCTCGTGGACGAACTGCCATGCCAGGTGATCGAGGAGTTCCGGGTGCGTCGGGCGTTCACCGAGATAACCAAAGTTGTCCGGTGTGGGAACCAGGCCGCGGCCGAAGAGATGTTGCCACACTCGATTCACCATCACCCGGGCGACCAGCGGATTGGTCGGATCGATCAACTGCCGGGCCAGTTCGGCGCGTCCGCTGGTGGCGGTGGCGCGGATGGCCGGAGCTCCGAAAGCAGCCGGGATCGAGCGCGGCGCGAGTTCACCCGGACGCGAGTGTTTGCCCCGGACCAAAACGGATTCGTCGGCTCCCGGGCCGTCGCCGAGCGACGGGGCGATGCGCGAAGCCCAGTGGACGCCTTCGGCCATTCGATGAAGAGCGGCGGCGTAGGCGGCGACCGGGGCATCGACGGCGTTGGCAGGAGGGTGGAAGAGATCGTGCGAACGAAGGGCCCAATCGGCGAGGGCGGCGAGACGTGGGTTGCCTTCGAGCCGATTCGCGCCCAGACGATCGATGGCTTCGACGAGGTCGTGTTGAAACGTCTCGGCCAAAGCTTCGACCGAGGTGGGCGCGGACGTCGGACGCCAGCCGGTCAGGGGATTGAACGCCGGCTTCACCGACGATTCGACCACCATCAGCACATCAAGTGGGCCGTCGCCTTCCGGCCCGAATTCGAAATGGGCGCGGTGACCCGCGTAAGGCGTGAGATCGTGGGTGACCCAGGTCGGGCGCTCGCCGCCGTCGAAGGTGGCAACCAACCGACCGTGAAGCGGGCCGCCCACCATGATGTGACCGTCCACCGCGGCGTACACCCGGGCCTTCCCGCGCAGGAGATAATGGATCTGCCCGGATTCGAGGGGCACGCGGGGCGTGCGGATCATGCGCCCGGAGCGTTGGTGTGCGCCCAGGCCACCGGCATCGGGCTCAGCGCTGGGAGCGAGGCTCAACCGGTTCCAGAAGAGATCCCGCGAAGCAGCGCTGTAGCGCATCACCTGGAGCGGGTTGGCAACATTGCTGACCGAGAGGCACAGGGACCCGACGATCCGCGGTCCGATGCCAAAGGTGGGTCCGTCCACCGTCCACGGAGTCGCTCCGGTCCGGGTGAAATCGGCCATCACCCGGGCGGCCGGAGGAAGTCCCGCAGGCGGATTGGAAGCCTGGGTCAGCAGGCGGGCGAAGCGGACCGGATCCGTGGCATCGGGTGCGCTGGCGATCTGGGCGAACAGATGCAGCGGATGGGTCCGGTCGCCGAGGGCGGCTTGAAGTTGGTTGGTCCACCCGGCCGGGGCGGTGCTCCCGGAGCGGAGGGCGGCCAGCAGGTTGGCCCCGGTTTGCGAAATTTCCGGGCGCAAGGCCTCGGCGACGGCGGTGGCGACGCGGGGGGCGTGCTGGTGGCGGAGGGCTTCGAGGTCGGCCGCCACGCGTTCGTGTTCGACCATGGTTTCGAAGCGCACCTGACGATACCCCGAGCCGGCGAGAAACCCGCTCAGGGCGTAGTAATCCCGCTGGGAGAGGGCATCGAACTTGTGATCGTGGCAACGGGCGCAGGCGACGGTCAGGCCGAGGAAGGTCTTGGAAAGGACATCGACCTTGTTGTCCACCCGTTCGCATTCGTCCTGGCGGATGTCGACGGGGCTGTGGGTTTCCTCACCGAGAAAGGCCCAGGCAGTGGCGAGGACGGATTCGTTGGCCCCGGTCACGGAGTTCAACCGCGGCCTGACCAGGTCGCCGGCGAGGTGCTCGGTGACGAGGCGTTCGTAGGGAAGATCGTCGTTGAAGGCGCGGATCAGGTAATCCCGATAGAGCCAGGCGTTGGCGACCGGGAAATCGAATTCGTGTCCGCGCGTCTCGGCGTACCGGACCAGGTCCATCCAGTGCCGGGCCCAGCGCTCGCCGTAGTGGGGGGAGGCGAGCAGTTGATCCACCACCTGGGCGCGGCGGTCGGGGGCGGTGTTGGACAGGAATGCCTGGAGTTCCGCCCGGGTCGGGGGCAGACCGGTGAGGGTGAAATGCGCGCGGCGCAACCAGGTGGAGTCGTCGGCCGGCACCGCGGGTTGCAAGCCGGCACTGCTCAGGCGCGCGCGGATGAAATGATCGATGTCGGTGGCCGGTCGTGGGCCGGGGACGGGGGGGATCGATTGGCGCTGGGGCGTCTGCCAGATCCAGGGGAGCCGTTGCTTGCGGCTGTTGAGGTCGAAACCAGCCTTGGTCGGGGGCGGGACCGGGTCGCTGGCCGGCCACGGAGCCCCGTCCCGGATCCAGCGGGCGAAGTCGGTGAGGACCGGTTCGGCGAGGCGCGGCTTCTTCGACGGCATGGCCAGTTCGCGATCCGTGTGGGAAATCGCCTTGAAGAGCAGGCTGGCTTCCGGTTTTCCGGGGACGATGGCTGGCCCGGTATCGCCGCCTTGCAGCAGCAGCGCGCGGGCGTCGAGGCGCAGGCCGCCCTTCTGTTTTTCGGGGCCATGGCATTCGAGGCAGTGCTCGGCCAGGACGGGACGGATCCGTTGCTCAAAGAATTCCGGGTCCGCCGGGTCGGCGGCAACGGCACCAGACAACACTCCACCCGCCAGCACCAGTGCCAGCCACATTCGCGTCGGCCATCTCGGGAGGGGATTCATCGAAGCAGTAACGAGAGACTAGCGGCCTGGGCCCGATGCTGAGAAACAGTTTTGCGGGTGAAGTGGTCGATGAAATGGGGTAGGCGCGGTGGAGCTCCGTTGGAGGGACGAGCTCTGCGAGTCCGAATCTCCGCACATCGGTCATGGGGCCCCTCGGAAGGGCGATTGGGGACGCGTCTCGACGGATCGGCTCCGGATCACCGGTTCCGGGGGCCGAGGCCGCGCAGATCGATGGGTTTGAATCCGAGTCGATAGGCGGGGGACTCGGGTTTGAGTCCAAGTTCCGGTCGCGCGGCATCGCGCAGGAGCGGATCGGCGATGATCGAATCGACGTCCTGACCCCGGGCGCGCCAGTCGTTCCACGACTGCTTCTGGAAACGGTAGCGCGCGACGTCGGACCCGAGCCGTGAATCCCAGTAAAGATTGCCGCTCATGAGGAACTGGTTGGTGGAGCCTTCCCAGTGGCTGCCGAGCAGGGTGCCGGCATCGTGGATCACCACATTATGGGTGAACCAGAACGACCGGTGTTCCTCCACCCGGGTGCGCATCACCTGATGATTGCGATTGAAGGCGAGGAGATTGTTCCGCACGACATTGTCGCGACCGTAGTGCTGGTGAAATCCGGCGTCCTTGCAGCGGTAAACCACGTTGTCTTCGAGGACGATCCCGGTGCTGCCTTCATCGGTGTACAGCCCCCATCCGCCGTAGCGGTAGCTGTCGATGTCGCGAAACAGGTTGTGATGGATGTGGGTGCCGGGTTGGGGACCGAGGGTGTAGATCCCGCCCATGTCGCTGAGCCGGGCCTGACCGATCTGTTCGACCCGGTTGTAGGCGATCTCGTTGGCGCGGCACGGGGTGGATTCATAACCCCAGTTCCAGCCCACCGAGATGCCGGTGTAATAGAGATCGTGAATGTGGTTGTGAACGATCCGGTTGGTCCCGCTCTGGAGGATGAGGAAGCCGACGGCCGGGGCAAAGACGCGGCCGAGGTGGGCCAGGACGTTGTCCGACAAAAGATGACTGTGATTGGCGTCGGCGGGCGTCGGTGTGCGGTCGCCCGTCTCGCCAATGCGCATGCCTCCCGCACCGAGCCCTTCCAGTCGGCAGGATTGTACCGTCCACCGCTGGCATCCGCGCCCGAGCTCCAGTCCGTACCCCCCCAGATTGGTGAAACGGCACCGCACCAACTGACAGTCCACCGCGTGCAGCGCGTGGAAGGTTCCCGGAATTCGGATGGCCGCCTGAGGCGAGATCAGGCCGTCGGTCGGCATCTCATAATCGGCGTCGGAAAACTGAAGGTCGCGGAACACGATCTGACGTGCCGGACGCGTGGCGTTGCCGTGCACGTGGACCAAGGACGTCAGGCGCGGAGCAACGATCTCGGCGCGGTTGGGGTCGGTACCCTTGGGCGGGAGGTAGCGCAGCGTGCCCGTCTTGCGATCGAGTTGCCATTCACCGGGTGCGTCCAGGGAATCGGCGGTGTTCTCCACCCAGTAACGGGCATCGGGTTCATCCATCCAGAAGTCCCGTGGCCCGCCTGCCAGACGGGCCACATTGCGGGTCGGATCGACCGCGCGCATCGGAAGATGCAGGTCGGTCCACTTCATCAGGAGGATCAGGCGGGCATCGGGTTCACTGGCCCAGTGGGGGCGGAGATCTCCGGATTTGAAGGGCAACTCGATCGGTGCGCCGGTGGACAGGGCTCCGGCAGCATTGAAGAACCCCGTGTTGGGCGTGCGCGCCCGCTGCGCGCGCTCGCCTTCGACGAACAATTGATGGAAGTACCAGTGCCCGTCGGCCACATCGTTGAGGGTCGTCTGCCAGATGCCAGTCTGGCCCGGCGCAGGCGACCAACCGGTGATCCGCGTGCCTCCGGACAGGAGGGTCGGACGTCGCCCCGGCGTGCCGGCGATCTCCAGGAAGCTGTCGTCGGCCGTCAATTCCAGCGGCGTGACCAGTTCGTGGCGTCCGGCCGAAAGTTGGATGGTGACCGTCTCGGCGGGATGGGTGACATGGAGTTCGCGGGCCTTGGCTACCGCGGCGGCGAGAGTGGCCAGGGGACCCCGGTGCTTCGCCGGATCGGATCGGGACTGAGTGCCAGACCAGGAATCCAGACCTCGCGGATCCACGAACACCCGGGGCGGGGCGGCGTGAAGGGGGAGTTGCAACAGTCCGAGGAGACCGAGTCGGGCGAGGGTGCGCCAGACGTGGCGGTGAAGGGGGAAACGACCGGCCGCCGGACGAGTGGGAGGGATCATGTTCAAAGGGGTGGATGGATGTGGGGTCGCTGGAGTTCGAGGACCTTGAGCACGGCCGCCAGCGTGCCCAGCGACGATCCTTCGAACCGGTTGTTGACGTAAATATAGGCCCGCCCGGGGCGCGCCTGACGCAGGCAGGCCAGGACCATGTCCACCAGGATCTCGCGTCCGACCGGATACGGATCCTGAACGTGGTCGTACGGGCTGAACTGGTCCACCGCGTCCTGATACCGGCGACCGGGTCGCAGCAGGAACCGGGCACCGAAACACTCCGGGTTGGTCCGACTGCCTGGGGCGAGCCATTGCTCGTCGATCGGGGGCATGGCTTCCCACGAATTGTAGACATGCGCCACGCGGTGTTTCGCCAGGACGTCGAAGTAGTCCGGGTGCAGGAACGAACGATTCCGGATTTCGATCCCGTAGTCCCAACCCGTGGGCAACTCGCTGAGAAACCGATCCAGGTCCACGACGAAATCGCGACCACGCCCATAGTCCGAAGGATGGAAATGGGAGAACTCGAACATCAGGAGTCCGACCTTATCCCGATGGGGAATGCACGGGGCAAGGAAGGCATCGCGGAAGAGGGCGGCATCCAGAAAATGCGGATTGAGCTCCCCCTGGCGCGGACCGAACCGGTCGAGCCGCGGGAACTTCTTGAGCGTGATCTCGTCGGTGACCTTGAAGGAAAAGCGGAATCCATCCGGGGCCTGGGACATGAGGGCCGCCAGCGAACGTTCGCTGGGAAAGGTGTAGTAGGCGGCATCGACGCCGACCGACCGGAAGACCGAGGCATACTCGGCGAGGCAAAGCTTCTCGAAGCGGGTTTGGCTGAACTTGCCCCGGTAGGTGTAACGATCGTCGGTGTACAACAGGCCCCGCCAGCCGGGGTATTTCCACGAGGAGGTCCCCAGATACACGCCGCGCGCCGCCAATCGGGCGAGCAGGTCGGCCGCGGCGTCGCGCTCGAAAGGGGGTGCCAGTTCCGCCGGGAATGACATGCCGGCAAGATGCCCGGTTCCATTGGAACGGTGAAGCGCCTTGTGCGCTGCGGGGACCCTGGGGGCGCGGCCGTCCCCGGCCGCTGGAGCGTGGGA
>JBDNHZ010000048.1:0-15469 GCA_041688515.1 Verrucomicrobiota bacterium
GAGAACGGCGAGGACCGCCGAGGGCCATCGAGCACCACCGACTCCCCAACGGGGAAGAAGGCTCCACATCACTGGCAGTCCCCCGGCGACCATCCCCAGATGCATCCAGGGTACCCGCCTGCCGATCTCGAAATAGTGATGGGACTGACAGCAAAGGCAGACACCGTCCCTCATGACCGGGCCAAACCCGGCATCCATCCACCACCCAATCAACATCAGCAGGCCTCCGATCCCCACCATTCCCAGAAACATGCGGGATAACCCTCCGACCCGGGGTGCAGACAGGCTCCATGCCGCCAGAGTCCCTAGAACGACGACGATCGCCGAAACGGTTTGCCATTCCAGGTTGCCGAGCCATCCGACAAGCGGGATCTGGACGACCAATGCCAATGCAGTCGCCCAACGCATTGCCCCGCCTTCGACGGCAGGGAGCTCCCGGCAATCCGGGCTTCCCCCACGCACCGCCCGCCAAGCCACGATGGAACTGGACCCAACCATCAACAAGGTCGCCGCGACCGGATGGAGAACTCCCGCCGCAGCCAGGCCCATGCCGATGGAATTGTAGACGCCCGCGAACCACAGACTGCCGATGACTCGCCGGCGAACTCCACGCGCCATCGCCAGAACTTCCACCAACCCCATCGGATCCGAAGATGCCAGCAGTCCGTCCGCCAGCGATTGGGTCAGCGACGAACCACTCCCCATCGCCAAACCGACGTCCGCGGCACCCATGGCCGGTGCATCGTTCACGCCATCACCCACAAACAGGGTCCTGCCCCGCGTCTTCTGCGAATGACGGATGAAGTCGACCTTTTCCAGCGGAGTCAGGCTACCCTGGATCTCCACGCCCTCGATTGCCAGCATCGCCATTCTTGAGGGCACATCGCCACTGAGGACACCGACGTGGCAGTCCATGCGGTTCAGCCCCATCACCACCTCCCGCCAACCGTCCCGGAAACTCTCCCGCACCGCGGCCAACCCACACCAGGCACCGTTCACGGAAACAGCCACCCGAAGGTCATCCACCCCGGCCCGTAGCTCCTCCGCCCAAACGGGACTCGATCCCTCGGGTCGAACCCAGTCCAACCGGCCGATCCGGACCCGGACGGGGATCCCCCCGGCGGGTTGGAGCACCGCATCGACACCGCTCCCCGGGACCAGGGTCAATTCGCGCAATTCCTCCGTGCCCGATCGAACCACCCCGGCAAATGCTCGCGCCAGCGGATGCCCGCTCCGCGCTTCGATCTCTGCCATCCAGCCGAGCAAGGTCTCGCGATCAGGCCAAGGTCCTCCCGACACAAAATCGACCAGAACTGGGTCCGGCCGGCTGAGGGTTCCGGTCTTGTCGAACCACACCGACCGCACTTCGGCAAGCCGTTCCAGCGCCGCGGCGGAATGCAGCACTACGCCCCGTGCCGCCAGAACGGAAAGCCCGTTCCACAAGGCCAACGGTGTCGCCAATCCCAAGGCACAGGGACATGCGACGAGCAGCACGGACAACGCATGGTACCAGGCCTCTCCGGGATCTCCCCGTCCGTTCCACGTCCAATACGTTGCGACCGCCACGGCAATCACCCCCGGAAGAAACCATCGGGAAATTCCATCTGCGACCTGCTGCGCCCGGGTCTCTGACAACCCCTCGCGCGCTCGGCTCACCTCTCGCAGCAAGCCATCGAGCCGGCGTTCAACACCGGAAACAGAGGCCTCCAACTCCAACTCGCCATCCTCGCTGATCCCCCCCGCAAAAACCGGATCCCCAACTCGCCGGACTACTGGCATCAACTCCCCGGTCAGAAGGGTGTCCCGAACGTACCCAACTCCGCAGAGGATGCGGCCGTCGATGGGAATTGCGGCACCCGGCGCGACGCGAACGCGATCCCCCACCCGGATTGCCGTGACGTCCACCGATTCCTCACTTCCATCCGCGCAGATTCGACGCGCCACCCCGAAACAATCGGCAAACCGTGCCGTCTCCGCCACGGCCCGCCTCCGTGCCGACGCCGTCAGCGCCTTCCCAGCGGAATACACGGTGACCAGCACGGCTACCGTCTCGTAGTAAACCGCGCCTCGGCCTGTCAGGCTCGAGTAAATGGACGCCCCCAGCGCCCCCGCGATCCCCACCAGAAACAACCATTCCATCGTCCATCGCCGATCCCGGGCGCAGGAACACGCTTCGCGGATCATGGGAATGCCCAGCAACCACAGCACCAGGATCGATGAAGCCGCCAGACCGATGTGGATCACTCCGCGGGCCAGACCCTCCGGTTGTCCCAAATTGGCTGCCAGACCGAACAACATCGACTGACCGGCGAGACACGCCCCGACCCCGATACGGAACCAGGGACTCCCGCTGCCCTCATCGACTTCTCCACGAGTCACCGCAGAACCGCCGGCAGCCCCCAGCACCCGGCAACCGTAGCAACAGTACGACAACCCGGAACTCTCGGCCGGGACACGAACCGGACCGCCGCAATAGCCGCAAAAAACCGGGTCTCCCGGTGGGGTCTCAATCACTTCCTTCACAGCAAAAACGGCGCCCGCATGGGGCGCCGTCGTCAATTCCGGTTTCGTCCGCTGAGGACCGCACCTTGGAATGGGTTACTTGGACACGTCCTGCAACAACGCCTTGAGATCGTCGGGAGAAAGCTTCTTCAACGCCTCCTTGAGTGCCTCCGGAGTCAGAGTTCCAACGGCCGCGGGCTCCGCTGTCCCGCCGCTGGCCGGAATCTTCTCCAACTCCTCGGCGGTCCACTCGCCTGTCCGAGCCGCCTCCGCCGTGCGGATGGCCACTACCTCGGCGGCTGTCACCGGACTGGCTTTGTTACCCCACGAATTTCGGACGTAGGTCAGGACATTGGCGATCTGCCGATCATCCATCGAGTCGCGGAAGGCGTTCATCTGGTTGTTGTAATCGCCACCCTTCACCTTGATCGGTCCCTTGAGGCCATTCAGGACGATGCGGACCATTCGGTTGGGGCCGTCCGCCAGAACCCACTCGGACCCCGCCAAGGGAGGAAACTGGCCCGCGACTCCATTCCCATCCGCCTGGTGACAGGCCGCGCAGTAAGTCGAGAAAACGATTGCTCCCTCCTTCGCAGCCTTGGCCGCCGGATCATCCGCTCCGCCGCCCGCCTCCACGGGAGGCGGTGCCGGATTGATCTGCGCTTCGGAGAATTCGTCGGATCGGAAGCCACCGGAGTACTGGGTCAGATAGCTCCCAGCCCAGAAGAGCAAACCGGCAATAAAGACGACGACCCAGAGGTTGAGAGGCTCATGCCCCTCCACCGGATCCGGACGCTCGCGGACAATCGCCGCGTGCATTGCCGTGACGTCTGTCGCCTCACCGCGATCCATACCAGAAGTGCCTCCACCCGGGTTCAAGTTGGGGAAATCAGCGCTCATTTGGCAGGGGGCTGGGCGTCTGTAACTTCAGCTGCCTTGGGCAGCGGTGCCTCGGGAAGGTCGAACGAGGTCTTCAAACTCCGCAGGTACTCCACCAACTGGCGGGCTGCAGGTTTCGGAACCACTTCCCAACCCTCTCCCACCGAAAACTCACCCGCCAACTTCAACGCATCCGGCGATGGCCCGCCTTGACCCATCTTCCGCTTCTGGAAGAGAAAGGGATAAGGCGGCATGAGGCTGCCCTTGGACGTAATCTGAGGATCGTACAGATGCGCGTAGTGCCACGCGTAATCCGACTGACGCTCCCCGATGTTGGTCAGGTCCGGTCCCGTCCGCGAGGTGCCCAACATCACCGGCTTGTCATAGACATAGTCACGGGCCACGGTCCGGCGCTTGCCCCATCCCCGGGCAATGTCAGATCCAAATCCATCCGGCCGGATCTGTTGACTGTGACAGTAGATGCACCCGAGCGACCGATAGTGTTCCGCCCCCTGCTGGGCCTCCCCGCTGCGGGCCTGAGGATAGAGAACGATTGCGCCGGTTGCATTGGTGCTCGAATTGGCCACCAACGAACCCAGCTGCCGGTTCGGCATCAGCACGAGACCCACCCAACTCGACGCGAGGGTGAACAGGATTCCGAGAAATAGAAGAGGGCCGTATCTCATGGCATCACTTGCCGGCGATCGCCGGAGTTTCAATCCCTGTCAGGATGGCCACCACCGGCTTGCGGTAGGGACCAAACACCCTGGCCAACAACCAGACCAGATTGGCAACAAAGGCGACATGCCCCAAAGCCAGAAGCAATCCTGCCAGCGTACGGATCTGCAACCAGGGCAGAGTCCCCTCAACCACCTTCATGAACGGGACCGACGCATCATTCATGGCCAAGCCCTGCAAAATCCCGCCCAGACTCAGAGGCGCGACGTACAGCACCAGCCCGAGAAAACAACCCCAGAAATGAATCGAGATCAATCCAAGGGACGGCCATTCACGTTGGGTGATCCGGGGGACGATGTAATACAAAGAACCGAACATCACCATGGTGAAGAATCCGTACAGTCCCAGATGCGCATGGGCGATGGTGTGATGGGTGAAATGGACCACCTCACTGATGCCACGGAACGAATTCGCAACCCCCTGAAGACTGGTCGCCGTGTAACACACCGCACCCAACACGACAAATCGGAGCGTTGGACTGTGCCGGAGCTTTTCGAAATGCCCCCACATCGTCAGGTGATGGTTGATGGCAACCGTCGTGACAGGAATCAGCATCATGACACTGGCCACGATCGAAACCGTGATCATCCAGGCGGGCATGGGTCCGCCGGTCAGGTGGTGCAGCCCATTCCAGTTGTAGAACAAGGCCAATGACCAGAATCCGAGGACACTCAGATAGTAGGAATGGATCGGACGCCCGATCACCTTCGGAATGAAGTAGTAGATCGCCGCCAAACCGATCGGAGTGAACCAGAGCCCCAGGACGTTATGGGCAAACCACCAGTTCACCGCCGCCTGCACCACTCCGCGCGCCGGATCAATCAGGAGCATGATCTGGGCGGTTGCATACAACCAGGGAAACCACAGCAGCGCCGCCAAAAGATACCATTGCGACACGTACAATTGCCGCTCCTGCCGGAGACGAAAGGTGATCACCGCCCACACCGCAACCAGGGCATAGCTGACGAACAGGATGGGCGTTGCGTACCGCGGCATTTCCAGCCACTCGATCGAAGTTGAATCACCCATCAGGATTCCGACGACGCCCACGGTGAGACCGATGTTCCAGAACAGGGCAGCCACCGTCGCCAGTCCCGGAGCAACAAATGGGACCCGGCACAACCGGCACATCAACCAGAGCGTCACTCCGATTCCGGTCTGCGAAGCGAACCCGTAAATGACCGTGTTCAAATGCGCCGGCCGGACACGACCGAAAGTGAGAAATTCCCACGAAGCGAGGAACCCAGGCGAATGCAACTTGATGCTGGTCACCAAGGCCAGCGCAGTTCCAGCCAGAAGCCACAAAAGCCCGCTCACGACGAAGAAGAGCACGGGCACACGGCAGGAGGCATCGATCTCAGCCAGCAAGGCACGCTTGGACGAATCCTCCGGGAGGTCGCCGGGCATGAGAGCCGAAAAGGTCTTGGAAGGTGAGCTCATGTCGTCGGCGAATGGCGGTTGAGGATGAGGTCCGTCGGTTGCCCCACGGGTTCCTCTTCATCGAACGGGAGGAGTGCGGCACGGTCAATGAGCCGAAACTCACCATTGCAGGAGGCCCAGTGCAAAGCCCACAGACCGACGGCAGGCACTGCCAGGACTCCCCCGATCATCAAGATGGCCAAGACGTTCATGAGTGCCAGCGGATCACTCGAAACTTGCGGTCTTCTTCGATGCCTCCAGGCGCTCGAGGAGCTTGGCTCGCCCCTGTGCCGCACCCGGGCCCCACTCGGCAACCAAAACTTCCATGGCGCGATCCACGGAAAGCCGGGCCAGATTCTCCTTGTTGGGATCCACGGCGTACTTGTTCAACTCCGCCGCGCCCTCGTGATCGATCTTGAGGCGGGTCGCCTTTCGGTTGGCAGCCAGGGCGGCGTCGAGGGGCGGAGTGTCCTGCCGGACCACCAACCAAGCCATCGCCCCGATAATGAGGAAGGCACCGAGGGTACCGACAAAATAGGCCAGCACCGTCCGAGTCTTTTCCGTGCAGCAAGTAGAGTCGCTCATGAGGATGTCGCTTTAATGATGGGCGGCGGCACCGGGTGCCGGGATCTCGTGGTGGGTAATCGCCTCCTTGAGCCGGGGATCCCGGAGCGGGTAAGGAGCAGCCGATCGGAAGTTCCGCAGGAAGAAGAACCCCAGCAATGCCAGCATGCCGAACCAGAAGAGCGGATCCAGGAACGAGACCTGGGGACCCATCTTGAGCGGCTCATAGGTAGGCATGATGTTGAATGTCATATCCACATAGTGCATCAGCCACGCCCATCCACACATTGGGACCATGATCGCCGGGTTCATTTTCACGTCCTGGTTCAACAGCACCAGAAATGGAACAAAGAAGTGTCCAAAGAGGATGGTGAATCCAACCCACTTCCAAGTGCCTGCTTCGCGAGTGACATACCAGAAGGTTTCCTCAGGGAGAGCGGCATTCCAGATCAGGAAATACTGTGAGAAATGGATGTATGCGTAGAAGATGGTGAAAGCGAAGAACCACACCCCCACATCCTGGATCTGGCGTTGGTGCACCACCTGGCTCAGGGGCCCCTTGATCTTCAGCCACAGGGTCACCACCCAGACCGTGATCAGCGCCGTCCAGACGCTTCCGGCGAAGTAGTACACGCCGTACATGGTACTAAAAAAGTGATGCTGAAGGGACTTCATCAGGTAGATGCAGCCCAGCGTCAGGGAGAATGCGAAGTAAAAAATCCCCGCGGCTGCGAGCACACGCGCCTTCCGGGTCCAGATCGGTGATCCATCCTTGTCCTGGGCAATGGACCACTTCCGAAAGGTGTGGGCAATCCACCCCCAACTGGCCACCAGGAGGGGCAATAGGATATTGAAGGTGGGCGTATTGAAGAGCACCCGCTTCACCTCCAACGAATGATCGTCTGCCGGATCAATACTGAGCCACGGGTAAATGTGTTTTTGCAGCACCAGAATGGGAACCAGCAGCACCAGCATCCACGGAAAGAGCAATGCGGCAATCTGCTCGACGACACGCCGGATCGGGACCGACCAAGCCGCATCAAACAGATGATGGATGAAAAGCAGGAACAGAGCCCCGACACAGATACTGAGGCAGAACATGTACGCCGTCAGATAGCGCAGACCGATCTCGCGTAGCAGGTTCTTCCCCTCACCCGCGGCGTGGGCATGACCGTCGTCGCCATGGACGTGAGCATCCACAGTCGCCGCGTTCCCGGGCAAAGCGGCGATCGCGCCTGCATTGGTTGCGGCCGTCTCTGCTGCGTGACCGCTGGGCATTCCGAATCCCAACAACCCAAGGAGGGCCATCGAGGCGACCATCGTTCCGATAAAGCGAGTAATTGTCTTCATGGTCGCATCATTTCAGGGCTGTCCGCACGGCGTCCGGGATCTCTTCCTTCTTCCCAAGCCGGCTCAACTGAAGTGCGCGGACGTAGGAGATCACCGCCCACCGATCCTTCGGGTCGAGCTTGTCGCCATAAGGCAACATCAGGTTCTTGCCGTTGCTGATCGTGTTGAAGATCTCGCCATCAGCCATCTTGATCA
Source organism: Verrucomicrobiota bacterium (assembly GCA_041688515.1). Taxonomy (GTDB): domain Bacteria; phylum Verrucomicrobiota; class Verrucomicrobiia; order Limisphaerales; family UBA9464; genus UBA6176. Next base: position 7,648 of record JBDNHZ010000048.1, read on the forward strand.
GTCGTTCGTCATGCAACTTGGCAACGGCAGCCATGCCAAACTTGGTTGTAACCCCGTTGCCATCCCCCGCCACGCCGTGACAGGGAGCACAGTAAATCCCGTAGCGCTCGCGACCGCGCTGGAGCAATTCACGCGTGGTCGGAACCGGAAGGGCATCCACCCAGGAGCCATCGGCGTTCTTGCCAGTAGCGAAATCGTTGGCCTCGCGAGCGGCTTCGCGGGACACCGTTCCAGCCACATGCAACCGACTGCTCAGGCCGTCTTTGAAGCCGGCGAAGGCTGCCTTGGTCTGAGGGCGAAGCTTGGGTTGGCGATCCATGTCGGCGAACACCTCCAGGGGAGGCTTGCGAGACAACCCGCCGCGAAGACCTGCAATGCTGACGATGACCACCAGGGACAGCGCCCAAAAGGTAAAGAAATAGATCAGGAATTTTCGCATTTATTCCTCCACGGTCTCGATCGCCGTTGCGTGACATTGATCGGCAAGAAACTCACGCGTTGCCGCCGGGGCGTACTTGGGATCCGCAGCCTCGATGCACACGAAGAAGCGGTCGTTGGAAGCCCGTTTGAACCGCTCGACCTTCAGCAACGGGTTGTAGAGTCTCGGTAAGCGATTCAGGAACAACATTCCGAAGAGGGTGGCAAACGCACCCAGAAGAATGGTGAGTTCGAAGGATACAGGAAAGGCATAGAGCGGAGTGAACAGGGGCTTGCCGCCAACGACTAGCGGGTAGTCCTTCTTCATGAACCAGATCATGGTCATGCCTGTAAAAAATCCAGTGACACCGCCCACAAACGTGAACCAGCCCACCGGAGACTTCTTGACCCCCATCGCTTCGTCCATGCCATGGATCGGAAACGGGGTGTATACATCCCACTTGGTGAAGCCGGCGTCCCGGCATCGGATGGCTGCGTTCATCACGTCAGCCGGGGTCTCGAATTCGGCCAGAAGGCCGTGGGTTCTTGCAACGGAAGCGCTCATGTTGATTCCTTCGTGCCTCCTCAATGACGTCCCTTGGCACCGCCCAGCGGGTGGTGCGGGTCCGCCTGGGGCGTAACCGCCTTCACCTCGCTGATGGCAATGGCCGGAAGGAACCGGATGAAAAGCAGGAACAGGGTCATGAATAGACCGAAACTTCCGACGAATGTGAACACATCCACCCAAGTTGGTGTGAAGTATCCCCAACTCGACGGCAGATAATCGCGGTGGAGCGAGGTCACGATGATGACGAAACGCTCAAACCACATGCCGATGTTGACGACGATGGACACACACCAGACGAAAATCGGAGTCATCCGAAGGGTCCTCGACCAGAACAGGTGCGGACTGATCACATTGCAGGTAATCATGCTCCAATATGCCCAGGCATAGGGCCCGAAAGCGCGGTTCTTGAAGGCGTACAACTCGTAAGGGCTGCCGCCGTACCAGGCGATGAAGAATTCCATGCCATACGCGTACCCAACGATCGACCCCGTAGCCAGGATCACCTTGCACATCAGTTCGATGTGCCTCTTGGTGATGATGTCATGAAGGTTGAACAGCGATCGCAACGGAATCAGGAGCGTCAGCACCATTCCGAAGCCTGAGAAAATCGCACCCGCCACAAAGTAGGGCGGGAAGATGGTCGTGTGCCATCCGGGAACCTGGGACACGGCAAAGTCGAACGACACGATCGAGTGCACGGAGAGCACCAGCGGCGTGCTCAGGCCCGCGAAGATCAGGTACGCCTTCTCATAGTTGCTCCAGTGGCGGTTGGAATTGGTCCAACCCAGAGCAAACAGACCATAGCCAAACTTACGCAGAAGCGTCTTGGCCCGGTCGCGAAGTGTCGCCAGGTCCGGGATCAGACCTACATACCAGAAAAGCAACGAAACCGTTCCGTAGGTCGAGACCGCGAACACATCCCACAGCAGCGGCGAGAGGAATTGCGGCCAGATGGCGTTCGCGTTGGGAACCGGGATCAGGAACCCCGGATAGAGGGCAAACCAGACTCGACCGGTGTGGACCACCGGGAAGATGCCGGCGCAGGCCACTGCAAACAGGGTCATGGCCTCCGCCGAGCGGTTGATCGAGGTCCGCCACTTCTGTCGGAGGAGGAACAGCACGGCCGAGATCAACGTCCCGGCGTGGCCAATACCGATCCAGAAGACGAAGTTGGTGATGTCCCACGCCCAATCGGCGGGTTGGTTCAGGCCCCAGACTCCGACGCCCGTCGAAATCAGGTAGGCCACCAAGGAGAACATCATCATCATCCCGCCAGCACTGAAGATGAACGCGGGCCACCACCAAGCCGGCATGGGCTTTTCACAGATGCCGGCGATGGTATCCGTGATCCAGCCCAATGAGCGGTTGTTCAGGACGAGCGGCTCACGTTCCAGCTCCTTGGGGGGGTCGTAAATTTTGAGGACCGGGGGTGCGTTGAGAGGGTCAAGCGACCCCATTTTGCCGGCCCCATGGCCGGCGGCGGTGGCGGCGGTGGCCATCAGGCTGCTCCTTTCTGGACGGGAGTTGCAGAGTGCTTCTGCTCGCCATGGGCGTCGCCATGGCCGGACTCAAAGGGATTCTCGTGACGATGACGCTCGTAGTCGCGAAGGGAATCCGGCCCGCTGCGGCCCTCGATCTTGGCATCCACAATCTCGGGGTTCGGATTGCGGATTCGGGCCAGATAGGTGACCCGGGGCCGGGTATCCAGGAAGCCTAGCACCGAGTAATTGCGCGGATCGTGCTTCAGCTTGGACACAGCGCTCTCAGGATCCAGCACGTTTCCGAAGGTGATCGCCTCGGCCGGACAGGCCTGCTGGCAGGCAGTCCGGATGTCACCGTCGCGCACCGCCACATCCCCACTGTTCCCGACCTCGACCTTGCGGGAGATCTTGGCCTGCTCGACGCGCTGGACGCAGAACGAGCATTTTTCCATGACCCCGCGCATGCGGACCGAAACATCCGGATTCCGCACCAATTTCACGATCTCCCACTCCGGCGCCTCGTTCCGATTTTGTCCGAACGGACCCTTGTACAGGTTGCCGAAATTGAAGAAATGCTGGCTCTGGGCGGAGGCGTAGTCGGTCTCCCGCTTGTTGTAATCGAAGAAATTGAAGCGTCGGACCTTATAGGGGCAGTTGTTGGCGCAGTACCGTGTTCCGATGCAGCGGTTGTAGGCCATCACATTCAACCCCTCATCATCGTGCACCGTGGCGTTCACGGGGCACACGCTTTCGCAGGGCGCGCTCTCGCAGTGCTGGCAGAGCATCGGTTGCACCGCCATCTGCGGGTCTTCCGCGGCAGCATCCGAACCCAGCTCCGATTTCGGATCGTGGCTGTAATATCGGTCGATACGCATCCAGTGCATCTCGCGGCCGCGAGCCACCTGATCTTTTCCAACGATGGGGATGTTGTTCTCGCTTTGGCAGGCAACAACACAGGCATTGCAACCAACGCAAGAGGTCAGATCAATCACCATTCCCCATTGATGAATCTTGGAGACCGTCGACGGATTCTGGTCGTACGGATGCTCATAGATATTTTGGGGCCGCTTATCCACGTTGCGGCCGTCCGACTCTGCCTTGAACGGAACGTAGTGAGGAAAGTGCGCCTCCAGATCCATATGCTTGGCAAAGTCCGGTTTTGCCTCGAACTGGGCGAGGTTCGCCTCGCGGATCACCGGGCGGCCCTCCATCAGGCCGTGTTCCTGGGTAACGGCGACCAGACGACGTCCGGCAACCTTGGATACCTTTGCCCCAGTGGCGATGTGGCGGGAGTCCTTGAGGAACAGCGGGAAGGCATCAAACCCACTCCCACGTCCCACACGACCGGTGACCTTCCGGCCATAGCCCAAGGCGAGTCCAATGGTCTTGTCTGCCAAGCCTGGCTGAACCCAGACCGGTCCCTCTACCACCCGGTTTCCGAGGGCAATCTTGAGCACCGGCTGCCGATACTGGCCGTCGGAGGCGTTGGCTGCGTCCGCAATCCCCAACTCGCGGGCGGTGGCGATCGAGACCAAGATCACGTTCTCCCAAGTCACCTTCGTAATCGGGTCCGGGGCCTCCTGCTGCCATCCGTTGTTGTTGAAACGGCCGTCATCCACGGAAGCGCCGCGGTGAAGAACGACATCAAAATCCGATGATACAGGGGCCCTATAGGCCGCGAGGAGGGTCGTCGCCTTGCCCAATTGCGCCGTCGAAGCCTCCAGTGATTTCGGGGCGCTCCCCTCCTGAAAGCCGTCATGTAGGAAGCGGCGCCAGGCGGCTTCATCCGCACCGAAGGTGGTCTTGACCAAGTCCAGCGGAAGCGGCTTGTCGATGCCGGCCAACCGGGCCAAAAGCTCAATGTCAGTCAGCCCGGCGAACAGGGGTTCGATCAGGGGCTGAATGGGCACTACGGTGCCATTCGCCGTCCGGGCGTCCCCCCACGATTCCAGAAAGTGGGTTGCACTGAGGTTCCAACTCGCCATTTGCGAGGTCTCATCCTCGTAGTATCCCCAGCGAATGACCGTCTTAGCCTTCCTTGCAGCGGCGGAGAAATCGAGATCCGCGGGCGCATCATAGACCGGATTGCCCCCGAGGATGATCAAGGCATCGGCACCGGCTTGGAGCGCAGAAACACAATCGGCAATCGTTCCGTCATTCCGGGCCTCGCTGGACTTGATCACGGAAACCACGGGACCCACCGCCTTCAGCACCTGATTCAGGGCATGGGCAATCAGGTGCACCGCGAGCGGTTGGGTGTAGCCAGCGAGGACGACGGCATTGCCCTTCTGAGACACGAGGTCCTTGGCGCAGGCAGCCACCCACTGGGGATTGGCCGGCGTACCGGCCGAGAGAGACTTCAGTGTGGAGGCCAGTTCTCCCCCTTCGTTCAGAAGCTCCAGAACCGCGACACCTACCTGCGCGGCAACCCGGACGACGTCGGTTGGGCGGACCCGCAAGCGGTGGTCGGCATTGCCACCGGTGATGGTCATCAACGATTCCACGGCATAGAGCCGATTCATCGCATCCTTGGCGGGCTTGCGCCCCTTGGCGTAACCGCGGATCAGTCGGTAAGCCTCGGCCTCGGTCCCAAGAAAGTCACAATCGAGAGAAAGGATGCGTCGGGCATTCTCGAGCTGGTAATCGGGCTGGACGTCCGCCCCATAGAGAACGCTGAGGGCCTGATTGCTGACGGCAAAATCAACGGCCTCGTGGACGAACCATTTCGACTTCGGAAACTTCTGGGCGAGCTCCTCCTGAAGCCGAGCCCGGGTCGGAGAACTGGATCTTTCCGCCAGAAAGATCAGGCCTTCCCCTCCATTCGCAGCGAACTTCCTGCCCGTCTCGGTGAGAAGGTCGCGAACCGCCTCAATCTTGACATCCGCTCCTGCCTTGGTGTGCCGATAGGCGCGATCCGGATCGTAAAGATTGAGCAGGCTCGCCTGAGCAAACGCGTCGGTGCCCCCGTTGGATCCCGGCAGCAATCCGTTTCCTTCCAGCTTAACCGGACGTCCATCATGGGACTTGGCCACTAAAGCGACGGCAGAACCACGAGTCGGCATCGCGGTGGCGTAATGCTGGGCCTTCCCGTGCACGTAGCCTTCCGGTTGCTTGGCGAACGGGGTCAGATGCTCCTCAGGACGGCGGCATCCCGTGGCGAAACCACCGAGGCCTGCCAGCATGAAACTGGCGGACATCAGCTTGATCCAGTCGCGTCGAGCTTCTCCTTCCGGCGCGAGCGAGGCACCCGCCTGGAACTCCCGTTCCATCCACTGGCGGAATTCAGGTTTCTCGGCGAGTTGGTCGAGGGAGCGCCAATACTTGGGGCCAACCTCCGGCTCAGGACAAGGCGGGGGAATAGTTTTCATCAACGGTGGCAGGTGGAGCAGCTCTGGCCGGGTTGGACCTTCCAGTCATGGACGGCCTTCTTGCCGTCGAACCCGTCATTCTTCCAGTCGAGCTTGGTCACGAGCTCGTTGGGCCGGATGAACTTCTCCGGTTCCCGATGGCATTCGAGGCAAAAGCCCATCGAAGGCGGCTTTGCGTGGAAGACCTCTTCCATCTTGTTGATCTCGCCGTGGCAATGAACGCAGCTGATGCCACGGTTCACATGCACGGAATGGTTGAAATAGACGTAGTCGGGCACCTTGTGGATCTGAACCCACTCGATCGGCTTGCCGGAGGCGTACGAGTCGCGGACCAACTGGAGCTTTTCCGAATCCTTTTTCACTTGGCTGTGGCAGTTCATGCAGGTGGCCGAGGAGGGAATGTTGGAGAACCAGGACTTCTCGACGCCGTTGTGGCAGTACCGGCAATCCAGATCCAACTGGTCCACGTGGATGGCATGAGAAAAGGCCACCGGCTGCTTCGGCTGGTAGCCGACCCTCGTGTACTTGGGCGTCACGAAATACGTGATGCCGGCAAGCGCTGTTGCTCCCAGCACCGCCGCCGCTACGCCTGCCATTATCGGCAGTTGGTTCGTCCACTTCGGGAAGATATCCGACATGCTCAACCTTTTCGCAGGGTGTGGGAGGAACGTATTCCGTTCCCGTCGCAGCATTCGAGAAAGTAATTCATCTCTCCTGCCACTCCCACACCATTAGTCGCCCTTTAGTACGCCCTGTATTTAGCAACCCCGCCGCCCATCGCAAGAGTGATCTCCTGATCCGGACCGGATTTCGATTTGAGTGATCCACCGCATTAGGACTGGGAAGTCCCTTTTAGGTATCGGCTCACCGCGCGCACCGAGGACTAGTGAAAAAAATCACAAGCGACCCGGTTCACGCAAGCCTCGGATCATTTCACCCCGTGACGGCTCGGATCAAAAACGACTCAGAATTCCGAGCAAGCTCCTTACTGTAAGCTGCTTAGAAAAAATCTACACCGGAGACTCCCAAAAAAGAATTCCTGATCCCCTCCCACCTCACGGGACACGTCGCGTTCCCTCAGACGGCGACCTCGGCCTTGATGGCTGGGTGAGGATCGTACCCTTCGAGAGTGAAATCCTCGTAGACGAATTCGGACAGTTCACGGCGGCTTGGATTGAGCAGAAGCCGCGGCAAGGGGCGGGGGCTCCGGGTGAGCTGGAGTCGAGCTTGCTCGACGTGATTGGCGTACACGTGGACATCCCCCAGCGTGTGGATGAAATCTCCGGGAACCAGACCAGTCACCTGGGCGACCATGTGCGTGAGGAGCGCGTAGCTGGCGATATTGAAGGGCACGCCCAGGAAAAGATCGGCGCTGCGTTGATACAACTGGCAACTGAGTTCGCCTTCGCTGACGTAGAACTGAAAGGCCGTGTGGCATGGGGGGAGAGCCATTTCCCCAATTTCCGCCGGATTCCAGGCACTGACCAGGAGCCGACGACTGTCCGGGTTCTTTCGGATCTCGTTGACCACCCATTCGATCTGGTCAACCCGTCGCCCGTCCGCACCTCGCCAATCCCGCCACTGGGCTCCGTAAACCCGGCCCAGGCTTCCGTCCGGCCTCGCCCACTCGTCCCAGATCGACACGCCGTGCTCCTGAAGCCATCGAACGTTGGTGTCACCACGAAGAAACCACAGCAATTCGTAAAAAATTGACTTGGTGTGAATCTTCTTGGTGGTGACGAGAGGAAATCCCTCGGACAGACGGAAGCGAGTCTGGGCACCGAAGAGGCTGTAGGTGCCGGTGCCGGTCCGATCGGGCTTGAAACGGCCCTGTTCCAGAACCTGCCGAAGGAGTTCGTGATACTGTCGCATCGTCGCGGGCAGAGATTACAGGAAACCCTCCTGGGTGTGAGCTCAAAACCCGGGAGGATTGCCCCCTGCGGGCGCAGATTGATGCCACGCCCCCTTTCTCGACCTGGATTCTTGAA
>JBDNHZ010000383.1:0-5244 GCA_041688515.1 Verrucomicrobiota bacterium
CCGCAGCGTCGGGCGCTGGCGTCGGCTTCCAGTGGTTCGCGGGTGACACCGCAATCGCCGGTGCGACGACCGCGAACCTCACCTTGGCCAACCTCGCGCTGAGCCAGGCCGGCGGGTACAAGGTCGTCGCTTCGAACACCGGCGGATCCGTCACCAGCCGCGTGGCCACGCTGACCCTGCTGCCCGCGCTGACCGACAACGCCGCCCTGCGCCAGGGCCTCCGTTCCTACCTGCCCTTCGACGGCAACTACAACGACGCTTCCGGCAACAACATCAACGCCACGGCCATGGGCAGCCCGACCTTCGTCGCGGGTGCCGTCGGCTCCGGCGCAATGCTCGCCACCACGATCTCCGGCGAGAGCGTTTACAACTACGCCACCCTCGGCAACCAGATCGACCTGGGCTCCACCCAGAGCTTCTCGGTCTCCTTCTGGGCGCGGATCACTTCCGTTTCCGGTGACCCCGGCCTGATCGGCAACAAGGACTGGGACTCCGGTGGTAACCCCGGCTTCGTGATCTTCACGACGTCGGCCCGCCGGGCCCGGTGGAATTACCGCAACGCCCCGAGCGACCGTGTTGATTCCAACGTCCCGCCCGAGGCCTTCCCGCTCGACCAGTGGGGTCACGTGATCGTGAGCTACGCTCGCGGCGGCAATGCCACCACCTACGTGAATGGCAACCTCATCGACACCCGCTCGCTGGGTGCCAATGGCGACACGTTCCAGGCTGAGGGAATGCTGCTCAACATCGGCCAGGACGGTGCCGGTGATTACAGCTCCAATCAGGTCGCAGCCTACGATGAGGTCGCCTTCTGGAGCCGCGCGCTGACCCAGCAGGAAGCCGCGTTGATCTACCAGTCCGGCCACGCTGGCCGCAGCTTCCTGGCGGCCCTGCCTCCCCAGACGGTGGTGACCCTCACCGAGCCCGCCGGCCTGCCCGGTGTGCCGTTCCTCAGTGCGACCGTCGATGAACCCGGCCGCACCATCACCGCTGAGCTGCCCGCGGGGGCTGCCACCGGCTTCCTCACCATCAGCCCTGCCCGCACGATCACCAGCGTTGAGCTGGTCAATGGCAAGTTGATCATCAAGTGGTGAAGTCCCCGCGCGGGCGTCTCAGAGGCGCCCGCGCACCCGCTCCTTCGGGAGCCATCCCTTTTCCCGCCCTCGTGTGAGGTCGGGATGGCGGGCGCCGGCGGTGTAATCCGTGTGTCACCCCGGCGCCCGCCTTTTTTTGTCCATCGCTGTCGTCCTGCATCGCAGCCGAGCTTCCCGTGAGTCTTCCCTCCCCTTCTTCGCGTCAGGAGCCGTCCCGGGTCGCTTTCGCACGCTGGTTGGAAACCGCACCGTCAACGATCTTCGTCCTGGTCGCCGTCACGGCTGCCTTCTCGACCTATTTTGCGATGTACGCCTTCCGGAAGCCCTTCGCGGCCGCCCGATTCGAAGGCATCTACTTTCTAGGCACCGGTCTTGAACTCAAGACGGCTCTGGTGAGCGGGCAGATCCTGGGCTACGCCCTCTCCAAATGGGTGGGCATCAAGTTCTGCTCCGAGATCAACCCGGCCCGGCGTGGCCGAACGTTGCTCACCCTGATTTTCATCGCCGAGTTTGCCCTGCTCCTGTTTGCCATCCTTCCAACCCCGCTCAAAGTGGTGGCCCTGTTCTTCAATGGCCTCCCCCTGGGCATGGTCTGGGGGCTCGTGGTCTGGTACCTCGAAGGGCGCCGCACCTCGGAAGTCCTGATGGCCGGCCTTGCCTGTTCCTTCATCGTCGCCAGCGCCGTCACCAAGGATTTCGGGCGGGCCCTGATGGCCGGCACCATTGCCGAACTCTGGGAGAATCTCCCGTGGATTGGCCCGGTGATCGGCGGTGCCCTGGGGAAGGTTTCCGAGTTCTGGATGCCCTTTGTCACCGGCCTCCATTTCCTGCCCCTCTTCCTCTTCGGCGTCTGGACGCTCCAACAGCTTCCCAAACCCTCCGCCGCCGACGTGGCCACCCGGGCACCCCGCACGCCGATGAACGGAACAGATCGGCTCGCCTTTCTGCGCCGCTTCGGACTGGGGATGGTCCTCCTGTGTACGGCCTACTTTTTCCTCACCGCCTACCGGGATTTCCGGGACAACTATCAGGTCGAGATCTTCGAAGAACTCGGATACAAGTACTCCGACAACAAGGTGATCATCAGCAAGGCGGAGACTCTGGTCGCCGCGGGTGTCATCCTCGCGATGGCTCTTCTCAACGCGATCCATGGAAATCGGAAGGCTCTTCTCACCGCCTTTGTCATCATGACCGGCGGCCTGCTTTTGTTGGGAGGTTCCACGCTTCTTTTCCGCGCCGGTCTCGTCTCCGGATTCTGGTGGATGACCCTGACGGGTCTGGGCTCCTACCTCGCCTACGTCCCCTTCAACGCCATGCTCTTTGAGCGGCTCATGGCAGCGACCCGTGCCACGGGTACCGCCGTTTTCGCCATCTACGTGGCTGATTCGGTCGGATACACGGGGTCAGTCGGCATCCAGCTTTTCAAGGACCTGGCCCAGCAAACCACCACCCGCCTGGGATTCTTTGAAAACTTCACCTGGTTCCTGTGCGCGACCGGCTCCGTGTGTCTCGCCGCCGCCGCCGTCTATTTCCTTCGCCGTTCCGGTGCCGCCGACGCGGCAGTGGCGGAACCGGCGATCCGCCGCAGTTAGCCTCTTCCGGGGATTGAGCGACCGACACTGACAGGTTGTCATGGTCCCCACGATTCCGACATTTTTCCACCGCGAGCCTTCCGTCATGCCCACTCCAATACCGCTTCCCACTGCCAAGGATTCACTGCTCTTCACCCCGGGCCCCCTGACCACGTCGCTCTCGGTCAAGCAGGCCATGCTCCACGACGCCGGCTCGTGGCACTGGGAGTTCAACAGCAAGGTCAAAGCGATCCGCGAAAAGCTGCTCGCCGTCGCCGGCGTGCTGCGCGCCGACGGCTGGGAAACCGTCCTCCTCCAGGGCTCCGGCACCTTCGGTGTCGAAGCGGTCTTCCTCACCGGGATTCCGCCCAAGGGCAAGGTCGCGGTGCTCTCGAACGGGGCCTACGGCGAACGCATGGTCCTGATGCTGCAGCACGCCCGCATTCCCCACGTCATCCTGCGCACGGACGAAGACGTTCCCAGTGACCCGGCCGCGCTGGATGCCCTGCTCGCTTCCGACCCCGCGATCACCCACGTCGCTGCCGTCCACTGTGAAACCACCACCGGCCTCCTGAACCCAATCCAAGAACTCGGCGCGGTGACACGGCGTCATGGCCGGACCTATATCGTGGATGCCATGTCGAGCTTTGGAGCCTATCCGATCGATTTCCAGGAGTGCGGCATCGACTACCTCATCTCCTCCGCCAACAAGTGCATCGAGGGGGTTCCCGGCTTTTCCTTTGTGATCTGCCGTCGGGCGGTCCTGCTGGCCACCGAGGGTTGGGCGCGGTCGCTCAGCATGAACCTCCTCGACCAGCTCAAGGGCTTCGAAAAGAACGGTCAGTTCCGTTACACCCCACCGACGCACGCCTTGCTCGCCTTTGAGCAGGCCCTCGCCGAACTCGACATCGAAGGCGGCCCGCGCGGCCGGGCTGCACGTTATCAGGCGAACCACCGCACCCTCGTCGAGGCCATGGCCGGCATCGGTCTCAAGCCCTACCTCGACCCCTCCGTCCAGAGCCACATCATCACCAGCTTCCGTTACCCGGTCCATCCGTCCTACAACTGGACCGACTTCTACCGTCGCGTCGCCGAGAAGGGTTTCCTGCTCTACCCCGGCAAGATCAGCAAGGCCGACACCTTCCGCATCGGCAACATCGGCCGACTCTTCCCAGCCGACCTCCGCGCGGTGGTCTACGCCATCCGTGAGGCTCTCGTGGAAATGGGGGTACCGGTGGAAGCCGGGCAATAGGCCAACCCATGCGCGCCCTCCCCTCAACCATGGATCAGACTGCTCGGTCTGATCGGTCTGATCGTTGGGGGCGCTGGCTCCCTGCATTTGGTTTGGCGGTCGTGCTCGCCTTGCCGGGTCTGCTGCGTGCCGCTCCTCCCACCCCGCTTCAGCAGGCCCATTCCCACAACGACTACGAACAGAAGCGTCCTCTTACCGAGGCCTTGGATCATGGGTTCTGTTCCGTCGAAGCCGACATTCACTTGGTGAACGGGCAACTGTGGGTCGCCCACGACCGGGTCAAGGCCCGTCCGGAACGGACCTTGCAATCCTTGTATCTGGATCCCTTGCGCGAACGTTGCCGCACGAACGGGGGACGCGTGTATGCCGCGACCAACGGGTTCACCCTGCTGATCGACGTGAAGGCCGACCCGGAAGGCACCTACCGCATCCTGGACCCGTTGCTACGACAGTATCGTCCGCTCCTGACCCGTTTCACCCCGACCAACACCACCCCCGGAGCCATCACGGTGATCCTCTCCGGGGCGCGTCCCACGGAACTCGTCGCCGCCCAGGCGGAGCGCTTTTGCGCCATCGACGGCCGGCCCGAGGATCTCGATCGCAATCCCTCGCCCCATCTGATCCCCCTGATCAGCGAATCCTGGAGCACCGTGTTCAAGGGGTCGGGTGGCGATTCGTTTTCCGCCGCCAACCGCGCCCTTCTTTCCAGTCTCGTCCAGCGTGCCCATTCCCAGGGGCGACGCCTCCGATTCTGGGGAGCTCCCGATCGCCCCTGGCTCTGGGGCGAACTCCGCGATGCCCGGGTCGATCTCCTCAACACCGACCGGATCGCCCCTCTCGCCGCCTTCCTCCGGGGTAAACCGGTTCCAACACCGGCGTCCACGCCGGACGAGCCCTGAGCACTTTCCTCCATTCACGTCCCCTCGAATCGACAACCCCTCTACGCAATGCCCCTCAATCGTCGACAATTCATCACCGGTTCCACCACCACCGCCGGGTTTCTGCTCGCGGGCCGAGGCTACGCCCGGCAATCCGGCGGCACCTCACCCAACGAAAAACTCAATCTGGGAATCATCGGGGTCGCCGGACGCGGCGGCGAAAACCTGGAGGGCGTCAAACATCAGAACATCGTCGCGCTGTGCGACGTGGATGACCAACGGTTGCGCGGCGCCGCGGTGAAGTTCCCGGGGGCCAAGACCTTCTCGGATTACCGACGGCTGATCGATCATCCCGGACTTGATGGCATCGTGGTCTCCACTCCGGACCACACCCACGCCGTCATCGCCATCGACGTCCTCAAGAGTGGTCGCCACGCCTACTGCGAAAA
>JBDNHZ010000384.1:0-4259 GCA_041688515.1 Verrucomicrobiota bacterium
GAAATCTCTCGGAGGCGTGCGACCCGGGTTGGCGCTTCGCTGACCCAGGGCTCGTCGCTGAAACGCCTCCGGCGGAGAGGGGTTTGTCGAGTTTCGGGTTCCCTTGCCGCGGGGCCTCGGGCAATACAGGGCGCGTGAATCCCGTAAGAATTCCATTGGGTGTGGCCGCACTGGCGTTGGGACTGGCTGTTCAGGCTCAGGATCGGATCGTTCCCGTGACCCGACTCACCGTCAGCGATCCTGCCTGGGAAGTAACCGTGTGGGCCACCTCGCCCATGCTGCGCAACCCCACCAACCTCGATTTCGATTCCGGCGGCCGCTTGTGGGTGGCCGAAGGGGTCAATTACCGCGGGCACTACAACCGTCAGCAGGAGGGCGATCGCATCCTGGTTCTGGAAGACACCGATGGCGACGGACGCGCCGACAAGGAGAGTGTCTTCGTCCAGGAACCCGAGCTGCGGGCGCCCATGGGCCTCGCCGTCATCGGGAATCAGGTGGTGGTGTCCATGGCTCCCAACATCATCGTGTACACCGACGTGAACGGGGACCGGCGCTTTGACCCGGCCATCGACAAGCGGGAGATCCTCCTGAGCGGCTTCAACGGGCATCGCCACGACCACACCGTCCACAGCGTCAGCGTCGGGCCCGATGGCCAGTGGTACTGGAACTCCGGCAATACCGGGGCGCTCTTCACTGACAAATCCGGGCGCACCTTCCGCATTGGCAGCGCCTACAATCCGGGAAAGCCCGAACTCGGCTGGGACCCGACCCAGATCGCCGGTCAGGAAAGTGACGATGGCCATGTGTGGATCGGTGGGTTCGCCGCCCGGATGAATCCCGACGGGTCGCAGGTGCGGATCATCGGTCACAATTTCCGCAACAGTTACGAGCAGACGGTTACGTCGTTTGGCGACGTGTTCCAGAATGACAACGACGATCCTCCCGCCTGTCGGACCACCTTCCTGATGGAGTACGGCAATGCTGGCTTCTGCTCCGCCGATGGTCAGCGCAGTTGGGGCGCCGATCGTCGTCCCGGCCAGTCCGTTCCCACTTCGGAATGGCGTCAGGAAGATCCCGGGACGATGCCGTCCGGCGACGTCTACGGCGGCGGATCTCCCACCGGGATTGCCTTCGCCGAGGAGAATGCGCTCGGAAGCCAATACCGTGGGCTGTTGCTCAGTTGTGAACCGGGCCGCAACACGGTGTTCGGCTATCTGCCCAAGCCCGACGGAGCCGGGTTCAAACTCGAGCGCTTCGATTTCCTCACCAGCAATCGGGAAGGCGACTTCGCCGGTACTGACTTCAAGGGCGGTCGCAACGAGGCGCGTGATCTCAAGACGATGTTTCGTCCCAGCGACGTGACCGTGGGACCCGACGGTGCCATTTACGTCGCCGACTGGTTCGATGCCCGGGTCGGGGGGCATGCCGATTGGGATGAGACCTTGTCCGGCACGATCTATCGGGTCGCGCCGAAGGGGTTTCGTTCGAAGGTGCCGCAGGTGGATCTCACCACGCTCAAGGGCGCTGTGGCTGCCCTGCGCAATCCGGCGGTGAACGTCCGTGCCACGGCCCAGACGGCGGTTCTCAAGCAGGCCTGGGGAACGAAGCCCGTGCCTTCGCTCGGTCCGGTCGAGGCGTTGCTCAAGGACGAGAGTCCCTACGTTCGTGCCCGCGGAATCTGGCTGCTTTCGCGCCTGGGCTCCGCGGGTTTGAAGCGGGTGGAAGCGCTGCTGAAGGACCCGGACGCCCAGATCCGGGTGACGGCCTTCCGTGCGTTGCGACGCGAGACCGAGAGTCGGCTGGCGGTGGGCGTCGGCCACACGTCCGGTGGGCAAGCGGATCTGGTTCGCCTGGCCACGCGCCTGGCGAAGGATCCCTCCGCAGCCGTTCGTCGTGAGGTGGCGTTGGCAATGCACGCATTGACCTGGGATCAATCCCGCGACGTGCTCGTCGCCCTGGCGAAGGGGTTCGATGGACAGGATCGCACCTATCTGGAAGCGCTGGGGACGGGGGCGTGGAAGAAGGAATCCGAACTGTTCAATGCCCTGCGCTCCGCCCAGGGAACGGACCCGCTCCAGTGGACTCCGGCGTTTTCGTGGATCGCCTGGCGCCTCCATCCGGCCCAGAGCGTGGCGGACTTCCGCACCCGTGCGCTTTCCAAGACCCTTTCTGACACCGAACGGAAGCGGGCTTTGACGGCCATCGCCTTCGCGCCGACTCCCGCGGCCGCGGCGGCCGTGGTCGATGTGGCGGCGGGCTCGGACCAGTTGGTGAAGGCCGAAGCGGTGTGGTGGCTGTTGAATCGCAAGGATTCCACCTGGAAAGGCCTGGGCTTGGATGCGTCGCTCAAGTCCCGCGGGATCTACGATCCGGATTCGGTCGAGATTTCCGAGGCGGTCGTCCCGGCGTCGGAGGCTCCGAAGTTTACGGTGGCGGAGGTTCTCCAGCTCCGCGGGGATGTGAAACGCGGGGGTGAGAAGTTCAATGGCACCTGCATCAGTTGCCATCGGTTGGGCGATCTCGGGACCGAGTACGCTCCGAATCTGACGGGCTGGGCGCAGCGCCAGACGACGGAAGTCCTGCTGAACTCCATCGTCAATCCGAGCGCGGACATTGCCAGCGGGTTCAACGGGACCGAAATCCGGACCAAGGACGACCTCACGATCCATGGCGTGGTGTTGTCTGGAGGCGATCCCACGATCGTTCAGTCGGCGGGAGGCGTGACCCAGACGATCCCGAAGTCAAAGATCGCTTCCCAGAAGGGATTGAACCGCTCGCTGATGCTCAGTGCCGATCAGCTTGCGCTGACCGCCCAGGACGTGGCCGACATCGCCGCGTATCTGAAGACCAAGTAGGGGCCTGAGGCCGCAATCACGGATAATAGAACTGGAGGTTTCCGTCGTCCGTTTCCGCGGCGGGATCGTAGCCCAGGAGAGTTTGAACAAGGCGGGCATCGTTCAGTTGCTGGGCCGAACCGTCGCCGAGAACGACGTTCCCCGCGTTCGCGCCGTGGCAGACGTCCCGCCGCCATTTCGCGGTACGCGCCGCGGTATCCGGCGACGACAGGACGAAGCAGTTGACGTTGTTGGGCAGGCCCGTGAAGTCGAAGCCGCTGATTCCGCGGTCGGTGGCGAGGATGACGCGGGGTCGTTTGTCATCCGCCTCCAGGCAGAGGGCGTAGCTGATGTTGGTCAGCGTGAGCGTTTTGAAGTTGGTGGCGTGAACCTTTCGGACGTCGCTGGGACAAAGGAGGATCCTGGTGTTGCCGAGCTCGTTCGAAGCGAGGGAAAGCTGGAAGTTGACCCGGGCATTGCTGGTTCCGCTGGGTTTCCCGCCACCCTGGGCCTGATCGACTTTCCAAGGGTATTTGCCCTCGTTGTCACCGGCCCAGATTCTCAGCCCCAGGCCGATCTGCCGGAGGTTGTTGATGCAGGTGATCCGCTGCGCCTTGCTCTTTGCCCGACTGAGCGCGGGCAGGAGCATTCCCGCGAGGATGGCGATGATCGCGATGACCACCAGCAACTCAATCAGGGTGAAGGCGGAGAACCGGCGGCGGGGCGGCAATGAGTCTTGCCGCCCCGTCCGAACCGGGACTTCACGGATTGAGCGATGAGGAAACACGGTAGAATTTTTGGGCACCCGAGGGTGCATTGGTGCTCGCGAAGGAAGCCTCCAGGGCCAAGGCACTCAGGCCTGCCGTGTAAGGTCCGTCCACATTCGCCGCACTGTGAACTTTGTAGAACAGTCCACGCACCGCGTTGAATCGCAACTCTGCGTTGCCGCCGTCCACCGGACGGGTGGAGAGGTGGATCTCGGATTTGGCGACCGTGCCATCAAAGAACTTTCGGGCCAGCGCCCAGGCGCTCTGGCCGACTTCAGCTCCGACACGGCGACCGGCGATGTCATCGGCCGGGGGATGAATGCCGCCCCAGATGCGCGAGAGCCCGACCTGATCCGCGGCGTCGTAGTAGGAGGCCCATTGGAGCGTCACGGGCTGCGTGGGGCCGGCTTCGTTCACGAGCGAGGGCAGGGTGTAAGTGCCGAGCCCATGCGGGAACCACTTGGAGCCGGTGATCGCCGTCATGACTTCCGCCGCGGCGCGGCTGAAGGTGCTGTGCCCGGAGATATAACCGGGGAAACCGGGCGTCACGAAGGTCTTCTTCTGGTAGGTCATCCAGTCCTCGGCGTGGACCCATTTCACACCGCTGGTTTGGTCGGCGGGGAACTCCGGCTGTCCCGGCCATGACAGCACCGCGATC
>JBDNHZ010000385.1:0-3139 GCA_041688515.1 Verrucomicrobiota bacterium
CAATATTCCCGGCGCCGGGCCCCACGTGATCACCACTCCCCTCGGAGGTTATCCCCTCATCACCAAGTCCGGTCTCACCCTCGACGGCTACAGCCAGCCGGGTGCCACGCCCAACACCAAGGGCATCCTCGAGGGCAACGATGCCAAGTTGAAGATCGTTTTGGATTCGTCCGGAACGGATGCCAGTCCCGATGCCCTTCCCTTGGTCCGTTCGACCCGTCTCCCGTTCCCGGGCTACGGAGATTCCGAGAATGGCATCCTCGCCATCCTCGAGGCGGACGACGTCACCATCAAGGGCCTGAGCTTCCGGAGCCGTCATACGCCGGGAAGCGACGAAGATCCCTCCATCTACTGCATCGCCCTCGTCAAGAAGGCCGAGCGGGTGAAGGTCCAAGGCAACTGGTTCGGCCTGGAGCCGGACGGCGTGACCGTCAGCGGCAGCGCTTCTGCCGTCGCCGCCTTCCGTCATCGCGTCAATGTGGACGGAGCCAATGTCGATATGTTCTCCGGCTACCTGACCGTCGGGACCGATTCGGACGGACGAAATGACAATGGTGAGTTCAACGTCATCACCGGCACGCACATTGCCCTCGCGCTTGAACTTCCCGGCGCGCGGATCGCTGGCAACTACTTCAACGTCCGTGCCGACGGCAAGAGCTTCGTCAGCGTCGACGCGATCCATCAGGCGCAGCTCGACTCCGGTCGCAATGGTGGTGATTCGTCGGTTGAAAATATCGAGAACGGTCGCCTGACCATCGGCTCGGTCATCGGCACCGACGGCAATGGCGTCAACGATGCCAACGAGAAGAATGTGTTCAACCAGGTGGTCTATGATCACCTCATCGAGTTCTACAGCGACGCCCGGTCGCTGACCGTCGCCGGCAATTACTTCGGTGTGGGTGTGGATGGAACCACCCTGGCTCCCAAGTCCGTGGTCCGGCCTGATCCCGACCTGATCGACGTCCCGGGGAATGCGGGCGTTGTGGTGGGCACCAACGGCGACGGCAAGAGCGACGCGCTGGAAGGAAATCTGGTCTTCGGTGTGACGGGCGACTCCTTCTTCGTTGGCGGGGCCACGGTGCTGGTCGCTGCACGTGGCAACACCCTCTCGGGAAATGGATTCGATTCCTTCCCGTTCCCCGAGGGCAGCAGCGGTCGGACCTACGAGACCTACTACGCGGACGTGCTGGTCGATCCGACCCAACCGCTCCCGACGGTCACCGCCTACTCGAACAACGAGGTCAGCGGCACGGTTCCCGCCGCGAAGGGCGATCCGTTCGTGTTCCATGTCGTGGACATCTATGTCGCCGATCCGCTGAGCGCCGCCGCCGATCGGCCGATGCCGGGCAAGTGGATTGCCAGCGGTTCCGAGGGTCTCGAAGGCCAGGATCTCGATCCCGACACCGACAAGTTCAAGTTCGCGGTTCCCGCCGGTTCGGTTCCGAGCGGCTCCAAGTTGGTCGCCGTCGTGACCTATGTGAAGGATGACGCCATCAGCGGGAATGCGAACCTGCTCGCTGTTCCGGGTGCTGCGGTCACCGGCCCGGTCAGTCTCGGTCTGCAGATCATTGGTGGCGCGCCCATCAGCAACGTGGTGGCCGCCCTCGACGCCGGCAGCGTCAAGTTGACCCTCACCGGCGGGACGGCTCCGTTCCAACTCCAGAAGCGCTCGACCCTCACAGGTACCTGGCTGAATGAAGGCGCTGCCTTCAGTGGCCAGACCACCACGATTCCTGCGTCGGGCGACCAGGGTTACTTCCGGGTGCTCGGTCAGTAATATTCCGTGACCCGGATTGCCGAATGCGGCTTCCGGGTCAAAGCTCAGGGGTCTCCGGTTCCGCCGGGGACCCTTTTTTCCTAGGTGAATGCCATGCGAAATCCCTCTGCGCACCGGCGTCCGATCCCTCCCGGGTTCACGCTGATCGAACTTCTGGTGGTGGTGGCCATCATCGCCATCCTGGCGGGAATGCTCTTGCCCGCCCTGGCCCGGGCCCGCGAGCGGGCGGTCCGAATCTCCTGTCTGAACAACGTCAAGCAGATGGGCTATGGCTGCATCATGTACGCCGATGAGGATCGCCAAGGTCGCTTCACGCCCCTGCGCAGCTACGTCGACGACGACATCAATTTCCTGTACCCGAAGTACATTCCGTCGCTGCGGACGTTCATCTGTCCGGCGACCAAGAACAACGTCCGGACCAACAAGCAGACCAGCCCGACGACCGGGGTGGTTTCGATGACCGACCTCCGCGATGTGGCCCCCAACAAGTGGACCAATGGCTACTCGTACGAAATCTATGGCCACATGCGCGTGATCGGAAGCGAGACGGCCGGAGCGGTGCCCAAGACCACCACCACCGTGGATACCTACACCCGGCAGTACACGGTGCCGCGCTTTGGCCTCAACCGGGGCGACAAACCCGGGCCGGCCAATATCTGGCTCTTTGTCGATGCCGACGAGGGCCCCCAGCGCGGTCCCCGGGGCGAGGTGTTGTCGCCGCCGGGCCTCAACGATTTCCCAGACAAGTGGGACAATCACGGGGACGCCGGTTACAACGCGGTCTTCTGTGATGGTCATGCCGAGTGGATCCCCGGAGCCCAGTTCGTCCGTCGCCTGGAAATGTCGCAGGACATCGGACGGGATTGATGACCCTGGGCGTTTCGCGCGTACCGCCATGCCTCGACAACGAGTTCAATCGCTGAAGGGAAGCCTGCTGCTCGACGGCGGGCGCCTCGGCGGATCCTACTTCAGCCGGACAGTGGTCCTTGTCTGCCGGCACGACGCGACCGGTGCCATGGGTCTCGTTTTGAACCGACGCGACGACCGCCGGTTGGGACAGGTGCTGAGCGAAGATCTGCCCTCGCGTCTGGAAGAAGAGCCGCTGTACCTCGGCGGGCCGGTTCAGCCCACTGCCCTCAGTTTCCTCCATTCCAGCCCAGCCCTGCTTTCGGCTAATGTCATGGATCACCTGCAACTGGGGCATGAGTTGGAGGAGTTGATCCAGATCGGCTCCCACGTGCAGGAAACACATCGCCTGCGCGTCTTCGCCGGGTACGCCGGATGGTCCCCGGGACAGTTGGATGAGGAGATGCACCGCGAATCGTGGCTGACCCATCCTGCTTCCCTCGAACTCGTGTTCGA
>JBDNHZ010000386.1:0-4188 GCA_041688515.1 Verrucomicrobiota bacterium
CGGCTGCTGTGCATGCTTTCTCGCATCTGTCCGCCTCCATCGTGCTCTCAAGGAAACGGGCAAGCGAAGGCCTTTATCCGGCGATCGATCCGCTCCAATCCAGTTCCAAGATGGCAACACCGGGCATTGTCGGCAAACGGCATTACGACTTGGCGAGGGAAATCCGGCGGACACTCGCGCAATATGCGGAACTCAAGGACATCATTGCGATGCTAGGCCTTGAGCAACTTTCGCCGGAAGATCGCAACGTGGTCGCCCGAGCTCGCCGGTTGGAGCGTTTCCTTACCCAGCCCTTTTTCACGACAGAACAGTTCACTGGACTCACCGGAAAGCTCGTCAGCCTGAAGGACGCGTTGGACGGCTGCGAGAGGATCTTGCACGACGAATTCAAGGATTACCCTGAGAGCGCCCTCTACATGATTGGGACGATCAACGAAGCAACGGCCTCCCCACCCAACAAGCCGGCAAAGGGGAGCGACCCGAGGCCGGTCGATCGTTCATCGCCTGACTCCAAACCCAAACCGCAGCCCGATGCCGCCCCTCATGACACTTAAGATTCTCCTGCCCTTCGAGGTTTTCGCCGAGAATTCCGACGTATCCAGCATTGTCGCTGAAACGAGGGATGGATCGATCGGGCTGCTGCCAAACCGACTCGACTGCGTTGGGGCGCTCGTTCCGGGCATACTGACCTACGAAACCGAAACCGAGGGCGAGATCTTTGTGGCGGTGGACGATGGGGTGTTGGTGAAGACCGGTCCCGACGTGATTATTTCCGTGCGTCGGGCCTTCCGGGGATCGGATCTGGAACAATTGCGGGAAACAGTGGAAAGGGAGTTCCTGGTCATTGACGAACACGAGCAGCGCGCCCGGTCGGTGGTGGCGAAGCTGGAAACCGGCTTTTTGCGACGCTTCGCGACCTTCCAACATGATTGAAGAGCCAAAGAAAATCACGAAAGGCGATCCAACCCTTGCCAGTCAGGTCGGCGCGAAGGCAGCGCGCAAACTCAGGGCGCGGCGACACGTCACATCCGGCATCTGGTTTGGCTTGGGCATGATGGGCCTGATCGGCTGGTCAGTGGTCGTGCCGACATTGCTTGGCGCGGCGCTTGGTCTCTGGTTGGACAACAAGCATTCAGGGAAGCATTCCTGGACGCTGGCCCTGTTGGTGGTCGGGCTGGTACTTGGTTGCATGAATGCGTGGCATTGGGTTTCCAAGGAAGACAAGACCATGCGCGAAGAACAGGAGGATCACGATGAATGAAATGCTGATCCTGAGTCTGGCGTGGCTGGCGGGTGGACTGCTCGGCGTGATCTTCTTCGGAGGCCTTTGGTGGACGGTTCGACGGGCTGTTTTGTCCCCGCGACCGGCGTTGTGGTTCTTCGGCAGTTTGTTGTTGCGAATGAGCATTGTGCTAGCCGGGTTCTATTTTTTCGGGTCCGGACATTGGGAGCGGTTCTTGGTCTGCCTGCTGGGATTCGTCATCGCACGTCTCGTGGTGACGCGGCTAACGCACACACCAATCAAAGGATCAAACTCTGCAGCACAGGAGGCAAGCCATGCGCCTTAGTCCCGATCAAATGATTTTCTGGCAGCACGGATTCTTCAAACTCAACGGCACGATCGTTTTCACGTGGGGATTGATGCTGGTGCTCGCCGCCGGCTCCAAAATCATCACCCGCAAGTTGACCTCGGATCATAGGCGTTCTCGCTGGCAGAATTTTCTGGAAATCATCGTCACTGGCATCGCGAAACAGATCGAAGAAGTCGGCCTGCGGAACCCGAATCAGTACATCGGCTTTCTCGGCACGCTTTTCCTGTTCGTTGCGCTGGCGAGCCTATGCACCGTCATTCCCGGCTACGAACCGCCGACCGGGTCACTTTCGACCACGGTGGCGCTGGCGCTCTGCGTGTTTGTGGCCGTGCCGATGTTCGGCGTCGAGAAGCAGGGCGTTGCCGGCTATCTCAAGTCCTATATCGAGCCGACGTTCATCATGCTGCCGTTTAACCTCATCAGTGAGGTTTCGCGGACGTTGGCCTTGGCCATCCGTCTGTTTGGAAACATGATGAGTGGGGCGATGATCATCGGGATTCTGGTGACCATTACGCCATTCATCTTTCCGATCGTGATGACCCTGCTCGGCCTGCTCAGCGGCTTGGTGCAGGCCTACATCTTCAGTATTCTGGCGGCAGTTTACATCGCGGCCGCCACCCGCACCCGCGAGCCAGAACCCGAACAGGCCCCCGCGGCCTGATCGCCACCCTCAATCAACGAAAGAACGACCATGGACAGTATGACAATCATCGCGGTGGCCTCCATTGCCACTGCCGGGATCACTACCGGGATCGGAACGATGGCGCCGGCGATGGCGCAAGGGAAAGCCGTCGCGACAGCCCTGACCTCGCTCGCGCAGCAGCCCGACGCTTCTGCCACCATTACCCGCACGCTTTTCGTCGGTTTGGCAATGATCGAGTCGACCGCCATCTACTGCTTTGTCGTGTCGATGATCCTGATCTTCGCCAATCCTTTCTGGAACCAAGTCATCGCGCAGACGGCCAAGGCCGCCGGAAAGTGATCCCATGCTGATCGACTGGTTCACTGTCGGTGCGCAGGTGCTCAACTTCCTCATCCTCGTCTGGCTGATGAAGCGCTTCCTCTACAAGCCCGTCCTCCAGGCGATCGACGCACGGGAGAATCGGATTGCCGCCGGGATCGCCGATGCAGCCGCAAAGATGGTTGAGGCGAAAGGCGAGCGTGACGAATTCCAGGAGAAGAACGACACGTTCAACCAGCAGCGCGCCGCGTTGTTGAACCAAGCCACGGCCGACGCCAAAGCCGAGGGCGAACGTCTCCTCGGGCAGGCGCGCAAAGCGGCGGATGAACTGGCTGCCAAGCGCCGGGAGACACTCCGCATCGAGGCCCAGAATCTCAGCAAGGCCCTGCGGCGCCGGACACAGGATGAAGTGTTCGCCATCGCGAGAAGGGCGTTGGCTGATCTCGCCGCGACCGATCTGGAGGATCGAATGGTGGCTGTGTTCATTCAACGGGTGCGCCATCTGGAAGAGCCCAAGAAAGGCAATCTTGGCAAGACCGTGAAGGCGGCTTCGGATCCCGTGGTCATCCGCAGCGCCTTCGAGCTGAAGGGAGACCAGTGCGGGGCGATCCAGCAGGCCCTGAACGAGACCTTCTCCGCCGACATCCAGCTTCGGTTCGAGACCAACCCGGAGCTGGTCAGCGGGATCGAGCTCACGTCCAACGGGCAAAAAGTGGCCTGGAGCATCGCGGACTACCTCATCACCATGGAGAAGGGCGTTGGCGAGCTTTTGAAAAACCAAAGCCTTTCGATACCGAAGGCCGAACCGAAACCTGAAGCGCCGGAACTTGTGCCAACGACACAATGACGACTGTCCCAGATAGTTTGCAGAGCGTCTTCGACCAAACCTTCACCGGTATCAGTCAGGTAAGGTCGGCCTTCACGCCTTGCCTCACGCAGCGTGAGGTCGGCCACATCACGACGGTGTCCACCGGCATCGCCACCGTTGTCGGATTGCCCAACGTAGGTTTTGAGGAGCTTCTCTCCTTCCCCGGCGACGTCTTCGGCATCGCGTTCAACCTGAACGAAGGCGAAATCGGCGTGGTGCTGCTCGGCGATTATGCGCATCTGCACGCCGGCGACGAAGTCGAGGGCACCGGTCGAGTCATGGATGTGGCCGTGGGCGCAGAACTCTTGGGACGAGTGATCGACCCTCTGGGCCGACCGTTGGACGGTGACGGCCCGGTATCGACGGATGCCCGCCTTCCCATTGAGCGGCCCGCAGCCGCGATCATGGACCGGGCTCCCGTCACCGCGCCGCTCCAAACCGGTCTCAAAGCCATCGACGCGCTGATCCCCATCGGCCGCGGCCAACGCGAATTGATCCTCGGCGACCGCCAGACCGGCAAGACCGCGATCGCCATCGACACGATCCTGAACCAGCGCGGAAAGGATGTGCTCTGCGTTTATTGTGCCATCGGGCAGCGCGCATCCGCCGTGGCCAAGGCTGTGGCGAAACTGAAGGAGAAGGGCGCGATGGAGTACACCGTCGTGGTCGTGACCGAAGGCAACGATCCCCCTGGCCTCGCCTACATCGCACCCTACGCCGCCACGAGCATCGCCGAGCATTTCATGGAGAAGGGTCGCGATGTGCTC
>JBDNHZ010000049.1:0-24112 GCA_041688515.1 Verrucomicrobiota bacterium
GTAGCTGCCGACGTGAGGAGGCGGATCCCAGTCCGGCGGGGGCAGTGTCAAGATGCGCCCGCGTTGCCTCTACTCCTGCTTCCGCACGTACACCGTCCGGGTGGGAAAGGCGAACTCCAGCTTCTCGGCATCGAACCGTTCCTTCACCCGGAGGTTCAACTCCTGAAGGATGGCCGTGAATTCCTTCCAGTCCTTGCTCTTGCAGATCCAGACCACGTTCAGGTTGAGATAGAAGTCAGCGAATCGATTGAAGTGGACGTTGACCTCCTGGGTTCCCGGGTGCGTGCCGAAGATCTCCTTTAGGAGCGTCGCCGCCAGGCGCACGCGATCAGCCGGGGTGTCGTAGGTGATTCCAAAATCCAGCACCGCCCGGATGCTCGGGCGCGCCGTGACATTGGTCACCGTGTTGTTGCCCACCTGCTTGTTGGGAACCGTCACCAGAAATCCATCCAACGTCCGGACCCGCGTCGCACGCAGCCCCATTTCTTCCACCGTCCCGTCCACGTCCCCCCCGACCCGGATGCGGTCTCCCACCTTGAACGGTCGGTCCATGAAAACCGCCACCGCGCCGAACAGGTTGGCGACGGTATCCTGCGCCGCCAGACCCAGGGCCAGGCCCAGCACGGAGACGGAGCCCAACAGCGCCGTGATGTTGACGCCCAGATTCTGGAGCAAGGTCAGGAAGGCGACGATACACAGGACGAACTTGGACGCCTTCCCCACCAAGCTGACGAAATGGATGTTGAACGCCCGGTCGCCGTCATGCTTCAGACGCCCCACCCAGAGCCCGGCAACGGCATCGATGGTTTTGAGGAGCACGTACACCATTGAGATCGCCACCACGATGAGAGTCCCCCGGGCGATGTAGGTCTCGAAGGCCACCGGCCAATCGAAGAGCTGCAACCCGATGTTCAACAGGATGACAAAACTGATGACCTTCACCGGTCCCTCCACCAACCGGACCAGCAGGTCGTCCCATTGATTGGGAGTCCTGGCCGCCCACGCCTGGAGCCGGGTCTTCACCAGATAATCGAGCCCCTTGGAAAAGCCGAACGCCAGGATCACGTACAGCAGCGTCGACACGTACTGCCACAGGGGATTCCCCAGGAAACGCGGCTGGAGAAACGCCACGTCGTTCAGTCCGAAAGAGAACTCCCCCCGGTGCGATTCAACGAAGGCCCGACTGGCGATCTTTTCCACCAGCGGCGCGACCGCAGCGTTGGTCGTCTCGCTGGCCGCAGCGTTGGTCGCCGCCGCCTCCTGGGCAAACGCACTGCTCCACACCGCCCATCCCACGCCCACGGCACACAGGCCCATCCACCCGGTCCAGATCCACGACAGCCAACTCCTCTGTTTCATGCGCCGGAGAGAGTGCGGGCTCCATCCCGCTTGGCAACCAAATGGAGGCAGAACCCGGTCTTGCGGGCGCATCTCGACACTGCCCCTCCTGGGAGCGCGGGCGTCCTCGGCCGCTGCTGTGCATCACAAGCCCGAGCGGCCGGGGACGACCGCGCCCCCAGGATTCGCCCGGCAAGGCCGAGAGCCCGCTTCTCGAATTGGGGGGCAGTGTCAAGATGCGCCCCGGTCTTGCCAGCCCGCGGTCCCCACCATACAGCACGGGGAATCGTGAGACGTTCCCCTCTGCCACCGGTCCTCGTTCGATCCTTCGCCGCGTGGCTGATCCTCGCGGTCACCCTGCGGGCCGGACAGACCACTGAATCGTCCCCGACCAACCCCCTCCCCCGCCGCAACGCGGCACAACCCTTCAGCCCGGGGCAACGCCCTGGGAACTCGGCCACCCACACCCTCATCAGCCCTGAAAGGGCGTCACCCATATGCCCCAATCCCTTTCCAAAGTTCTGGTTCACCTGATCTTCAGCACCAAACACCGGGACCCGCTGATTGGCCCGGAAATCCGCCCACGCCTGCACGCCTACATCGTTGGCATCCTGGACAACCTTAAATCGCCGTCCCTCCTGACCGGCGGCGTGGCGGATCACGTTCACATCCTGTTGGTGCTGGGCCGGACGATTTCACAGGCCGAGTTGGCGGAGGAGGTGAAGAAGAGTTCATCGAAATGGATGAAGGCCGAGGGCGGCGTGCCGGGATTTTCATGGCAGGCCGGATACGGGGCGTTCTCCATCGGCGAATCCCAGGCCGACACCGTGATCAAATACATCCAGAAGCAAGAAGAGCATCACCGCACGGTGACGTTTCAGGAGGAATACCGAAGCTTTTTGGAGCGTTACAAGGTGGCGTATGACGAACGATATGTGTGGGATTGAAGACCATGCACCCAACACCGCGAATGACCAAAGATTCTACCGTCCTCTGATGATCGAGCGCCTTACTTTCCACCGGGGTTTTGAACGACGAAGGGGGGCGGACAAAGCCGGAAGCCAGGCACGAACTGGAGGTCCGTGGCAGGGCCAATCCGAAACTGAGAGGAAAGAGAATTGGTGCCAGAGGGGAGAATCGAACTCCCGACCAAGGGCTTATGAGTCCCCTGCTCTACCGCTGAGCTACCCTGGCACCGAACCGTCCTGCCAGAGGGGCGCCCGCGGGGTGAACTACGGGCGTTCCGGCAAAAACGCCTTCGCAGCGGCGCGAAGGCGGCGGCAGAATTAGGGTCGGAGTCCCCCTCCGGCAAGATCTTTTCTGGCCTCGCTTCCTTCCCCGCGGTTTCATCGGGCGTTCAGAACACTCTATGGCTTCGATCAAGTTCGGTACCGACGGCTGGCGTGCCGTCATCGCGGAAGACTTCACCTTCGCCAATGTCGACCGCGTCGCCCAGGCCACCGCGGATTACTGGAAGGCTCATCCCGTCCCAGGCACCACTCCCCGGGTCGTGGTCGGATACGACCGGCGCTTCCTTTCGGAAGAGTTTGCCGGCCGGGTCGCCGAGATCCTCGCCGGGAACGGATTCATCGTCACGCTGACCAACACGCCCACCCCCACGCCTTCGGTTTCCTTCGCCGTCCAACAGCAGAAGGCCATCGGCGGCGTCATGCTCACCGCGAGCCACAATCCGCCCGCGTTCAATGGCTTCAAACTCAAGGCCTGGTACGGCGGTTCCGCCGAGCCAGCCTTGTGTCAGGCGGTCGAGGGTCTGCTCGATCAGTCTCCGGTCCAGGCCATTCCCTTTGCCCAGGCCCGACGCGAAAAGAAGATCGTCCTCAAGGATATCCGACTGGCCCATTACACCGCCATCAAGCGCCTGGTGGATTTCGACCTGATCGCCCAGTCGGGCCTGCGCTTTGCCCACGAAGCCCTCTACGGCGTGGGTGCCGGTTGTTTCGATGCGCTCCTCGCCGGCACCACCTGCCGGGTCACTACGCTCAACGGCGAACACAACCCTGGCTTCGGCGGCATCAACCCCGAACCCATCGCCCGCAATTACGTCAAGTCCGCCGCCTACCTCGCCAAACATCCCCACGACCTGTGCCTCGTCACCGATGGTGACGCCGACCGCGTCGGCGGCATGGACGGACGCGGCAATGCCCTCTCGACGCACCAGATCATCTGTCTGCTGTTGAACCATTACATCCTGAACCGGAAGCAGACCGGACGCGTGGTCAAGGCCCTCACCACCACCTCGATGGTCGACAAGATCTGCGCCCGCCACGGGCTCGAACTCGTCGAGACCGGCGTTGGCTTCAAGTACATCGCTTCAGAAATGATCCGGGGCGGCGTCCTGCTCGGATTCGAGGAGAGCGGCGGGATTGGGTTCCCCGGGCACATCCCGGAACGCGACGGCATTGCCGCGGGTCTTGTCCTGCTGGAGTTACTCGCCTTCGAAAAGAAGCCGCTGACCAAACTCCTCGCCGGACTGGAGAAGGAGTACGGCCCGCATCGGTACGCCCGGATCGACACGCATTTCCCCCTCGAGAAACGCGCCGCCCTGATGGACTTCTGCAAGAATCACGGTCCCGCCAAGCTGCTTCAGTCGTCGGTGAAGGAAGTGAAATCCTTCGACGGCGTGAAGTTTGTCGCCGAGGACGGCACCTGGCTGATGCTCCGTGGGTCTGGGACCGAACCGATCCTCCGCATCTACGCCGAAGCCCGCTCCGATGCCGACGCCCAGGCCCTCCTGCAGGTCGGGGTCAAGCTCACCAAGAAGGTCTGAGGCGTGCCTCTTCCCAACGGTGCGGGGCCATGGCTACTCTCGGCCATGGCCCCTTTCCGTTCCGTCACCTGCGGATTCCTCCTGCTGTCCACCGCCCTCCTGCACGGAGCGGAAGAAGCATTCACACCGCTGTTCAACGGCCGCGATCTCACCGGTTGGGTCAATGTGAACTGCGCCCCGGAAACCTTCACGCCGCGCGACGGCATGATCCATTGCGACGGCATTCCCACCGGGGCCCTCCGCACCGATCGCCAGTACGAGAACTTCATTCTCGAACTGGAGTGGCGCCATCTGAAGTCCGGCGGCAACGCGGGCGTGTTCATCTGGTCCGGTCCGCTGCCCGCCGTTGGACAACCCTTCCTCCGGGCCATCGAGGTCCAGGTGCTCGACCACGGCTACGGCAAGTCCGACTGGTTCACCACTCACGGGGATATCTTTCCCATCCACGGCTCCCAGATGAAACCGTTCAGCCCCAGCAAGGGTGACCGCAGTTTCCCCAAGGAATTCCGCAGCAAGGGCACCAACGAATGGAACCATTACCGCATCGTCGCCACCAACGGCGTGATCCGGTTGTCCGTCAACGGTGCCGAAGTCTCCGGGGGCACCGACTGCAATTGGCGCAAGGGCTACATCGCGCTGGAATCCGAGGGCGGCACGGTCGATTGGCGCAACCTGCGCATCCGCGAGTTCCCCTCCACCGGCGCGACCGAGGCGCAGTCGGCACCGCCGGCCGAACCCTGGGACTCCCTGTACGACGGTCGCAGCCTGCGCGGATGGCGCACGAATCCCGGAACGGAAAAAGTGTGGAAGAACTCCGACTGGACCGTGCGCGGCACCGCCAATGCCAGCCCGGACGCCATTCTGTGGTCGGACGCCAAGCCCGCCGTGAGCGATCTGTTCCTCGACTGGAAATGGTCGGCCAAACCGGGTCTGCGCCTGCCCCCGGTCGCGCTTCAATCCGTCGGCTCCAGCGAAACCATCGCCCTCCCCGCTTTGGAGAAGGCTTCTCCTGACGGCTGGAACCGGCTCGAACTGCGACGGACGCCGCAGGGCTTTGACCTGATCCTGAACCGCACGCCAGCAGGATCGATCGCCGTTCCGCAAGGGCCCGTCCGCCTCGGACTCAAGCCCTCCGACGTCGAGGTCTCCATTGCCAGTCCCTTCGCCCGCCGGCTGGGCGCACGGTAAAATTCGGGAGGGAGGGACTTGCCCAGGCTTTACCGCTTGCGGCGGCCGGCCGCACGCACTCCGGCGCGTCCACCCGAACGTCCGCCGAGGCGAACCTTGGACCCGGAGGATTTTGCTGGTGCGGCGGGGCCTTTGGCCGGCCCGGACGGGCGGGAGGTCGGGGTGGGCTTGCGCCGGCCCGAGCCATCCCGCGGAGCCTTGCCACGGGGCACTCCGTCGCGAAGGCCGGTGGCGTCGCGCGAACCGGGATTCCGACTGCGGGGAGCCTCCTCGCGGGGACCCTTGCCACGGACGGATGGCGGACTGCCCGCGCGGACACGGCGTGCCTCGGGCCCGGCGACCTTGCCGCGGGAAGGGGCTTCGTAACCAATCTTGCGGCGGGCAGCGGCACCGATCGGGGCTTCAAGGTCCTTCGGAGTCCCGGGAAGGGGTTTGGTGGCCTTGACCAACGTTCCGCTGCCCCGCGGGGAAGCGCTTCCGAGGACCTTGCCGTGACGCACTTCGCGGTTGGCAGCAAAGGGGCGGTGGCGACGGTTGCGGACCGGGTCAATCGTCCGGGGCCGGGGTCGGGCCTGGATGATCACCGGGCAACCCTCGTAGCCGAATGCCTTGCGCAGTTGGTCGCCGAGATACTTCTCGTATTGAGGGCTGAACAGTTCATCCCGGTTGACGTAGAGCCGGAAGATCGCCGGTGCCTGGCCGACCTGGGTGGCGTAATAGAATTTGAGGCGATGCCCCTGCTTGCTCACCGGCTGACGACGTTCAATCGCGTCGTGCAAGGTCCGGTTCACGATGCCCGTGGGCACCGCCTGACGCAGTTGGGCACCGACATAGCGGACGGCCTCCAGCAGGCGGTCCAACTGAAATCCCTCGGTGGCCGAGGTGAAGATCACCGGGGCGTAATCGAGGAAGAACAGCCGTTCCTGCACCCATTGACCGAAGTCCGAAAGGGTGGTCAGACGCTTGCGTCGGTCGTCGCGGTCCCGGGATTTCTCGAGCCGCGCCTCGATTTCCGCTTCCCGGGCCTTTCGCACGGGTTCGGCCACCAGATCCCATTTGTTCACCACCACGATGCAGGCGCAGCGGTTCTCGACGATGATATCGGCGATCTTCTTGTCCTGCTCGGTGATGCCTTCCTCGGCATCGATCACCAGCACGGCGATGTCGGCCTTGGCGATCGCGCCCTTGGTCCGTTCCACGCTGAAATACTCGATCGAATCATCAATCCGCCGTGCCTTCCGCACGCCGGCGGTATCGATCAGCATGTACTTCTCGCGCACGCCCTCGGTATCGACTTCGAAGGGAACATCCACCGCATCGCGGGTGGTGCCCGGGATCGGACTGACGATGACCCGGTTCGAACCGGTGACGGCATTGATCAACGAGGACTTGCCCACGTTGGGCCGTCCCACGATGGCGATGCGGACCGGACCGTTCAGGACCGGCTTCCAACGGCGATCCTTGGCCTTGGGCCCGGTGGCCTTCTTGGAAGGATCAGCCGGATCGCCCGGATCAGTCTGATCGGACGGATCTTTGGGGAGGGGGGCGGCGACGGGGACGTGCGGCGGGAGATGCTGGCAGGCCTCGTCCATCAGATCATCGATGCCGGAGCCATGGATGGCCGTGATGGGGAAGATGCGATCGAAGCCCAGCCGGGTGAACTCGGCCACGCCGGGACTGGCACGTTCGGTATCGACCTTGTTGACGGCCACGATGACGGGCTTGTTGGTCGAGCGCAGTTTGCTGGCGACTTCGGCGTCCAGCGGGACGATTCCCTCCTGCACATTCACCACCAGGATGATCACGGAGGCCGCTTCCAGAGCGAGTTCCACCTGTTCCAGCATGGCCGACATGATGACGTCCACCGCCTTTTCACGACGCATCAGGCCGATCCCACCGGTGTCGATCAAGGTGAAGGGACGCCCGTGCCATTCCGCCTCAGCGGTGACACGATCACGCGTCACGCCCGGTTGGTCGTGCACGATGGCGATGCGCTTTCGCGCAATGCGATTGAAGAGGGCAGATTTGCCGACATTGGGCCGGCCGACGATGGCGATGACGCCTGACATGGGAGGCAGCATGGGGCTGCGGGGGTCCTGGGACAATCCCCGCTTCAATCGAAGCGTGGTCCACCGTAGGCTGCCCCCATGTCTTCGAAGCGCGTGGAACCACGCTCCACCCCCGGCCCCCGACTGGCCGCCGACCGGCGTCGCGAACTCCTGTCCGGATTCCGGAACGCCCGGGTGCTCGTGGTGGGCGACGTCATGCTCGACCAGTTCATCTGGGGTCGGGTCACCCGCATCTCGCCCGAGGCACCGGTCCCGGTGGTCGAGTTCGAACGGGAAAGCTTCATGCCCGGCGGTGCCGCCAATGTTGCCCGAAACCTCACGGCCCTCGGGGCCAAGGCCGAGATCTTCGGCGCGGTCGGACGCGACCATACCGCCTCCGTCCTGTCGGAGCTCCTTCGGGGAGAACACGTGGGTTGCAAGGGGCTGCTGCCGGTCCGGGGCCGCCTGACCTCCAACAAGACCCGCATCGTGGCCGGACAACAGCAGGTCACCCGGCTCGACCGGGAGAGCCGGGGTGAGCTCACCTCGGACGATGTCGGCCGGATCCTCCGTCGGATCGATGCACGACTGGCGACGGCGGACGCAGTCATCGTGGGCGACTACGGCAAAGGCGTGGTCACGCAGTCGCTGCTCAACGGGCTGAGGGAACGCTGTCGGGCGCAGGGCAAGTGGCTGAGCCTCGATCCGAAGCCCGTACACGAGCTCGGCATCCGCGACATGTCCCTCATCACGCCCAATCGCAAGGAAGCCTTTGAGTTGGCGGGCCTGATCGACAACACCCGCGCCGCGGATCCCCTTGCCGACGCCCCACTCTTGAAAGTGGCCGAGAAGCTCCTCGCCGAACTCTCCCCTGCCCTGCTGCTCATCACCCTCGGTGAACTCGGCATGTTCCTCTGTCAAAGCGGTCACGACCCCTTCCACATTCCCACCGTCGCGCGCGAAGTGTTCGACGTCAGTGGTGCCGGCGACACCGTCATCGGCACCTTCACCCTCGCCATCGCCGCGGGAGCTTCCCCGGTCGAAGCCGCCATCCTCTCCAATCACGCGGCCGGCGTGGTGGTCGGAAAGTTCGGCACCGCGACCGTCACGCCCGAGGAACTCGAAGCCAGCTTCGAAACCGAGTAAGCCCCCATCCCGAAATCCTGTCCCATGCCCAAATCCCCCGCCCTGTTCCTCGACCGCGATGGAACTCTGATCGTCGACAAGCATTACCTCCACAAAGCCGAGGAGGTGGAGTTCATCCCGGGGTCCGCGGCCGGACTCCGGGCGCTTCAG
Source organism: Verrucomicrobiota bacterium (assembly GCA_041688515.1). Lineage (GTDB taxonomy): Bacteria > Verrucomicrobiota > Verrucomicrobiia > Limisphaerales > UBA9464 > UBA6176. Next base: position 8,659 of record JBDNHZ010000049.1, read on the forward strand.
GAAGCCGGATTCCTCCTGTTCATCGTGACTAACCAGTCCGGCGTCGGGCGCGGCTATTTCACCCTCGCCGATGTGGATCGCGTCCATGCACACATCGAGGCCGAACTGGCGTCTGAAGATGTGACCTTCGACGGATTCTACGTGGCTCCGGAAGCCCCGGACCAACCCAGCCGCGGTCGCAAGCCCTCGCCTGCGTTCCTGCAGGAGGCGGCGGCCGACTTCGATCTCGATCTCTCCCGCAGCTACATCGTGGGGGACAAACTCATTGATCTGGAAGCCGGATGGAACGCCGGTTGCGCCCGAAGCCTGCTGGTGCGCACCGGGTACGGCCGCGCCACCGAGGAAACCCAGGCTGACCTCCTGCGCGACGCGGTGGTGGTGGATGACCTGGCCGCCGCTTGCGGTTGGATCCTGGCAAATCGAACCTGATCCGCCGATTTCGGGGAGGGGGAGAAGACTTGGTAGGATCCACAGATTTCACAGATTACACAGATCGAAAGGGGGGCCGGACCTTGGGTCGGTCGCGTCCCGGAAGTGAACGTCTGAAACTCGCTCGCAACCCCACATGCCTCCCTTCCCGCCCCATCGGTGTCATCGGTGGACCCCCTCCCCGCCCCATCCGCGGACCTATTCTCCCGCCTGGATCCGGTCGGTCCCCAGGTGGGGACGCAAGGGTTCCGGGATGAGGATGGAGCCGTCCTCCTGTTGATGGGTTTCGACCAGGGCGACGAACAATCGGGCGAGAGCGGTGCCGCTCCCATTGAGGATATGAGGGAAGCGGCTGTCTCCCCTCTCGGTCTTGTAGCGCATGTTCATCCGGCGCGACTGATAATCCTCGCAGTTCGAGCAACTGGAGACCTCGAGGTACTGGTTCTGTCCGGGAGCCCAGACCTCGATGTCGTAGGTCTTGGCTGCGGCAAAGCCGATGTCGCCGGTGCACAGGCTGATCACGCGATAATGAAGCCCCAGCAATTGCAGCACTTTTTCGACATTCCCCACCATGGCTTCCAACTCCGCATCGCTCGACTCCGGCGGGACGATCTTGATCAACTCCACCTTGTCGAACTGGTGCACCCGGATCATGCCGCGCGTCCCCAGGCCCGCCGCGCCGGCCTCGGCCCGGAAACAGGGCGAATAGGCGACGTACCGGATGGGCAACTGTTTCTCGGCGAGGATTTCCTCGCGATGAATGTTGGCCACCGGTGCCTCCGCGGTGGGCAACAGGTACAACTTGCCCATCGTCGAGGAATCCAACCCTTCCTGCACGGCGTAAGCCTGATCGCGGAACTTGGGGAATTGTCCAACCCCGACCATGCACTGTTCGCCGATGATATAGGGGGGAGCCACCTCACGGTACCCGTGCTCGCGCCGGTGCAGATCGAGGAGGAAGTTGATCAACGCCCGCTCCAGGCGCGCGCCCCAACCGGTATAGAGCAGGAAACCGGATCCGCTCAGTTTGGTTCCACGGGCGAAATCGACGAGCGCCAGCTTCTCGCACAGTTCAACGTGATTGAGCGGCTTGAACCCAAAGGCCTGCGCCGAACCCCAGCGCCGGATCTCCGGGTTGTCCTCCGCGGAATGCCCCAGTGCCACGCCCGCCTGGGGCAGGTTGGGAATGTTCAGCAACAGGAAGTCGCGCTTGGATTCCGCCTCGGCGACCACTCCATCGAGGGCGGTGATCCGCTCCCCGATGTTCCGCACCTCGGCCTTGCGGACTTCGGCTTCGGCCAGCTTCTTCTGGCCCATCAAGGCCCCGATTTCCTTGGAGGCGCTGTTCCGGAGGGCCTTCAATTGCTCCACTTCCGCCAACGTCGCCCGACGCTGGTCGTCGAGGGCGAGCACCTCGGAGACCTTCGCCTCGTCCCCGCCATGGCGCGACGCCAGGCGTTCACGAACGTGGTCCGGTTTCTCCCTCAGCAACTTGATATCCAGCATGGCGGCGAGGATGGGAAGGAGGACGCCGTCGGCAATCCGGAAGTTGAAGCATCTCCGGTTTTGGGATTGCCCCGGATCGATGGTCCCGGAAAGTGGGCCCGTGAAATCCCTTCAAGTCATCGCAGCCGCATGGCTGTGCTGTCGCGTCGTCGCGGCAGATCCGGCGAGCGACATGGTGGACGCGGCCACCCGCTTCCTTTCGGCCCTCACCGAGGAGCAACGCGCCAAGACCACCTTCGCCTGGACCAACGATGAGCGGTTGAACTGGCATTTCATTCCCAAGGATCGGAAGGGAATCCAACTCAAGGAACTGGGCGTCGCCCAACAGCATCTTGCCCAGGGTCTGCTCGGATCCGCCCTCAGCCAGCGCGGCTATCTCAAGGCCACCACCATCATGAGCCTCGAGCAGGTCTTGCAGGATCTGGAAGGAGCCGGTCGCCGATTCCCGCGCGACCCCGGCATGTACCACGTCAGCATCTTCGGTGAACCCAGCGCCAAGGGCGTCTGGGGCTGGCGTTTCGAGGGACATCATCTCGCCTTCAACTTCACCCTCGCCGACGGAAAGGTCGCTTCCGGCACCCCGACGTTCATGGGGACCAACCCGGCCGAAATCCGGAAGGGTCCGCGCGCCGGTCTCCGCACCCTCGCCGCGGAGGAGGATCTCGGACGTCGGTTGGTGACCTCACTCCCCGAGAACCTCCGCAGTCAGGCCATCATCGATTCCAAGGCCCCGGACGACATCCTCACGGTGGCCGACCGCAAGGCGAAGCTCGACGACGCCCGTGGGCTGACCCTGGGCGACATGCCGGCCGCCCAGCGTGAAATCGCCCTCCAACTCATCCGGGAATACGTCGGTCGCCTGCGGGGCGAACTGGCCGATACCGACTTCGCCAAGATCGAGAAGGCCGGCCTCGAAAAGATCCGCTTCGCCTGGGCGGGCAGCTTGAACAAGGGCGACCGCCACTATTACCGCGTCCTCGGCCCGACCTTCCTGCTCGAATACGACAACACCCAGAACGACGCCAACCACGTCCATGCGGTGTGGCGCGACTTCAACAACGACTTCGGCCTCGATGCCCTCGCCGAACACCTCAAGGGGCATCACGGGCAGTGATCGGCACGCCGGGACATCGTGGGCAACCGGCGACGGGTGCAGGCCCGTTGCCCCGTTCGGCTCTGGCCGGGTTGGCGCTCAGCTTGGCCCTGCTCGGAGCCGCGCCGATCCTCGGCGACGCGCCCACCCAACCCTGGCAGAGCTTCCCGGGGGGACGTTGGATGACGGCGGCTCCGGCTGATTCCAAGCCCCGGACCGGGTTCACCCTTCAAGCCGCGGGAAGCACAGGCATCCAGTTCACCAATCACCTCGCCGAAGCTTCGGCTGCCAACAATCGCATCCTCGAAAACGGATCGGGCGTGGCGCTCGGCGACGTCGATGGCGACGGATGGTGCGACGTCTATTTCTGTCGTCTGGAGGGCGACAACGTCCTCTATCGCAATCGGGGCAACTGGCAGTTCGAAGACATCACCGCCTCCGCCCAGGTGGCCTGCCCAGACCAGGCTTCCACCGGCGCGTTGCTGGCTGATGTCGATGGCGACGGGGACCTCGATCTGCTGGTCAATGCGGTGGGCGGCGGCACCCGACTCTTCCTCAACGACGGCGCCGCCCATTTCACCGAGGCCACGGACAACCGCCTGGTGCGCCGATTCGGAGCCACGTCGATGGCCATGGCAGACATGGACGGAGACGGCGATCTCGACCTCTACGTCACCCACTACCGCACCGACACCTTCCGGGATGATCCCCCCGGGCTGCGGGTCGAAGCCCTGCGTCAGGCGGACGGAACGATCACGGTGAAGCCCGAGGGCCGTTTCATTCCCACCACACCCCGCGAAGGCGGGGTCGAAGTGATCGAGCGGGGTGAACGCGACTTCCTCTATCTCAATCCGGGGGGAGGAAAATTCGCCCCGGTCAGCTGGACCTCCGGCGCATTCCTCAACGAGGACGGGGAACCGCTTAAGGAACCGCCCACCGACTGGGGCCTGGCCGTCCAGTTCCGGGATTTCACCGGCGACGGACATCCGGACCTCTACGTCTGCAATGATTTCGCCTATTGGCCGGATCGGATCTGGATCAGTGAAGGAGGGCGTCGATTCCGCGCCGCGCCGCGCCTCCAATTCCGTCACCAAAGCCTGTCGTCGATGAGCGTGGATGTCGCCGACATCAACCGGGATGGACGCGATGACCTGTTCGTGGCCGACATGATGAGCCGCCAGGCCGAACGTCGCGCCTGGCAACGGCCCAACACCCTGGCCGGGTTGATCCCCTTTCCGCGCACCGACCCGCTGTTCCGCCCTGAAGTCACCCACAACACCCTGCAGGTGGCGCGGGACGACGGAACCTTCGCCGAAATCGCCGCGTTCGCCGGAATCGCTGCCAGCGAGTGGGCGTGGAGCGGACTGTTTCTCGATGTGGATCTCGATGGCTGGGAAGACCTGTTGGTGGCCACGGGCAATGGCCACGACGTCCAGCACGCCGACGTTCTGGCGGAAATGGCGCAACTGCGGGAAGCGCGCACCGCCGCCAATCGCCTGAAGAACCTCCGCCGGTTCGCCCCGCTGCCCACCCCCCTCCACGCCTTTCGCAATCAACACAACCTGACATTTGCCGACCAGAGTGCCGCCTGGGGATTCGACCTAACGGGAGTGCACACGGGCATGGCCCTCGCCGACCTCGACAACGACGGCGACCTGGATGTGGTCGTGAACCGTCTCAACGAAGTCGCCACCCTCCTTCGCAACGAGGCCTCCGCTCCCCGCGTTGCCATCCGCCTGCGAGGTGCCGCCGCCAACACCCGAGGGATCGGCGCACGACTCCGTCTCCTCGGCGGCCCGGTGACCCAGTCTCAGGAGATGATTTCCGGCGGACGCTACCTGTCCTGCGATGACACGATGCGCACGTTCGCCGCCGGGGCACCCGGGGCGAGCCTTACCCTGGAAGTCGTCTGGCGCACCGGACGTCGCAGCACCGTCCCGGACCTTCAGCCAGGTCGGATCTATGAAATCATTGAGCCCGACATCGCCCCGACTCCCGCGCCCACCCGTTCCCTTCCCGTCCCTGTTTTCGCGCCGCTGACCCTCACTCCGGCGCATCGCCACCAGTCCGAAGCCGTCGATGAGTTCGCCCATCAACGACTCCTGCCCCGCCTCGTCGGAACCCGGTCGCCGGCGGTCGGCTGGATCGACGTCGATGGCGATGGCCGCGACGACCTGCTGGTGACCGGCGGTCGCGGCCAACCCGACCATTGGCGTCGCAACGACCCGACCCGCGGTCTCGTCCCCGAGGGCGCGCTGCCCCCGGCTCAAAGCCCGGAAGCCCCCCGTGGCGGCAGTGCGGTGCTGTCCACCGGCGAACCCGATGGATGGCTCATGGCCCTGCCGGCGGATCCGGCTGGCAACCGCCTTCTGCCTTCCCTCCGCGGAGGCTCTGCATGGAACGGAATCGCGGCTTTAACCCTCGGAATGAACCCGGGCTCCATCGCCGCCGCCGACCTCGACGGCGACGGATCCCCCGAATTGTTCGTCGGCCACCGTGGTCGAGTCCGGCAATGGCCCGCCCCGGAACCGTCGCGCTGGTTCACCCGCAAGTCCGGTCAATGGCGCGAGGCCGGGACGCTGACCAATGCCGGTCTGGTCACGGGTGCCCTGTTCACCGACTTCGACCATGACGGCGACGCCGACCTGGTCACTGCCGCCGAGGCGGGCGAGATCCGCATCTGGCGCAACGACGCCGGCAACCTCCAACCCCTGAAGGTCCCCGGGCTCGACGGGCTCACCGGTTGGTGGCAAGGGCTTGCTGCCGGGGATTTCGATGGCGACGGGCGCATGGATCTCGCTGCCGGAAACTGGGGCGAAAACTGGCGACCGGAACCGCTCGATCCGGAGCACGGGTCCACCCAGCTCGCCTGGGCGGATTTCTCCGGGGCTGGAACCGTGGAGCCGCTGCTGGCGTCGTGGGATCCCACCTCCCGGCGTTGGTTCCCCAGGCGCGAATGGAAGGTCGTTGCCTCCGCCTTGCCCTGGGTTCCAGTGGGATTTCCCACCCACGCCGCCTTCGGCCGAGCCCGACTGGAGGAACTCCTGGCAGGCAAACCGGAAGGCGTCACGCAACGGGAGATCCGGACGTCCAAATCGATGGTATTCCTCAACCGTGGAGACCGGTTCGAAGCCCGTCCGCTTCCTCCGGAAACCCAGTGGACCAGCGCCAACGCCCTGGTCGCAGCCGACCTCGATGGCGACGGCTTCACGGATCTCTTCCTCAGCCAGAATCAGTTCGGTCTCGACGAAGAATCCACCCGTCAGGACGCCGGCCTCGGATTGATCCTGCTGGGCGACGGCCAGGGAGGTTTCCGGGCCATGGGTCCCGCCGAGGCCGGGATCCGGATCCCGGGCGAAGGTCGAGGGGTCGCGGTGGCTGACCTAAATCAGGACGGCCGCCTCGATCTTGCCGTGGGGGTTCACCAGGGCGACACCACCCTCTGGAAGAACACCTCGGGCAAGCCCGGCGTCCGGGTGCAGTTCGCGAACCCGACTGGCCGTCGCCTCCCGGGAACCCGACTCCGATGGGTCCAGGGAACGCGTCGAGGGCCACTGATCGAACTCCGAGCCGGCAATGGGAGCGGCGGTCAGGACACGTACAGCCCGGTGCTCACCGGCGCACCGGAAGGCGCGACCCTGGAAGTCCGACTCCCGGACGGAAAGATCCAGAGCCTGCCGATCTCGGGCAGCACGGTGACGGTGCCCTGAACCCCTGGGACCGCGGGCGTCCTCGCCCGCAGAGTGAGACCACGTCTGCGCCCTGGACGCTTCCAAAGACCTCCCCATCTGCGGAATCTGCGGATCAGAAACTGCGGCTTCCAGGTTCACGAAATTCCGGGCGCGCCAGCCGACACCAACCGGGCCGCCACCTCGACCGCGGTCATCCCCGTGACTCGAACCACCTTGTGCTGGGACGCGGCCCCGCGAGCCAAGCTCACCTGTCGGCGACCGCATGCCAGAAGCTCAACCAGATACTCCACCAGGACTTCATTCGCAGCACTGTCCACTGGCGGCGCTGCAATCCGGACCTTCAGTTCGTTCCCGTGCAGGCCGAGGATCGCCGTTTCACGGGCCCGCGGCTGCGCCTTGATGGCAAGGAGACACCCGTTGGCGTCGGAGGAAAGGTACGAAGGAAGGCTCACGGGGCGGGGTCAATTCAGCGGCAGATTGCGGAAGACCGTCGGCCAGATCCCGAACTCCATCCAGGCGGGCATGCCGGGCAAAGATTCACGAAGCCAGGGAAAGCCGTATCCCAGCAGATTGAGGATGAACCACGCCAACGCCGCCGCAGGCAGGGGCGAGAGATCCAGATGTCCCAGGCGGAAGAAGCCGAAGGGTCGGGAGAGACGTTCGCCCGTCTGCTGGATGAAATCCCAGAACGCGTGGTTGCCCAGGTAAACGTAGAGATTGAGCAGATGCAGCAGGAGAATCCCGACGAGGAACCAGCGGAGCACGCATACCTGCGAGAGCGCCATGACGAGGGCCTGCTGCGCCAGATGACCGCCATCGCGGAGCGCGGGCATCAGCCGGTAATGGGAAGCCAACGAACCGACCACGACCCAACCCAGTCCCGCCGCCAGCAGGGGTAACATCGCCAGGAACGGGGCCGGCAGGGCTCCGAGCCATCCCATTTGCCGTCGCACGGCACGGGTCACGCCGTCGCGATCCTTCGGCGAGCGGTTGATGACCAGCACGGCGATCCACCAGGTGTACCAGGTCATCAGCAGCCAACCGAAGCTGAGCCCCGAGTAACCGAGCATCCGCAGGAAGCTGTCGGACCGGAAGGAAAGCGTGACGGCGGCAACGGACCAACTGGGGTGCCAAGGCAGCCCGGGCCCCAGTTGGCGGTAGACCACCGCGCGGAAGACCAACAGGCCGAGAAGCCCGACCAGATACCCCCAACGCGGACGTCGCACCCGCTCGGCGGGCCGCAGATTGCCGAGGATGGTACCCGCCGAACCCGCCGACTCCAGACCGGCAATCCCACGCCAGGAGACCCACATCAGCAGGCCGGCGAGGTTGAGGAAGAGATCGACGAGTGACATGGGCGGGTCCGGGCGGAATGCCGGCCGGGCAACCGGGTTGCCCCTGCCCCGGCTGTCCCGACCCGCCTGATTCGATCCACTACATCATCCGCAGCAGCGTATCCGCCATCTCGCTGGGGGTGGCGGCGATGCCGATGCCCGCCTTGCGGAAGGCATCGATCTTGGCCTGGGCGGTGCCCTTGCCACCGCTGACGATGGCACCGGCGTGGCCCATGCGACGTCCCGGAGGCGCAGTGACCCCGGCGATGAACCCGGCCACCGGCTTGGTGCCATAGCGGGCGATCCACTCGGCGGCCTCTTCCTCGGCGCTGCCGCCGATCTCACCAATCATGATGATGCCGTGGGTGTCCGGATCCGCCATGAACATCTGGATGACATCGAGATGGGAGGTGCCATTGACCGGATCGCCACCGATGCCCACGCAGGTGGACTGGCCGACCCCACGGCAGGTGAGCTGCCAGACGGCTTCATAGGTCAGCGTGCCCGAGCGACTGACGACGCCGATGTGTCCCTTCTTGTGGATGTAACCCGGGGCAATGCCGATCCGGCAGCCGCCGTGGGACTGCGGGCCTTCGCCGGGAGTGACGAGCCCCGGACAATTCGGCCCGATCAAACGGGACTTCGATCCCTGCATGGCGCGCTTCACGCGGACCATGTCATTTACGGGAATGCCTTCGGTGATGCACACCACGAGTTCGATGCCGGCATCCACCGCTTCCAGAATGGCGTCGGCGGCGAACGGAGGCGGAACGAAGATGGCGGACGCCGTGGCGCCGGTCTGGCGGACGGCGTCGGCAACGGTGTCGAACACCGGCACCTTGCCTTCGAACAGTTGTCCGCCCTTTCCAGGCGTGACGCCGGCGACGACCTGAGTGCCGTAGGCGAGCGAAAGTTGGGCGTGCTTGGCGCCGAAGGAACCGGTGATGCCCTGAACGAGCACCTTGGTCTGCGGAGTGACGAGAATGGCCATGTTAAATCGAATTGGAAGTTTCGGGGGTCAACTCAGGCAGTGCGGGTGGCCTTGACGATTTTCTGAGCGGCATCCGCCATGGAATCGCCGGAGATGATGGTCAGGCCGGACTCGGCGAGGGTCTTTTTGCCGGCGGCGACGTTGTTGCCTTCAAGACGTACGACGAGGGGAAGCTTGAGACCGGTCTCGCGAACGGCGTCGACAATCCCCGTGGCGATCACATTGCAGTCCATGATGCCGCCGAAAATGTTGACCAGGATCCCCTTCACCGCGGGATCGCTCAGGATGATGAGGAACGCGGCCGCGACCTGCTCCTTCGAGGCACCACCGCCCACGTCGAGGAAGTTGGCCGGGTCGCCGCCGAAATGTTTGATGATGTCCATCGTCGACATCGCCAGGCCGGCACCGTTGACGAGACAGGCAATGTTGCCGTCGAGCTTGATGTAGTTCAGCGAGTACTTGCTGGCTTCCACTTCCAGGGGCGATTCCTCAGCGAGATCGCGCATCGCCTGGATGTCGGGGTGCCGGTAGAGGGCGTTGTCGTCGAGGCCGATCTTGGCGTCGACCGCGACCATGCTTTCCTTGCCACCGGGGCCCTCGACGATGCAGAGGGGGTTGATCTCGACCATGGCGGCGTCGCTTTCCCAGGACGTCTTGTAAACGCCCGCGATCAGCTTGCAGGTCTGGTTGAAGAGATCGCCCTTGAGTCCAAGGGCAGCCGCAATCTTGCGGGCCTGGTAGGGCATCAATCCGACGGCCGGATCGACATGTTCACGGATGATCTTCTCCGGCGTGTGGGCAGCGACCTCTTCGATGTCCACGCCACCCTCGGTGCTCGCCATGATCAGCGGGCGGGAATTGTTCCGGTCGAGAAGGATCGCGAGATAGAACTCCTTCTTGATCTTCTCGGCGGCAGCAATGAGAAGGGTCTGGACGACGCGCCCCTCGGGGCCGGTCTGCTTGGTGACCAGGGTCTTGCCCAGCATGTTGCCGGCAAAATTCACGGCTTCGTCCAAGGTCTTGGCGAGCTTCACGCCCCCCTGGAAGCCGTGGGTGAAGGTCCCCTTGCCGCGTCCACCGGCGTGGATCTGGGACTTGATCACAATCAGCGTGTGCCCCGCCGCAAACAGCTTCTCGGCGACGGCACGGGCCTCCTCGACGGTCTTGCAGGGTTCTCCCGGCGGCACGGCCACTCCGTGTCGCGCGAGCAATTGCTTGGCTTGGTATTCGTGGATGTTCATCGGCTATCTCAATCGTTGGGCCCGGTAGTTCACCGCCGGGAACGGCCGGGAGTCGTGGACTCCCGACAGGCTGAAAAAAGGGACGGAAAAACCGGGTCCGACGCGCGGACCCGGCACAGGCAGCCATCTGCCCCACCGCAAGAGGCGTTGAAGCTCTCAGCGCTCATCGACGGGGACGACCTTCAGGCCAACCGGCCCAGTGTACACCGACTGCGGCCGGATGAGCTTGTTGTCGGCCAACTGTTCCAGCACATGCGCCGTCCACCCGCTCATGCGGGCAATGGCGAAAAGCGGGGTGAACAGGTCGGTCGGAATGCCCAGGGAGTAGTAAACGGTGGCGCTGTAGAAATCGACGTTCGCATGCAGCTTCTTGTCGGCGAGCATGATCTCCGCAATGCGCTCCGACATCTGGATCCACTTCGGCTCGCCGAGCTTGGCCGACAGGAGCTGGGCCATGCGCTTGAGGTGCGGTGCCCGCGGATCGAGCACTTTGTAAACGCGGTGCCCAATGCCCATGATCTTCTGCTTCTGGCGCAGGCACTCGGCCACGTAGGCGTCCACGCCTTCCAACGACCCGATCTGCTTGAGCATCTTGATCACGCCCTCGTTGGCACCGCCGTGGAGCGGGCCCTTCAGCGTTCCGATCGCCGAGGTGATCGCCGAGTACATGTCGCTCTGCGTCGCAATCGTCACCCGGGCACTGAACGTCGAGGCGTTCATCCCGTGATCGGCGTGCAGCACGTAGCACATGTCCATCGTGCTGACCTTCTCCGCCGACGGCTTCTCGCCATCGATCATGTACAGGAAGTTGGCCGCCTCACCCAGGGTCGGGTCCGGTGCCACCAGCGGCAGGCCCTGCCGGGACCGATGGAAATAGGCGGTGATGACGGGGATCTGGGCCACGAGCCGGAACGCCTTCCGACGTTGGGCGTCCATGGTGTCATTGTCCGCGGTGGTGTCGTAGCAGCCCAAGGCGGACACGCCGGTCCGGATGGCGTGCATCGGCGGGGCATCCTTGGGAAGGCGGGTGAGGATGTCGGTCACTCCCTGGGGCAGGTCGCGATAACCGGCCAGAAGCGCCTTCAGCTCGTTCAACTCCGCCCGGTTGGGCAGGCGATTGTAGTAAAGGAGATGAACCACCTCCTCGAAGGTCACCTTGCCCGCCAGTTCATCGATGTCGTAGCCACAGTAGATCAACTGGCCAACATCCCCACGGACGTCGCTCAGGCGCGTGTGCGCGGCGATGATTCCATCGAGGCCCTTTGCAAAAACTGCGGCATTTTCAGCAGTGCTCATGTCGTGGTTGGAAGCTTCTCTCCGATTCCCGCAAACCCAAACTCTGTTGACCCCGTTGCCGGCGCGTCAACGGATTTCCCGGATTTCCGCCAAACGGGTGCTTCAGCACCCTGCTCTTCCTGGGACCGCGGGCGACCTCGCCCGCCTCTTCCCCCGGGAAGCCCAGACGGGCCGGGATGGCCCATCTAGACGGCCCTCCACCTTGCACACGCTCGCAAGCTTTGCAAACCCGCCCCCTGCCATGATGTTCCCCGGATGAAACTCTCGGTGGTCATTCCCGCCTTCAATGAGGAACGACTCTTGCCGGCCACGCTTCAGGCCGTGCAACAGGCAGTCCAATGCCTCCATTCCCAGGGCTGGACCACCGAGATCATCGTCTGTGACAACAACTCCACCGATGCCACCAGCGACGTCGCCCGCTCCTTCGGTGCCACCGTTGTGTTCGAGACGGTCAACATGATCGGACGCGCCCGCAATGCCGGTGCCGCCGCCGCCACCGGCGATTGGATCCTCTTTCTCGACGCCGATTCCATCCCCTCCCCCGAGCTCTTCCAAGCAACGGCTGAAGCCATTTCCTCCGGACGCTGCTTCGCGGGCGGCAGCACCCTGCGTCTGGACGGCGGACCGCCCTCGGCCCATTTCGTGAGCGGGGTCTGGAACCTGATCAGCCGGATCGGCCGGGTGCCGGCGGGCTCGTACATCTTTGTCGAAACCGCGGCATTCCGGGAAATCGGGGGGTTCAGCCTGAAACAGTTCGCCGGTGAGGAACTGGACCTGGCCCGGCGACTCAAACGCAGTGCACGCGCCCGGGGCCGGAAGCTGGTCATCCTGAGCCGAACCCCACTCATCACGTCGGCACGCAAGATCCGCCTCTATCGCCCGGGCGAGATGCTGTCCTTTTTCTTCCGGGCCGTGTTCCGACCGCGGGCGACCCTGTCCAGTCGCGAGGCCTGCTCCATGTGGTACGACGGACGGAGATGATCGGGCGATCGGGCGGGGACAAGAATGGGTTCACCGCGGAGGACGCAGGGGACGCAGAGGGACGCCAAAAGGGGCCGGGTGTCCGAATCCATCCCCTCCACGCCGGAGGCGTTTCAGCGAGTCCGAAACTCCGAACGTCGATCAGGGGGACTCGCGGAACTCGGCCCGCCGATGGGGCCGGGGAGATTCCGTTCGCTGGCGGGGCGGTTCGATGTTCCATTGCAGGGGTGAACCGCTCCGTCATCGGCGCGTCGGGAGCGGTTGGAACCCGCTTTCGTGCTCCCGCCGCCTTCACCCTCATCGAACTGTTGGTGGTGATCGCCATCATTGCGATCCTCGCGGGAATGCTGCTGCCGGCGCTGGGCAAGGCCAAGGCGAAGGCACTTCAGATCCAGTGCCTCAGCAATTACCGGCAACTGAACCTCGCCTGGCTGGTGTACATCGACGATCACCGCGACGAACTGCCGCCCAACGAGACCGTCCTCACCGGGGGACGGACCGGGGCCAACGCCACCGCCCGGACCTGGGTCACGGGCAACGCCTACACCGATACCAACACCGCCCAGATCCAACGCGGCCTGCTCTTCCCCTACAACCGCTCCCCGGCGATCTACAAATGTCCGGCCGACCGTTCGACCGTCCGCGACGAGGGAAAGATCCGACGCAGCCGCAGTGTCTCGATGAGCGCCTACATGAATGACGAGCCGAATCCGTCCGACCGAAGTTGTTGGCACAAGCTCAGTCAGGTGGTGAATCCCGCTCCGAGCGCGGCCTTTGTCTTCCTGGATGAACATGAGAACAGCATCGAGAACGCGCGCTTCGTGGTGACGCAACCGGGGGACTTCCGTTGGATTGATTTCCCCGCCGCCCGCCACAACTACGGATTCACCCTCTCGTTCGCGGACGGCCACGCCGAGGCTTGGAAGCTCCTCTCGAATGCGTCGCGCCGCATCTCGCAGATGCCGCCCTACCTGCAGAACCAATCCGTGCGGTCCGACGACGTGGACCTGCGCCGATTCCATGCGGCCGTCCCGAAGATCCCGCTGTGAGCGCGCCGCTCACTCCCCGGACTCGTTGACCCGCGGCAGGGTGAAGTAGAAGCAGGATCCGCGGCCGGGTTCGCTCTCCACCCGCACCTCACCGCCGTGGGCGTGGACGATGTGCTTGACGATGCTGAGGCCGAGGCCAGTGCCGCCCTGCTCGCGGGAACGTCCCTTGTCGATGCGATAGAAGCGCTCGAAGATCCGCTCGCGCGCCTCCACCGGAATGCCCACGCCATCGTCGGCCACCCAAGCCTCGACGATATCCTCATGGAGGGAACGGGCCCCGACCACCACGCGACCGCCCGGGCGGCCGTACTTGATGGCGTTGTCGACCAGATTTGAAATCACCTGCTGCAACCGGTCGCCATCTCCGTGGATACGGAGGGCTTCGGGCACCTCATTGCGGAGATCGGTGCCGCGCTCGACCGCCTTGGCCTTCAGATCTTCGAGCACCTGGGCGACGACCTCGTACAGCGCGGTGGGATGGAGGTTCATGATCACCTGCCCCGACTCTAGCTTCGAGATGGTCAGCAGATCCTCGATCAGAAAGGTCAGCCGGTCGGCGTGCTTGTCGATGATCTGGAGGAAGCGGGTGGCGGTCTCAGGATCCTCCTTGGCCCCGGCGAGGAGGGTTTCCGTGTATCCCTTGATCAGGGACAGCGGCGTGCGCAGCTCGTGGCTGACGTTGGCGACAAACTCCCGGCGCTGCTCGGCCAACCGCTTCTGCTGGGTCAGGTCGTGGAAGACGAAGAGCGTCCCGGCCAGCATCCGATCGGGATCGCGCAAGGCCACCGCATTGATCTGCAGAATCTTCCCGGGATCGCCCGGCAACTCCACTTCCTGGTCCGTCAACCGCCCCTGTTGAACGGTCCGGGCGGCCAACTCCGACAGGGCCGGCACCGGTAGGGCCTCCGCCACCGGACTTCCCCGCTTTTCGCCGGAGAGCCCGAACAGCCGCACCAAGGCCGGGTTCATGTGTTCGACCCGTCCCTGGGGATCGAGCAGGAGGACTCCTTCGACCATGCTGTCGAGGAGCGCCTGCTGCTTGGACTGTTCCTCGACCAGTTCGAGGTGACGCTGGGTCTTGAGTTCGGCCAGACGGAGGGACGCCTCCCGAAGGCGTTCAACCGTCACCTGCTCGCGGCGTACCAGCCAGCCCACCAGGACCAGACCCAACACGCCCACTGCAATCGTCAGCCACATGCGTTGTTGGGATCAACCTTCCACGAAGCGATAGCCAACGCCCCGGACCGTATCCAGGTAGCGGGCTGCGGCCCCCAACTTCTCCCGCAATCGACGCATGTGGGTGTCCACCGTGCGGGTGTCGATGATGTTGTCGTACTCCCAGACATCCTGGAGCAACTGATCCCGGCTCTGAACGCGACCCCGGCGCATGGCCAGAGTCGTGAGGAGCTTGAACTCCGTCGCGGTCAGATCGACCCGCTGGCGATTCACCAGGACCAGATGCCGGGGGATGTTGATGACCAACTCGCCAAAGATCAGCTCCTCCGGTTGCCCGGCCGTCTCCGTCTTCCGCCGGAGCAGGTTCTTCACCCGCAACACCAACTCCCGCGGGCTGAATGGCTTGGTCACATAATCGTCCGCGCCAAGCTCCAGCCCCAGCACCCGGTCGATCTCGGCCGCCTTGGCCGTCAGCATGATGACCGGGATCGATGCCGTCGCCACGTCGCGCTTGAGGGACTTGCACACTTCCAAGCCGTCCACTTCCGGCAGCATCAGATCGAGAAGGATCAGATCGGGCAGCGCCTCGCGCGCCTTCTTGAGCGCCTCGGCCCCATCGTCGGCAGTGATCACCTCGAAACCTGCCTGCTTCAGGTTGAAGCCGAC
>JBDNHZ010000387.1:0-7137 GCA_041688515.1 Verrucomicrobiota bacterium
CTTTTCGGGCTCGTGGAGGCAGCGCCAGTCGCCGAGTTCTTCGCCGGGGCAGCGATCACAACCCTGCTCTTCCTGATCCCGGTGGTTGGCCTGCTTACCTGGATGGTGTTTCTGCTGTGGGCGCTGGGCGCCATCCTGATGGCCCTTTTCCGGCGGGATCGGCTGCCGATTCCTGCCACGGCTCGATCCGGCCCCTCCGCCTCCAGCGGCAACCTCGAAGCCGATCCTGAAACTGCTTTCACGGCGACCCGACGGACCGCCACAGCACCGTCTGGCTTCACCCCCAATACGTCCCCCACCATGTCAGATCCCATCCCGCTCAATCAGCCCTTGTCGGCGTCTGTCGACAGCCCTGCCGATCCTGATTCCTCCACCCAACATCCCATGGGATCCGCCTCGACCCTTCGATGGCACGACGCCCGTCAAGGACCCGGCCTCTCCGCGGAGAGCATCGCCTCGTCGCCTCGCCCGGGTCTGGGACGTCGCCTGGGGGCGCTTTTCATCGACTGGATTCCGTTGCTGTTCTTGGTGGCGATTCTTCCGGAGGTGGATCACTTCGATGGAGCCCTGCGGATCGGCCTTGGAGTTGCCTACTTTACTCTGATGCTGGCCTGGCGCGGAACCACTCTCGGTGGACTTGTGCTGGGGTTGCGGGTCGTCCGTCTGGATGGGCGACCAATCGATCGCCCCGTGGCACTGGTCCGAGCGCTGAGTGCCGTCCTCAGTGGACTGTGCTTCGGCATAGGCTGGTTCTGGGCCAGTTGGGACGAGCGTCGGCAGACCTGGCATGACCGACTGGCTGGGACGGTGGTCATCCGGGACGACGACGCGCCGCCGCTGGTTTGAGACGATTCCGCTTCATTCCCCGCTTTTCAGCTTTGCGGTTGCCCGCTTTGATCTGTGCTCATGGGTAATGATACGGGGAACACGGGATATAAGATCTGGGCAGTGGACGACGTGGTCTACGGACCCGTCGAGTTGCCTCAATTGGTGGAATGGATTCGGGATGAACGCGTTCTGGCCGACACTTGGCTGTACCGCATGGATTCCCAAGGTTGGAGCAAGGCCCATGAACTGGACGAACTCCGGGGGCTTTTCAGCGAGTCGAACCACTCCAGCACGAGTGCCCCCACTCCTTCGGCACCGGACCCGCTGATCCCCGGGGTAAAGCCCGGGATGTTGCGCCGGGTGAAGATCTTCGCCGCCATGACCGATCAGCAACTCGGTCGATTCGTCCAGATGATGGAGATCGAAAAAGTGCCAACTTTTCGCGAGATCTGTCGTCAAGGTGGACCCGGAGACGCGATGTACTGTGTTCTCGACGGCGAAGTTCGGGCGCGAATCCTGGTGGCGGGGCGCGAGACCACTCTCGCCACCTTCGCCGCGGGGGATGTCTTCGGGGAGATCTGCCTCTTTGATGACGGTCCACGCTCCGCGGACGTTCTGGCCAACGAGGACAGTACCCTGCTCCGGATCCAAGGGGACCGCTTTGACCGACTTTGCCGGGAGCAGGCGGATTTGGCCGCTCCCTTCCTACTGGCCCTTGGCCGGACGTTGACGGCGCGGATCCGAAACGACAACAAGCGTCTGGGTGAACTGATTGCGCTGAGCCGGGGCAGTCGCTGAACACCGTCTGCCCATCACGCCGTGGGCAGCAACTGCACGAGATGGTTCAGCAATGCGGCAGAGTCACTGGCAACGACGATCGAACCGCCCGCACCGAGGACGGAAAACCCCGGACCGTGTGCCGGACCGTTGACGATACACCCGGTGGTTCGCCCCTCCTTCAGTTGCCGCCAACCGGCATCCAAAGCAGCCTCCAAAGTCCCTTCCACCTCGTACTTCCATCCGAAGATTTCCGCTCTCGGGTACCACTCACGGAGGCTCGGCAGCAGCTTCGGTGTTGGGCGCAGCTCAACCAGCAGATTGCCTGACCTGGTGGAATACTTGGAACTGCAGATGGCCCGGAGCGATCCGTCCCCGTTTCGCTGATACACCAATCCCACTCCGAAGTCGCTGACCGCCGCGGCATGAAAAATCGCAATCGAGTCATCCGTTGCGAACTCCAGAAAGCGGGATGCCAGATCCGCCGTGCTCTCGAAACCGATGACCTTGAGCGTGGGAGGGGCAGGCGGAGCCGACGAAGAGCGACTGCGAAGCAGGGTCACATCATGCCCCCGCGATGCGAGGAGCTCCGCCAATCCGGTGCCCAGACGCCCGGTGGAAAAGTTGGTAAACCTTCGTACCTGATCCAACGACTCTACCGTGCCCCCCGCTGTGACGATGCAGCGCATGTAACGAGCCTAACGAGGGCCTCTCCGCTTGTCAGGCGTCGACTCATCCCCCAACCACGCCGCGCCAACTCCCCAACGGACCACCCAAGCAACAGAAAGAAAAACACCCCCATGCCGATGGCAAGGGGGTGATTCGAAGGGGCGGCTTACTTCGCGGCGGCGGCTTTTTTCTTCTTCTTGGATGCCGCGCTCTGAGCGGATTCCTTCTCCTTGACCGCCGTGGCTCCTTTGCCGATCCGGGCCCGGAGGTAAGTCAACTTCGCACGACGGACAGAGCCTTCACGCTCGACCTCGATGCGATCCACCCTAGGGGAGTGGGTGGGGAAAATGCGCTCCACACCCTCGCCGTAGCTGATCCGGCGGACGGTGAAGGTCTGGTTTAGTCCACGACCGCGGATGCCGATCACCAGACCTGCGAAGGCCTGAATCCGCTCTTTGTCGCCTTCCACCACCTTGGTGTGAACGCGGACGGAGTCCCCCACGTTGAACTTGGGTGAGTCCTTGCGGAACTGCTCCCCCTCAATCTTATCAAACAGTGCAGCCTTGTTCATGCCTTGATCCTCTTAAGTCTTTTGTTGCGCTTTCGTCGAGCGACGTTTGGGCTTTTCCCAACGCCGCTTCTCCCACAAATCCGGTCTTCTTTCCGCCGTTCTCCGCATCGCCTGCAATCGCCGCCAACGCTCGATGTCCGCATGGTTCCCTGACAGGAGAACCTCCGGGACGGCCCAACCCCGAAACTCTGCGGGACGCGTGTAGTGCGGATACTCGAGCAACCCTTCACTGAAGGACTCGTCTTCTGCGCTCCCATCATCGCCCAAAGCCCCCGGAATCAACCGAGTCACCGCATCGATCATCACCATCGCAGGCAGGGCCCCATTGGTCAGTACAAAATCCCCAATCGATACGTCCTCATCCGCCAAGTGTTGGCGTATCCGTTCGTCGTAGCCCTCATAGCTGCCACAAATGAACATCAGATGATTTTCCAGCGACCAGCGCCGGGCCATCTCCTGATTGAACACGCTTCCACTGGGCGACGTGAGAACAACCTTCGTCCCCTGCCCCCTCAGCGACTCAACGGCTTCAAAGAGCGGCTCAGGCTTGAGGACCATTCCTGGCCCACCACCGAACGGACGATCGTCCACCGTCTTGTGACGATCCTTCGCCCAGTCTCGCAAATTGTGGATCCTGAGATCCAGCAACCCGGCAGCCCTCGCCCGTCGAACGATGCTTTCGTCCAACGGTCCCGCGAACATCGCGGGAAACAGTGTTAAAACATCCACCCGCATCCCATCCAGCGGGTGAGAATTCAGTCTTCCACCAAGTCCACCGTGCACCGGCGACCTGCCTTTGCACCGCCAACTTGGACGAGAGATCGGATTGCCTGAATGGTCGTGCCCCGTCTGCCGATCACCTTACCCACGTCGGAAGGAGCCACACGCAATTCGATCACCGACATCCCACCCCGCTCCGCCGTCGTTACCGAAACCGACTCGGGATCATCCACCAATCCGCGAGCCACAAAATCGACGAATTCATCCATGGAGTCTGAGGATCGAGAGGTTGATGGGAAATCAGAAGGCGGTCGACCCTGAAAAACCGCCGTTGGCGACGGTCAGGGGGCCGAACGAAGGAGGGGCGCCTGATTCAGACCGCGGGGGCCAGTGCAGCTGCCGCGCGATCTGCCTTCTTGATGAAGGAATTGACCGTGTCCGAGGGCAGTGCCCCCACACTGATCCAGTACTTGGCACGCTCGAGGTTCAATGTGTAGTTGGTGCCTTTCTGACGCGGCTGATAAGTACCAAGTTCTTCGATGAACTTGCCATCCCGCGGGCTCCGGTTGTCGGCTACCACAATCCGATACACCGGGCTGTTCTTGGCTCCAGTGCGCTTCAGGCGAATCTTGACTGACATAATCCAAAAAAATCTTGCGACGCAGACCCTCAAACGGTCCAAACCCGTAAAGGAGCGCGGACCTTAGACCGACCGTGCAACACCTAGCAAGCCCTGTTTTGGTTACCGTGTCGCAACCAACCCCAGGGCCAGCATTCCGGCCCCGAAGCCGGCCAATCCCCAGCCAATTCGCTGCATTCGTCCCGGCCCATCGGTCATCCACGCCGCCAGATCCCGGACCCGCCACGGAGATCCCACCCACCAGACCGAACAGATGATCACCGCGTAACACCACACCGACAGGACCACCGACCACGGATTGTCGCTCGGACGGCGAACATCGAGAAAATAGTCGCACGCCAGCAGTGCGACGACCGTCCCACCGCGGATGGACAAGTAATCCTGAACGAAAATGCAGCAGCCAACCCCCAAAAGGACGAACCCACCCAGCAGGATCGGCTGCCACTCGGCGAAATCGGTGACATCCGTTCTCTGCAGGTTCCAGACGAACCACGCCGTTCCCAGGAGCATCAGGAAGACGCCCGGCGCTACTTGCCGAGGAAAGCGGCGCAACCACGCACCCGCCGGGCCCGGCGAAAGCGAAAACCACAATCCCATTGCCGCATGCGCGGCGCCCAGGGCCAGAAAAATCTGCGAAAGAGTCATCGATTCAATTCCCCGACGGCTTCCATTCCCACTCTCCCAAAGCCGGCTTCACCGCCAACTTCACGGGAAATTCCAGCGGATCCGACCGCCTCATCGATTCCAATCACCGATGGATCTCCGTAGAGCGTAAAGGTCCCAACCCGTTCAATCCGAACCGGAATCACCTGACCGACATGGCGGGTTGCCCCGGAGAAGACCACGATCTTGTTGCACCGCGTCCGTCCCTCGTACCGGGTGGCGTTCCGCCGACTGATGCCTTCCACCAAGATTGGAACGACACGGCCCACCATGGCGTCATACCGGCGTTTCCCCACTTCATTGATTACGTCCAGCAGTCGGCGATGCCGCTCCTCGATGAGCGGTTCCGGCAGAGCCCCAGTCATGGAAGCCGCCGGGGTGTCACGGCGTGGCGAGTATTTGAAGACGAACGCGTTATCAAACTCAATTGAGCGGCAGACAGATAGGGTTTCCTCGAAATCCGCCTCGGTCTCACCCGGAAAGCCAACGATGATATCCGTCGTGATACCCATGCCCGGCTGTATCCTCCGCAAGCCGGCGACGATTTCTTCAAAACGAGCCCGAGTGTAACCCCGGTGCATTTCCCGGAGGACGCGATCCGAGCCCGACTGCAAGGGAAGATGCGCGCTTTCGACCAACTTGGGGAGCCGGCCATAGGCTTCAACAAGATCCGATCCGTACCCCTTCGGATGAGGCGAGGTGAACCGGATCCGATCCAGACCCTCGATTCCGTGCACCGCCTCAATGAGTTGCACGAAAGGACTTCGGCCATCGACCGCCGGGTACTCGCGCCGGCCGAAACTGGTTACGATCTGCCCCAGCAGCGTGACCTCGCGGACGCCGCGATCCACCAAACGACGACACTCCTCGACAATTTCCGGAAGGGTGCGACTGCGCTCACGACCGCGGGTGAATGGGACGATGCAGAAGGTGCAGTGCTGGTTGCAGCCCTGCATGATACTGACGAACGCAGACACCTGCCTGCGACCGGGCGCAGCCTCGAGCGACAGATGTTCGGCCAACTTCGACTGGCTCCCCTCCTCCGCATCGGTATCTACCACCACCTTCTGACGGCCCGCGAGCAGATCATCGACGTGATCGGCAGCGCGGTGAAACTTCTGGGTTCCCAGAACGAGTTGCACTCCGTCGGCTCCCTCGGCCAGCGACTGTCCCCGGCTCTGGGCCATGCACCCAAGATACCCAAACACCTGACCGGTGCGATGCTTCCGAGAGTGCCCGACCATCGCCTGCATCTTTCCAAGCGCCTTCTGCTCAGCCAGATCACGAACGCTGCAAGTGTTCAGCAAGACCACGTCCGCGGTCTGTTCCTCGTCCACCAGGGAGTACCCACGCCCGACCAACTGAGCGGCGACCGCCTCGCTGTCGCGCTCGTTCATCTGACATCCGTAGGTTTTGATATAAACGGTCGGCATCCGAAAAAAGAGACCGGCACCTTAGGCAAAGCCGACCGCGATGAAAAGGCGGAAGGCGCGGCAGTCTCCGGCCGCTTGGCGTGAGATGGGAAGAGGCGGACGAGGACGCCCGGGATCCCGGGACGAGAAGTGTCGGGATGCGCCCCATTGGCCGCGCCGGTTCCACCCCTCTGTTGATGGGTCGGTAGGATTTTTACTTTTCGTGCAACTTCTACTCCAGGATCCCCAGAAGTACTGGCAGCGTTGAAGGTGGGAGTCCTCCGACCTTACCGTCGGTCTTGCACAGGCCTCCCGTTTTTGGCGCCGATCGTGAGCCTTGGCGATTGGTCCTCGTCAAGGCGTATTGGTTCGGTTCTCCGTTCAGCCGCAAGGCTGGACGGAGCTTCTTTTTCCGCCTCCTTCCCTCCGCCTAATTCCTTCACTCCGAGAGGACAGTGACTCCCGCGATGCGCAGCCCAAAGCTCCGACCTCCCCCAACCCAGGAGATCCGATCCACGGGCACGCCGGGCCGGGTGTTCTTCCAACGATACACGTAGAGTCGGTTGACCTTCTGCAACGATTCGCCCAATTCGCTCAACCCCTCCCAAGCCACCGTTGCCCGAGGAAATCCGCCATGAATCGGATCCGCCAGCCACGGCCCCACTTCATCTCCGAATCGGAATGGCCAATCCTGTTCAGACCCATCCTGCCAGCGCACCCGGAAGCGACAGATTTCGTGCCCCTCGCGATCATCGGGTCCCTCCGCCATCGCCGTCATCAGAATGGCAAGTCCCGACACTGCCCGGGCCACCGGCACCTCCTCAGTCGCCGCTGGCCAGAGACCGCGCCCCCCCTTC
>JBDNHZ010000388.1:0-2969 GCA_041688515.1 Verrucomicrobiota bacterium
CCGTCCACTTCCGTCCAACGTACCCGGGGCTGTTTGATGGCGTGCCACCCATTCAATTGCCTTCCATCAGGGAGACCAGTTCGAAGAATTTTCAAGCGGATGGTGGGGACCGCCAGTTCCCGAGGCGAACCGCAGGAGTCAGGCGATAAAGATGATGGTAATACGATCTCGACTTCAACGATCATTCAAGCGCCTCAGTTCGTGATTGAGCGGTCTTCCCAACTTGGCCGCCGCTCCATTGACGGCCTGCTCCATGTGCTCCGCTTCATCGGTCACAGCGACGGCCTTTTTTCCCTCCAATCGCGCTTCTATAACGCAACGTTTGTCTGGGCCACCTTTGTGCCTGTTCTCGTCGCTGAGGTGGACTTCCACCCGGACAATCTGTTGGGATGAATCTCTCCAACGCGCTCTCCACCACGGCCTGCGTCTGCTGAGCCAATTCCTCACCGCTGTCAATGGTCTCGTCCGTGTTGATCTGGATTCTCATATTGTAGTGTTTCTAGCTATCTATTTGTCCTCTTGAAAATCGTAGGATCGCCGCCGCTCCCTTGATTGACCGCATCCGTTCGGCGGGGACCACCACAACGCGGCCTCCGCTCCCAAGCACCAATTCGCCAAGATCATCCAGCACATCATCCACCTCGAGATGGCGTGGATCTTCGAACTCCTCTTCTACTGCCGCGCGGTGGAATCGTCTTGGCACCTGTCGATCCGCCTCGATCAGCAAAGTCGCACTCTGCCCGGCCGCAGCGGCCCCCGCAACCTGGTCCAGGTCGTCCTGACCAAGCCCTTTGGACCTGGCCGCGGCAAATCCGTCCTCCGGCTCTGCTTGATACTGCGGTTTGAATGTTCCAAGCGCGCCGGCAGAACTCCGTCATTGGAAGCGCGTCAAGATGCTGCTTTATGGCCCCTATCCGGGAGCACACGGTTAGCGACAAAGGTCGGCGAGATGTTCACGCCAGTCGCCGTCACGTTGAAAGTGTTGATGAAGTTGGAAAATGGACGTCCGGAGATCGCTGCGCCATGGGGTTTTAACCCCTCCAAAAGTGGATTCAAAATCCATCTCGTTTGTCTGTTGATGAGGAATCTCGACTCCTTCGTTTTCCCATCGGTCAAT
Source organism: Verrucomicrobiota bacterium (assembly GCA_041688515.1). Lineage (GTDB taxonomy): Bacteria > Verrucomicrobiota > Verrucomicrobiia > Limisphaerales > UBA9464 > UBA6176. The sequence goes on from JBDNHZ010000388.1 coordinate 1,118, forward strand.
CGCCGGTGAGTTTCCAGGTTGACACCTTGCAGCCGAGACCTCGTTCCATCGCTCGATGACCACCACGTCGGGCTGATGCGGGTCGTAGCCGAAGATGCCAACCGATGCCGTGCCGAGCTGGACATGCTCCGCTTCGCTCACCGGCAAACCAATCCACCCCGTCGCCAGGACGCGTCCGAAGTGGCCATGGGAGAAGACAGCAACATTTCCGTCCATCCTGCGCAGGCAAGTGATCAAGCGGTCCGTTCGCTCGGAGACATGGGCCGGAGTTTCACCGTTCAGTCCGCCGTCGAGGAAGAGGTTCCAACCGGGTCATGACCGGAGGATTGCCGGGGTCTGAAGGCCTTCGTAGTCGCCATAATCCCAGTCCGCAAGATCGGATTCGATTTCCGGGACCCGGTCTGGGAGCGCAACCTCGCAAGTTCTCCGGCCACGCAGAAGCGGACTGGTGAGAACGCGGGCAGATGGACTACCCTGCAGACGCCGCGCCAGTTCCGTCGCCACGCCCTCACCCCGTGCGGTCAGGGCAATGTCCGTGGATCCAGCATGTTGCCTTGAGAGCGACCACTCCGCTGTAGGTTCCCTCCAGATAGGTGTTGGCTACAACGGCCGGGCCGCGGTGTCCAGGGCCTGAGACTTAGATCATGTTTAGGTCGTATTCCTGGAGGACCCGGTTCAGGTGGATGTAGATGAAGTTCCGGCTGGGTGTCGTTCACCAATGGCCAAGCAACCGGCGCATGATGTCCGCAAGCTTCAGCGGATGCCTGAGGAGCGCATTGTTAACAGACAAACCTGGCCAACCGACAGATAGTTAGCGGAACGCCAGTAACCGTCCATCTGGTGGAGCAGTTCGGAAGTAATAGTGTTTGTGCTCATGGTTAGATTCCCTATCTAGATCTTGAAATGCTGTCGTGTGTCCCGTGGGTGCCAGTGCGTCAACCAATGATTCCATCGGTCGCCGCATGCTATTCCCAGTAGCATCCAGAGGGACCCTCCGGATCTTCACCGGCGCAGGTCGGCGGAACCCTTTGATGGCTGTGGTCGTTGCAAACGTAGAACGTTGTTCCATGGCGATCGGAATTGAGAGCGGTAGCCTCGCCCGCGGTCATTCCGCACATGCATTCTTTGGTCATCGATTTCGATTCCTTCATGGTCATATTGACTTCTTGGTTGTTGTCATTGTGTTTTCAACTCGGCTTCCACGTTCCACGGCTCCGGCGTCCCGTGAAGTGATGCTTGCCACTACGCATGAGCTGATCAGACATCCATTAGTCTCCGGATAGCCATCCGTCCGAGAATCCCGCACGACGTAACCCCGTGACGAAATAGGGACAGCTTCGCGTCAGTCGCCAAAGCAAGCCTGAGCGGAAGTTCTCACACGCCAGTACCACCGGACCCAAGGTGATTCCGTAATGATACCGCGAGGTCCAGCCGGGCTGACCCGGAGACGGGAGCGGGAAGGTCAAGTTGAAGCTGCACTTGAAGCAGTACCTACCCGTGATTTCCGGGTACACCTCCTTAAAGTGCCGAACCGTCGGAAGTACAATTTCCGGCGCAAATGGGAGTGAGGCGAGCACGGCCCACGGGGCGACGGTCCCATCGTCAGGGCCGTCCGGCACTCCGCGGCCAACATAGTCAAAATAGCGGCGCTTGATACCCGCGAGCTTGCGCACCGTTGGACCGGGGCCATCACTCGCACTCAGACCCCAGAAGTAGGGTCCGTAGCCGACGAAGGCGTGGGGGTTTTGAATGGCGTACTGCTGCTGGACGTAAGTCGCGCGCCGACTGTTCTCGAAGTAGTCGCTACCCTTGCCGCGCTTATAGACATCCTGGATTCCCCGGAAGTCGATCC
>JBDNHZ010000389.1:0-4628 GCA_041688515.1 Verrucomicrobiota bacterium
CGGGAGCATCCGCCTCCTCACGTCGGCAGCTACCCAGGCTTGGGTCGCCGCCCAACTGATCGGGGGCAGTGTCAAGATGCGTCACTCAGGGCGACACGATTGAGGAGGTTACTTCCAACCTGCGTGAGGCGATGATTGGGGGACCTTCGGTGGGGACGCCCGAGGCAGAATCCTTGCGGGGCGATCGGGTCATCAAGTTGGCCTTGTGAAAAAGGTGTCCGGCAAAGAGCTTGTAAGTTCCGTTCAGCGCCAAGGTTGGATACTGGCGCGCATTCACCGGTGTTATTACATCTTCGTGATGTCAGGCCGACAAGAACGGATCGTGATTCCGATCCATGGAAATCGCCCGCTGAAGATCGCCGGGTTGTCGCAGGATGACCTAAGAGGGCGGCGCTGAGCTGATGGCTCGCCGGACCTTCGCAACTGGGCGCCTTCATTCGCTGTAATCCTCGCAACGGCGGGTCGGTAATCTACCGCGACGACGACATCCGGCGCCTGACTGCTGACTACTTCACGGGTTCGAACCCGAACGAGGCGAAGTTGTTCCCCTTGCCATAACGGAACGTCAGGAGTTGGAGGCCAGCCTCAGGAAACTCAATCGTACCAATCTGGGCGAGGTTCCAGTGGTGATAGCCCGGCGTTTGAACCGGGAGACGGCAGGTCGCCGCCCGTTTGCCGTTGAGGTCGAATGTCACCGTGTTGGTCTGGAAGGCGTAGAGCGCCCGGATCCGGTACGCGCCCGGTTGGATCACGTTGATCGTGTAATTGCACCATTCGCCATTCTCCGTCCAACCAATGTAAAACTGGTTGAGGTGCGGGCTGACGGCGTTGGTGTGGTTCAGGTCGGCCCAGTCCTTGCGGAAGTGCCAGATGTATTCGCCGGCATGAACGCGTTGGTGGCCAGGTTCCAGATTCAGCTTGCCGCTGCCGTTGTTCAGCGCGTCGGTCTGCTTGGGTTGGAGCAGGCGGGTGGAAGCAGCCTGGGGGGCGTCCTCATGGCGGCCCCTGGCGCGTGGCGCAGCCGGCACCTTGGGCTCCGTCGTGAGAGAGTGCTGGGTTGTGCGTGCTTTGACGTCGGGACGGTCTTCAATTCCAAGACGCCTGAGGGGGCGAAGCGATAAACCAAGGAAGTGAGAACCACCTGTCTGCCCAGGGAATCCAAGGGCCTGTTCGCCTCGGTCCGGTGCGTTTCGCACTCGATCCTCCTCAGCGTGGGCCTCGCGCTCGCTTGTCTCCCCGCGCAGGCCGCGGACCGGATCGAACGTAACGAGGTCCCTCCCCTCAGGCGTGAAGAGGTGAAATCGCCGCCGCCGGAACGGAAGCTGCCGGCGTTCTACAGCAAGTATCTGGAGGCGGACGGCTATCCCATCGTGGCGTCAGAGAGGGTGAACGACTACGCGCTCAAGGAAGCCGCTTATCTCGTCAACCTGATGCTCGCCAAACGGCCCGACGTGCGTGCCGCCATGATCAAGAGCGGTTCCCGCCTGTGCATCATCGCGCACAACGAATTCACCACTGACCTGCCGGAGTGGGCCAACCTGATGCCGAAGGCCTGGTGGGACTCGCGGGCGCGAGGCACGGGCGGTTCACAAGAGGATCCGTTCTGTTCCTGCGGCGAGGAAAATCTGCTTTCCTACTCCGGTGATCCCTATCTGGCGGAGAACATTCTCATCCATGAATTCGCCCACAACATCCACCTGCGCGGGATGGTGAACGTGGATCCAACCTTCGATCCACGGGTGAAGGCCGCCTATGATGACGCGATGAAGGCGGGCTTGTGGAAGGGCAAGTATGCCTCCGTGAACCATCACGAGTATTTCGCCGAGGGCGTGCAGTCGTGGTTCGACAACAACCGCGTCAATGACCATGACCACAATCATGTCCATCTGCGATCGCAGCTCATTGAATACGATCCCGGCCTTGCCGCGCTTTGCCGGGAGGTCTTCGGCGACACCGAATTGAAGTACACCAAGCCGGCAACCCGCCTCCACGGCCACCTCGAAGGCTACAACCCCGCGACCGCTCCCAAGTTCATCTGGCCTGAACGCCTGTCGAAGGTGCGCTTGGAAATCAAGAAGGTGGCTCAGGCCCGCAGCGATGCGGCCGCGGCCGAGATCCCCAAGCCAACGAAGGAACCCGGCAAGTAGTTCGGCGATCGGACGATTCACCCGCTTTCTGACAAATGATCATTTCAACGCTTCGACCTCGGGGTCGCCCTGCAACCTGGTGGCTGGGCTGGTTGCTGCTTCTGGGCACGTCGCTCGGGGTGACGGCGCAGGATACCAACTCCCCGCTGCTCACCGTCAAACGCATCTTCTCGTCGGGAGAATTGGGAGGGGAAAGCTTCTCCGGGCGTTGGCTCGACGACAGCTCCGGGTACACCACGTTTGAGACCTCCGAGGCACCCGGTGGCGGCCGTGATCTGGTTCGTCACCTTCCCGAGAGCGGCATCAAGGAAATCCTCGTCCCCGCCCGGGACTTCGTCCCTCCGGGTGGATCTTCTCCGCTGGGAATCGACAGCCACAGTTGGTCGAAGGACCGCTCAAAGCTCTTGATTTTCACCAACACGAAGAAGGTCTGGCGCACGAACACCCGGGGCGACTACTGGGTGCTCGACCGGACAAGCCACGAGCTGCTCAAGCTCGGTGGCGATGCCCAGCCTTCGACGCTGATGTTCGCGTCGTTTTCTCCAGACGGCCGTCGCGTGGCCTACGTGCGCGAACGGAACATTTACGTCGAGGATCTGCAGAGCCGACGCATCACCGCCCTGACCACCACCTCGACGCCAGACATCATCAACGGCACGTTTGACTGGGTGTATGAAGAGGAGTTCGCCCTCCGCAACGGCTTTCGTTGGAGTCCGGACGGCCGATCCATCGCCTATTGGCAGCTCGACACCGAGGGCGTGCGCGAAGTGGCGCTCGTGAACAACACCGACGGTCTCTACCCAAAGACACAGCTCATCGAATATCCCAAGACCGGCGAAATGAACGCCGCCGGCCGCGTCGGCGTGGTGGATGCCACCGGCGGTGCGACGCGTTGGCTCGAGGTGCCCGGGGACCCGCGGAATCACTATATCTTCGATCTCGCCTGGCCGGATGGATCACCGGAGATCTTCCTCCAACAGTTGAACCGGTTGCAGAACACCAACCGCGTCCTGCTCGCCGATCCGGTGACCGGAAAGGTGAGAACGCTGTTCATCGACCGCGACGAGGCCTGGGTGGAAGCCCATCAGAACCTCACCTGGTTCAAGGACGGAAAACGGTTCGTCTTCCTGAGCGAGCGCGATGGCTGGGATCACCTCTATCTCGCCAGCCGCGACGGCGATAAACTGAAGCTGGCCACGAAGGGCAAACACGATGTGGCCGGCCTCGTCCACGTGGACGAAATCTCCAAGCAGATCTACTACCTGGCCTCACCGGACAATCCGACCCAGCGTTACCTCTATCGCTCGCGCTTCAATGGTGGCCGGACCGAGCGCGTCACGCCGGCCGGTCAGCCCGGCACCCATTCCTATCAGGTGTCGCCCGATGGCCGATGGGCCTTCCACACCTGGTCGTCGCACGGCGTGCCGCCGATGACCGAGTTGATCTCGTTGCCCGATCACAAGTCGGTGCGTGTGCTCGCGGAGAACAAGAAGCTCAAGGAGCGCGTCGCCGCCTTGAAGTTGCCGACGACCGAGTTCTTCAAGGTGCCCGTTGCCAAGGACGTCGACTTGGACGCCTGGTGCCTCCGACCCGCCGACTTCGATGCGACCAAGACGTATCCCCTCCTCATCTACGTTTACGGCGAACCGGCTGGATCCACCGTGAGGGATTCCTGGGGCGGCGACTCGCAGTTGTGGCACCACCTGCTCGCGCAGCAGGGTTACCTGGTGATGAGCTTCGACAACCGCGGCACGGCCACGCCCCGCGGCCGCGATTCGCGCAAGTCCATCTACCGGCAGATCGGCGTCCTCGCGTCGCAGGACCAGGCCGCGGCCTTGAAACACGTTCTCGCCACCCGGGCTTATGTGGACCCCGCCCGCGTCGGCATCTGGGGCTGGAGCGGCGGCGGTTCGATGACCCTGAACGCGATGCTCCGATATCCCGATCTTTACAGCACCGGCATCTCCATCGCCTCCGTTCCCAACATGCGTCTCTACGACACCATCTATCAGGAACGCTACATGGGCTTGCCGGAGGACAATGCGGACGGCTACCGCAACGGTTCGCCTCTGACCTTTGCCAGCCAATTGAAGGGCAACCTGCTCCTCATTCATGGCACCGGCGACGACAACTGCCACTACCAGGGCGTGGAGGCGTTGGTGAACGAATTCATCCGTCACGGTCGCCAGTTCCGCATGATGTCGTACCCCAACCGCTCGCACAGCATCAGTGAAGGCACCGGAACCACGCTCCACCTGCGCGAACTGATGACCTCCTATCTCAAGGAGAACCTCCCTCCCGGACCTCGTTGAACCTTGTGGCGTTGGCGACGAGGTGACGAGGCTCACTTCAATCGGGCGGGGAACGCGCGTGGGCCGGGGGACGTGCGAATGGAAGTCAGAGTCTCCTGACGTCGTATCCTACGGGTAGGCGACGAGGTGACGAGGCTCACTTCAATCGGGCGGGGAACGCGCGTGGGCC
>JBDNHZ010000390.1:0-4231 GCA_041688515.1 Verrucomicrobiota bacterium
CCAGCGAACCCAGCACCACCTCGGGAGCGGCGGCCGCCACCCGGCGCACTGTGGGAATCGAACTGCTGGTCGCACTCAGGAGCACAAGGCGATCGCCATCGACCCGGACCCGGCTAACCACCAGGGAGAGATCGAGCTCAGCTTTGACCACCGGCTTGTCGCGATCAACGGCATCGACCACCAGCAGTTCCTGGCCGGAGAGCGAGAGGAGTCGATCGGCGAGGACGGTGGCGCGACGGGCCTGGAGACGGTGCGGAATGATCCCGCGTTTCACCAGGCGAGTGCCGGTGTAATCGACCAACTGCATCGCCTGGATGTACTGACCGTTTTCGTAGCCCTGCCACGGCACCAGTACCAGTCCGAGCTCCGGCAGGTACTTGAATGCTTTCTCATCCGAATTGGCCTCGCTCCAGGACCAACCGGTCCCGAGGTAGACCTTGCTCATCTGGGTGGGCTTGGATTCGTCGGCCACATCAAACAGGGCGACGGTGGCATTGCCTTGTTCCACCCCGACCGCCAGCAGCCGGTTGGTTCCCACCGGTTCGAGATAGCTGGAGTAACCCGGGATCTGAAGTTCCCCGCGGATGGCCGGGGCGGCGGGATTGGAGAGATCGATGATCCACAGCGGATCAATGCGCAGGAAGGTCACCACGTAAACGCGGTCCGCAACGAACCGGGTGGCGAACAGCGACTCGTTCTCGATGATCTTGAGTTGGCCCAGTTGCACCGGGGTCGTCGGGGTCGCCAGGTCGAAGGTCTGCAACCAGGTGGACATCGGCGCAGCCTGCTCATACGCGTTGTACACCCGCCTCTCCACCACCGGCGGAATCAGACGCTCGCCATTCGGGCCGTACTCCCGGGTGTACCAGTTCGTCCGCGTCACCATCCGCCATTCCGCGTCCCGCGATGAAACCACCGTCAGCACGTCCTCACGCAGGTTGATCTTGAACTTGTCCGCGACCCGACCCTGTACCAGCGCCGATCCCAACTGTTCCACCACGCCCGTGGGATCCGAGAGGTCGAACACGGTCACCCCATGGATCCCCGGCCGGAGCCAGATGGGTTGGAGCGGATCATCCACCCCGGTCGCCGGTCCGCTGGTGGCGACGAAAAGAAAGCGATCGGTCGCCTGGATGGCGTCCGGATTGGCGGCGATGACCTTCTCGCCCCGGGCCAACGGCTGAGCCGGATCGGCAAGATCGAATGAGACCACCCCCGTCTCCGCACGCCATACCGAGCCCTGGGTCGGGTCGTTGGGCGACACCGGTTGCACGCTCCAACGGTAGGTTGCGAGGTACAGTGCGGAGCCCACCATCCGGCTCTCGCGAATCTGGCCCGCGAACGGCAGCCGCGGCCCCAGCTCGGGAATCCCGTTGCGCACCCGCACCAGCAGGATTTCGCCGGAGACCGAATCACAGGCGCTGGAAGTCAGGAGCGCCACCCATCGGTCGTCAGCGGTTCCGCCCGGCAGCAGGTACATCTGTTCGCCCTGCGCCGCGAAGGACAGCGTCCCACGCAGAACCGGCTGGTCCACGTTGGCCAGATCAATCACCTGGAATCCTCGGGCACTGTTGAAGAAGTAGAGGGTCGAACCATCGAGCTGCCAGATGTCCGACTCTACCACCGCCCGGCCCAAGCCTCCCTCGGCACCTCGATCGTTGGTCGGCGGGGCCCCGGAGCCCAGATTCACCGGCGCATCGCCACCGGGGACGGCGGCATTGGTGGAAACGACGGGGGAAAACGCGCGACTGCCGCTGAAGAACAAGGCGGGCAGGGGCAGCTCGGCAGCGGTTTCACCCCGGGCACGAAGCAATTCGACCTCGGCCTGGATCGGGACGGTGAGGGTGACTTCCTCCACCCCTTCCGCCGGCCAATGATCCTTGCGCGGCACCCAGGCTCCCGCCCCCAGCCGGGGCCGGCTTTCGAGGCTGATGCGCCTGCATCCGTCCGGAAGCCGCACCGTGACCAGCAGGTTGGTGCCGTCCGGTCGGATCCGCGTGATCACGGGATCCTTGCCGGCCCCGGCCAGCGCCTGCAGGGAGGAAAGGGCCACCAGCCAGGCCAGAATGACCAGCCTGAGAAGGCCGGATCGTTGAATGTTCATACGTTCGTCAAAGTTGTCGCCGGGACGCCTGGGCGTCCCCGCTGTGTTCAATCTGCACGCGGATCTGCTGTCTCCGTGTACGGGGCCGGCCCGGTGCCGTTCGCATCGCCTTCCCGCCCAGCGGGACGGATGGCAGGGGTGACGCCGTTACCCACACGATTATCTGGCGCATCCCCTGCGAGTCCACCGAACCGGCCCCAAAATCCATATGGCCCCGGGGTGCCCGGACCGGACATCGGTCCCTCCGCCCCCCCGGGCTCAAACCATTCGACGAACAACTCCTCGAGCGTCATCGGAAAGAGATTTACCCGCACCCCGGGCACGGCTCGCAGGCCGTCGAGTTGCGCGTCATCGGAGATGCGGGCAATCGACGTCAGGACCGGCCCCAGCCGGGTGCTTCTCAGCGCGCCGGGAATCTCGACGCCAGTCGGAACCTCCATCCCCGGGAAAACCACCTGCACCCGGCGCATGGTGCGCTGCCAATCTTCGACGGCTCCAGAACCGACAATCCGACCGCGATCCAGGATGCCGACGTGGGTTGCCAACCGTTCCACGTCGGCCAGGAGGTGGGTGCTCAACAGGACGGTGCACCCGTCGGTCCGCATCAAGGCCTCGACCAGGCTGCGCAAGAGATCGCGGCGCGCCACCGGATCCAGACCCGCCGCCGGCTCATCCAGCAGGAGGACATCCGGCCGTGCCGAAAGGGCTACAAGGAGTGCGGCTAGACGCTGGTGCCCGCCGGAAAGTCGTCCCACCGGCCTGTTCCAGGGCAGTTCCCAGCGTCCCGCCAGTTCGTGCGCCAGCCCGCGATCCCAGCGCTCGAAAAAGTGTGCCGAATACCGGCTGAGATCCTCCAACGCCATCCAGTCCGGCGGTCGCCCCGCCTGCGCCACGTACGCCACCCTTTGACGCTCTGCCGCCGGAGCCGTCCACCAGTCCTGACCCAACAACCGCGCCTCGCCCGCATCCGGCCTCAAAAGCCCCATCAATAGCCGCAGCGTCGTCGTCTTCCCCGCCCCGTTCCGCCCGATCAACCCGTACACCATTCCCCGCTCGACCCGCAGGTCGAGGCCGTTGACCGCCACCACCCCGCGGAATGTCTTGGTCAGGCCCTTCGTTGTGATCGGAGCTTCCACTGATCCCCTTCCGGCGGCACTCCGCCGCCTTCGATCGTCATCCACCCGAAACCACCGAGAACTTCACCGGCTCGCTCTGCCCCGCCGCTTCCGGCTTTTCCAACGCCGCCAGTTCCTCCCGAACAACCTGCACGACGCGACCGGCGGCAATGCCCAACTGGGATGCCTCAAGGGCCAACTGACGCGCCGATCGACGGATGGCCTGGTCCTGCTCGGCCGGTGCCAGACCGGGAGATTGCAGCGCCACGTACGCCCCTTTGCCATGCCGCATCTCCAGCACACCCTCGCGTTCGAGCTCGGTATAGACCCGGACCACGGTGGTTGGATTGACGGCCAACGCCGAAGCCAGTTCGCGGATGGAGGGCAGTTGATCGCCTGGACGCAGAGTCCCGCCAGCGATGTAATACTTCACCTGATCCATCAACTGCCGGTACGCCGGGATTCCGGAGCGCGGATCGAGTTGAAGATGGAGTGCGGCGGGCATGGCAAGCTTGTGGACTGTGTGATAACACCCAAACAGATAATGTCAATGCCTGAGGCCGCTTCGGAGGGACGAGTTCCACGAGTCCCCATCCTCACCGCCGGGAGTTTCCGACGCGCGGGGCTCGTCCCTCCAGAGTGGCAATGCAGCCATTCAGGGTTCGCGTTCGTCAACCGGCGGGTGGATCGGGGAGATGACCGCGGTCGCCTCGCGGTGCGATAAACGAAGGTGAATCTGCCGGAGCAACCTCCGGTCAGGTTTCAGACACAGGTTTGAAGATGCGTACTCCAGGATCCGAATCGAATGGGCGGGCGTTGCGTCGGTGGGCCGCGGGGCTGGCACTGACCGCAGCAACGCTGTCCGTCAGCGCGGCCGCGCCCATGCTCCAGTTCAACCGCGACATCCGTCCGCTGCTTTCGGACCATTGCTTCCATTGTCACGGCCCGGATTCCGGCACCCGCAAGGCCGGACTGCGCCTGGACACCCGGGAGGGACTTTACGGGGGGACGA
>JBDNHZ010000391.1:0-3078 GCA_041688515.1 Verrucomicrobiota bacterium
CATTACCCCCACCGAACACTTCATTCCGTCGCCCCGCCACCTGGGTGAAGGTCGGGCTCCAGTTGCGGGCGAAATCCATGTAGGACTCGCCTTGCCCGTCGAATTCCAGACGACCCTCCCCTCCTCCTTCGATGGGTTTGACCCGGTAGAGCCGACTGCCCCGCACCACCATGACATTGGTCATCGCGACCTGCCGCCGATTGACGATCACCAATTCCTTGTCGTCCCATCGGGCCTGGATCGGAGCCAAGCCGGTATCCACCCATTCGCCCACGCCCAACTGCGAGGTCCAGACCGGGACATCGAGTTCGGCTTCCACGCCTTTGGGAGTGGTTCGGACTCCGATCCGGGCACCACTTCCGGAATTGCCCCAGAACCCTTGGAATTCAGGCCGGAACAAGGCCGTACCGGCATCGAGATTCACGCGATAGGTGTTGTTGGCGGGCGAATAGACACTGCCAAACGTGTACCCGCGCATCACGGCATCCCCGGTGCGTGGGTACACATCAACGACATGGAGCTCATTCCACTCGCTGTTGCCGGCCCGCAACCGGAAACCGATGTAGTAGATCAGCAGGGAGAAGAGCGCGACGTACGTCGGAAAGGTGATCCAAGTGAGCATCGGCCGATTGATCTTCTTGAGCCACCATTGGTCGAGCGGCCCGATCACCACCAAGCACACCAGCAAGAGCAACAACAGCACCCCGACTGGAAGCTTCTGGACCTGACGAGTCTCGATCATCGCGCCGAACACGCTGTCCAGCCCCCGCCCGCCCCAGGCATTGAACTCATTCTTCCCCAGCAACTCCTTCGGCACGCCCGCCAGCCGTGCCCAAAACAGGGGCTGATGCTTCCAGCCTTTCAACGGGTCACGCTCGGGGCTGAAGGCCACAACCGTCAGCAACCCGCGGCCTTTGGGCACGGAAACCAGGATGGGGGCATCGTCCACCGCCACCAGCGTCTGGCCTGCTCGCAATCGAAAGTTCACCACAGGGGTCGTCGCGGCCTCAAAGGCGGCATCCGATTCCAGAGATGCATAGGGATCGGCGAGGCCGCCTGCCCCGCGATTGGCGATCGGCAGCGGCGGACTTTGGCCGGCGAATCGCAGGCTGACGGCATCCCCGGGGCTGGTGCCAGTGCGCAACCAGCGATTGATCGCCGGCCCCACCGCCCGGGTGGACACCCCCTCAACCGTGACCGGCAGGAGGTCCTTCAGCCAGGTGGTCGCATTCACATCGGTCGATTGCTCGACGGCCAGGACGAGATGCCCGCCCGCGTACAACCACGTCATGAGCGCTTCGATCTGGGGTTCCTTCAGCTCCAGCGCGCGGGCGGAGTTCAGGTAGATCGCATTCAGCGAGGAGAGGACCACGGCATTGTCGGGGAAAGTCTCCATCCCCTGACCAATGGAAAGCCGGGCGACCCGGGGCTGGAACTCGGCGTTCCGCCCCTGGATGTCCGGGAACTTGGGCATGCCGGCATAGCTCTGGTGGGCGGAACCCAGGATGAAATCCTCCCAGCCCAATTGGGTGACCCGCTGACTGTTTTCCGCCCGGAGCTTGCCGTCCTTGTCCAGCAACCGGGCATCCAGCATCAGGATTCCCTGCGATCCGGCAAAGCAGGGAAGCATCAGGCGTTTGCGGGTATTCTGGGGCAATTCTACAGCAAATCGTTGGGGGACCCCGCTGAACTGGCTCTGCCCCAGCTCGACCACCGCGTCAAACGAGGGACCGTCGTTGAACACCTCGATCACCACGGGAAACCACGCGCCACCACGCGCCACCGAATCAAATCCCGGGAAAACGTCGAACTGGATCTTGGCCTGCGCTGCCGGTCCGCCCAAAAAAGCCAGGACCAGAAAAAGCATCTGCATCGCGCGGAGAACGCCGCGCCCGCACCCGGTTCCGTTGACTTCAAGGGACTTCATGTCGGGGGACAGAAAGGGTTCGAGGAGACTCGGGCGAGATGCGTCATGGGCGGCTGGCGGGCGTTTGTAGGCCTCCAATGGGGACTGTGGCAACGGCGAACTGTCCCTTCGACCGGGTTCCTTCCCGAACGTTCTGCATGCCTTCAACCCATCGGAAGGATTTTTTTGTCAGGATCCAAGCCTCCACGAACGGGGCAGAGCTAATCGCCCTCCCCTGTAACCCCCGCTCTTGCCAATGGTCTCCCGATTCAGGAAGTCTGGCTGGGGAATGCTGCATGGACCAAGCCGAGTTGGACGTTGAAGCCTGCGTCGCGCGGGTGCGCGGTGGGGACGAAGACGCTGCCCGGTGTCTGATGGAGCACCTGTACCCGCTCGTCGTCAAAATCGTACGGGCGCACCTGCCCCGCCGGACCGCCGAGGAAGATCTCGTGCAAGCTGTTTTCGCCAAAGTATTCACACGACTCGACCAGTTCCGGGGGGAAGTGCCCCTCGCCCACTGGGTCTCGCGCGTCGCCGTCAATACCTGCTTCAACGAGCTCAATCGCGAGCGGGTCCGGCCCGAACTTCGCCATGCCGACCTCTCCGAAGCCGAATCGGAGATCATCCAGAACATGGCTGCCGACACCGGGGAGGTGCCGGGAGAACAGGCGCTGGAAGCCCGGGAGATCGTTGAAAAACTTCTGGCGGATCTATCGCCAGCCGATCGGTTGGTCATCACATTGCTGCACCTTGAAGGCCGCAGCGTTGAAGACATCCGCCAGGTCACCGGTTGGAGCACGCCGCTCGTCAAAGTCCGTGCCTTTCGTGCCCGTCAGAAAATGAAGCAGCGACTCAAGCTCCTGCTTCGGGAGAATCATCCATGAGCCACATCGATCGCCAACTCGACCAATTACTCCGCGCCGCCGCCCGCGCTCCGCGACCGGAGGTGGGTCCGATGTCCTTCGCCACCCAGACGCGGACGCTGGCCGCGTGGCGTGCCGCACGAAATCCCCTTCCGGAATTCGGTTCCCTCCTTGCCTGGCGTACCGGTCTCGCCACCGCCTTCGGCACCGCCCTCGTCGCGGTGGGAGTCAGTTTCGCTGCTTCCCGGGAGATCGACGCCGACGTCAACGACCCCTACGTCTTCTCCGACCCCCGCGTGTCGGTTGCCA
>JBDNHZ010000392.1:0-2252 GCA_041688515.1 Verrucomicrobiota bacterium
CTTCCATTCGAACGCACCCCGGCCCACGCGTGTGCCCCGCCCGATTAGAATGAGCCTCGTGACCTCGTCGCCTACGTGGGAGACGACGTCAGGAGACTCTCACTTCCATTCGAACGCACCCCGGCCCACGCACGTTCCCCGCCCGACTAGAGTGAGCCTCGTCACCTCGTCGCCTACGTAGGAGACGACGTCAGGAGACTCTGTTTCCGGAGGGACAAGCCGTCCACCCCGGTCAACGGCCCAAGGGAATCGTGTCGGAGTAAAACTCCCAGGGATAGTCGTCGTCGCTGAGCAGCACCGTGAGGGTGCCATCGGCGGGCTGGGCTACGGAACGGACGGGCGCACCGGTGGTGGGACTTCCCGGTGGTGCGGCGTGGCTCCGGAAGATCTTTCGAGGAACCACCGCGCCGTCGCGTTGTGCCCGCAGGGTTTGCCCTTCGTATTCCGTGAAAGGGCGATGGCCCATGCTCGGACCCCGCATGCCGTGCAACTGGCAGGCTGCAACCCCCACCTGGTTGCCACGTCCCTGCATGAGCCGGGTCCAGGCTTCCCGACGCCAACCCAAGGCGTGCAGGTACGAGAACGGGATGCTCTCGGTCGTCTCACGGAGCTCCGCCTCCCAGGATCCTTCCTCGGGCGTTCCCACGCGACCGACGACGGGTTCCTGGCTGGCATTGACCCGGTTTCCCCAGTGGAGATTGGTCCGGCTCGTCGGGCCGGCCGAGGATTTCAAGGCGGGATCCGCCGGGCAGATCAGGACTCGCGGATTGGGCAGGAGCGAGGGCTTGCTGGCCATCCGGGTGAAGCTTCGTGGACGTCGAGTCGTATCGTCCTGATAGATCTCCACCGCGAGGGCGGCCTGCCGCAGATTGTTGCGGCAGACCACCTGATTGGAACGGGTGCGCGCCCCCGAGACCGCCGAGACCAACAGGGTTGCCAACACCGCCACGATGGCGACGACGGTCAACATCTCCACCAGGGTGAAGCCAGCCGATCCACGGCGATTTGGGAGCAGTGCGACGTTCATGGTCCGATCAATCCTGCGGTCGGCGAGACCTTCACCAGTCGGGTTCCATAACCGGGGACCCACAGCGTGGCATCCGCCGCAGCGTCTCCGGCGGTCCAGTCCACCCAGTAGCCACACAGGGCGGGCGCGACGCCGATCAGGGCCGGCCCTGATGCGGTCGGGCGAATGAATCCAAGCCCCTCGGGGGCATCGGAAATAAAGAGGGAACCCACGCTCCTCAGGACAGGGCTGGCGCCCGGCACATTCACGAAGCTTCCCCTCGACCAATGCGCGTCGTTCCCAACCTTGAGCGATTCGATGCGAGCGGGAGCGGCGTTGGTCCCGGCGGGCTCGGCTGCGAAGACCTGCCCGTCTGCCAGCACCTGGATCGGCGTGTGGCCGGAGACCGCGGTGACATCGACCAAACTCGCTCCGAGACCATCATAGGCCAGTGCACTCAACTCGGTGCGTCCCGCCGGGGTGTTGGTCGTGGTTCCGCTGGTATAGAGCAGCGCCCCGCGATGCGAGATCCCGAACAGCTCCGCCGGGAGCGCCACGGGCTTGCGGATCATCGGCTCCGCCGGATCGGCAAAATCCACCACGTCCAGCACGGTCCGGGTCTCGGTGATCCACCACGGCGTGGGATAACCGGGACCCACGATGATGCCGCCGTCGTCCGTTTTGGGTTCCTCGCGGGTGATCGCCTCGGCGTGCGACACGTACAGGCGGCCCTCCGCAGCGAACGCCTCGGAGAACCCACGGAACACATCGGTCCCACCGAGCGTCAACTGACTGCGGAGGACGGGACTTCCCACCGTCGAGACGTCCTCCGCCACGACCGCCATCGAGTTCTTCCACCAACCCCACCAGCCGCGACCGCCGCCCCAGAAGGCGTCCACGCCCGGCATCATCACCACGTCCCAACCACGGAAGTACCCGGGGTTGGACTGGGCGGGCTCCACCCAGAGAATGAGACCGGGAGCAGCCTTCAACCCGCGGAAGAAGGTGCCGTAATAGAGGTCGGGACGTTCGATCCGGCTCTCCCCAAGCAGACGCGGTTGATCGCCTTCAAACCCGATTTCGCGGGCCACGAGCTGCCCGGGTAGGGTGACCTGATTCCAGTTGGTCACGATCGTGGAATTGGTCACGGGGACGGTCCCGTCGCCCTTCCAGGTGATCACCACGTTGGTTCCCAGGACCGGCTCGGTCCGGTAGGTGTCGGGTTCCTGCTGGAGCAGATGCAACC
>JBDNHZ010000393.1:0-34126 GCA_041688515.1 Verrucomicrobiota bacterium
CTACCCGCCATGGGGGCCCATCAAAGATCAGGATGCCTGCGGCATCCGGTGCGCCTGTCGAGGCGGCGACGAAATCACCCCGCGGTCCGGTGCCATAGGCGGCCGTAGGGAAATCGGGATTGGTCTGACGGTCGAGAATCTGGACGTTCACCTTCCAGAATCCGTAGTAGTCGAGATTCTCGCCTTCGAGGTGATCGATCAGTCGGAGGATCGTCGTGTGTGGAGTTCTTCCGGGTAGTTCGGGCGTTCCGAGGATGCGGAGGTGGATGCCTGCGGGAATGAGATGGGATGGGTTCGACGAGATGGAGGTGAGGGTAATCGGCTTCACGGTGTACGTGCCACTGGCCAGAACGAGGTCCACTTCCGGATTGATCGGGTTGGAGTAGTAGGCGCTGTTGATCGCTGTTTGCACGGCCTCCTGTGTGAAATCCAACGGTGATTCCTTGCTACTGCCATCTCCGAGGGCACCCGGAGAGAAAAAGCGCACCGTGGGTGCCGCCAGCGCGGCGGATGGGATCAAGAGGCAGACGAGGACCAGTTGGAATTGCCGGAAGGCGCTGGGCAGCATCCGCTTTGAGGCACCATCAGCCGGTTCCAGATCGAGCTGAAAATGGCGGCTTGGTTTGGGGGCGCTGAAAGGGAAGGGCTGATCATCTAGTGGCATTCCGCTTGTGCCGGAAGTGATCCGCCTCCAGGCCGAAGGTGTTTCAACGATTGGCTCCGGACGAGAGCGCCGGGACAGATCCCAATCCCTGTAGGCGTGGCAGGTCTGCAACCCCTGCCGGGGTTGACCGAGCTTCCGAACTGAATCCCCGGGGTGGCGCTTCGCTGACCCCGAGCTCAACGCTCCCATCGTTCCGGGATGAAGCCCCATTTCGGTGCCGATCGCGACTTCGCCGCGATCAAGGGCAAGGAGTTGCTGGAGCTTCTGCCGATCTCTTCGCCTGCCCTTTCCCAAATGAATTAGCCCTGGCTGCCGGGGGCGCCTCTGGACACTGCACCTCCTGGGAGCGCGGGCGTCCTCGCCCGCTGCTTGCTTCCCTGTCCCCAAGCGGGTCCCGGCCGGGGAGGGCAGGGAGGAGAGAGGCGGGCGAGGACGCCCGCGGCCCCGGGGCGGTCCCCGGGGGGCATCCGCCCCCTCTGGATCCCTGCTTGATGGCGGTGGCGTTGTTCTGCGTCATTGCCTGCATGCACGTATTGCGAGGATTGGCCGGAGTCGGATTGGTGGCCTGGATCGGGGCGACCGCAGTGGTGGCCGACGATTGGGCTCAGTGGCGCGGGCCGCAGCGCAATGGGATTTCGGCCGAGAAAGGCTGGAAGGACACCTGGCCGGCCGAGGGCCCCAAGGTGGCGTGGAAAGCCCAGGTGGGGATGGGTTACTCGTCCTTTGTCGTCGCCCAGGGCCGGGTCTTCACGATGGGTCATGCCGCCGAGAAGGACAGTGTCTTCTGCCTCGACGCTGCGACCGGCAAGGAACTCTGGAGGCATTCCTTCCCTGCCGAACTCGGCGACCGCTACTTCGACGGCGGTACCACTGGCACGCCCACCGTCGCCGGCGATCGGCTCTATGTCCTCAATCGTTGGGGCGACGCCTTCTGTCTGGGTGCGTCGGATGGAAAGGTTGTCTGGCATCGCCAGGTGGAGAAGGAGAGCGGCGCGAAGATTCCTGAATGGGGCTTCAGCGGGGCTCCGGTCGTGTCGGAGGATCGGGTATGGTTGAACGTCGGCGAGGCCGGCCTGGCCCTTGACGCCAAGACTGGAGCGGTGGTGTGGAAAACCTCGACCAAGAGTACCGGCTATTCGACGCCGTACTTCCTCGGGACCGGCAAGGACGCGCTGATGATCGTGGGATCGGCCGAGGCTTATGTCGCGGTGCGGCCCGGTGACGGATCGGAGGCGTGGCGGGTGCGATGGTTGACCGAGTACGGAGTGAACGCGGCGGACCCGATCATCGACGGCGATCGCATGTTCATTTCCTCGGGTTACGGCAAGGGCGGCGCCTTGTTCAAGCTGGGCGGCGCGGAACCTGAGATGCTGTGGCGGACCAAGGCGCTCCGGACGCAGATGAACGCGGCGGTGCTGTATCAGGGGCATCTGTACGGAGTGGACGGCAACACCACCGACAAGGCGTCGTTGAAGTGTGTGGAGTTCGCGACCGGGAAGGAGAAGTGGAGTCAGGCCGGCTTCGGCACCGGCGGGGTGACGCTGGTGGACGGACGTCTGGTGGGGTTGGGGGGGACCGGGGAACTGGTGGTGGCACCGGCGACCCCGGAAGGATTCAAGCCCACCGCGCGGGCCCAGGTCATCGGCGGGAAAACCTGGACGGCTCCGGTGTTTTCGGGCGGGCAGATCTACTGCCGGAACTCGCGCGGCGACGTCGTGGTGCTGGATGTGCGGTGAGGGCTTGAACTTGAAACTGGGAACTCTTCCGCGAGCGCTCCATTCTCCGTCGATGTCCTGCTGTCATGAACGTGATTCCGGTCCAGAACCGCCGTCGTTTTCTCCGTGATGCCACCCTGCTTGGGGGTGCCTTCGGGGTCGCCCCGTTCCTCCGTGCCGCCGATCCGGCAAAGAAGTATCGCACGGCATTGATCGGGTGCGGTTGGTGGGGGAAGAACATCCTCAAGGAAGCGATCGCCAGCGGTTCCGTCAAAGTCGTGGCCCTGTGCGATGTGGGCTCGAACATCCGCGAGGTCGCGGCCGAGCAGGTGACGGATCTCAATGGCGACCAGCCCAAGTCATACAACGACTACCGGGAGATGCTGGAGAAGGAGAAGCCCGAGATCGTCATCATCGCGACGCCCGACCATTGGCACGCGCTCCAGACCATCGCCGCCGTGAAGGCCGGGGCGCATGTCTTCGTGGAAAAGCCCACCGGCCACACCGTCAACGAGAGCCGCGCCATGCTGCACGCGGCCCGCGACAGCGGTCGGGTCGTCCAGGTGGGCCTGCACCGGCGCATCGGACCCCATCACGTCAGCGGCATGCAGTTCCTCAAGTCCGGCGCGGTCGGCGACGTCGGGATGGTCCGGATCTTCGCCCATGGCGGCGGCGGACGCGAGAAGCCCGCCCGCAACACGGACGTGCCGCCGGGCATGGACTGGGATCTCTGGTGCGGACCGGCTCCGAAACGTCCGTTCAATCCCAAATTGCACCCTGGTGGATGGCGCCAGTTCCTCGATTACGGCAACGGCCAACTCGGGGACTGGGGGGTGCACTGGCTGGATCAGGTTCTCCTGTGGAGTGGCGAGAAGTATCCGCGCCGGGTGTTCTCCACGGCCGGTCGTCCGGTGGCGGGGCCGGCGGTGAATTCAGCGACCGAACAAACCACGGACGCCCCGGATCATCAGGTGGCCGTCTACGATTTCGATGGCTTCACCTGCGTCTGGGAGCATCGGCGGTTTGCCGAAAACAACGCCGAGAAACACGGGGTCGGCGCCTATTTCTACGGGACCAAGGGAACGCTGCACATCGGGTGGCGGGATGGCTGGACGTTCCATCCGGCCGACCGCAACGCGCCGGTCGTGCATGAAGATTCCCAATTGCAGGAGCCAGACGGCCACAACCTGAAGCTGCTGTGGGCCGACTTCATGGCCTCGATCACGGAAGGGAAGAAGGCTGTGGCCGGAATCGAGATTGCGCACCGGTCCTCCGTGCTGCCCTTGTTGGGGATGATCTCGTGGCGCACGGGACGCAGCCTGCAGTGGGATGGCGACCGTGAGCAGATCGTGGGCGATCCGGAGGCGTCGAAGCTGTTGAGCCGCCCGTACCGGGACGGTTGGGTGTATCCCGAGGTCTGACCGGGGGACCTAGAGCCGAATCGTGCTGGTGCGCTGGGCTTCCTCGCCGCGGCCTTCGAGTCGGGCGATGTGCTGCGGCGGGAGGAAGAGCGGGCCGCCCAGACGGGCCGCCCCGACGAAAACCCGGGCGGCCTTTTCGGCCATGAGCAGGGTTCCAAGGACCGCGCGGGCCGTGGAGCCGAGGGCGATCACCCCGTGATTCTGCAGGAGGATGAGTCGGGCTGGCCGATTCTGGGTGCGACGCTGGGCCAACTGCATCTTGGAGCGGATCTCCCGCGCCAGGGGAACGCCGGGGTCGGTGTATGGCACGTAAACACTCTGCGCGCCGACATACTCCACTTCCTCGGGAAACATCCGGTGCTCGGCGAAACGCTCGGCCGCCGGGGAACAGAGGATTTGCAGGAGGGCGTCCGGGTGGCAGTGGGCGACAAACTGGACTCCGGGGAGCGTCAGGAGAAAGGCGTGGAAGGTGGACTCGAAACTGGCGCGCCGTCCGTTGGGATCGGTCTGTGCGGCGCTGATCGCCTGATGGAGCGAGACGGCATCAAGGAGCGGCATCTCCATGATCTTCAGCATCGCCTGGGTGTTGCATTCGGTGACGTCCGCCGGGATCAATTCCCCGAGACAGGCACCCGTGGACTTGATCAGGAACCGTTCGTCATCGATCCGGGCCGAGACATTGCCTTCGCTGAGGAGGACCAGGCCGTGTGGATCCCGCCCAATCTGGTGCGCAAGCCAGAGCAGGTCGTCCAGAGGCGGGTTCGAGGACGTGGGATTCGACATGAGTAACGGGAAGATGGGCGGAACCGGGAGAGGCGTCAGCCCTTGAGTTTACGTTCGAGGATCTCCCCTGCCATGCCCGGATTGGCTTTCCCCTTGGACAGCTTCATCACCTGACCCTTGAGGAAGTTCAGTGCCGCGCCCTTGCCGGCGCGGAAATCATCCGCAGGCCCCGGATGGGCGGCGATGACTTCGTCGCAGATCTTCTCAATCGCTCCGGTGTCGCTGACCTGGGCGAGGCCCTTGCGATCGACAATCGCTGCCGGGGAATCGCCCGTGGCGAACAGGTCGGCAAGAACCTCCTGACCGACCTTGGCGCTGATCCGTCCGGTATCGACCAACTCAACCAGTTCCCGCAGTTGCGCCGGAGTGAAGCGCAGGTCCGCCAGCGAAGAGGCGGACGCGGCAAGCTGGGCCGACAGGTTGTTGATGATCCAGTTGGCGATGGCCTTCGGGTTCTTGTAGCCGGTGGCAGTCTTCTCGAAGAAGTCGCCCAGGGCGTCGTTCGCCTTGAGCACTTCGGCGTCGCCAGCAGGAAGCCCGTACTCGCGGATCAACCGTTGTTTCCGGGCCAGGGGCAGCTCGGGAACGACGGCGCGGATGGAGGCAATCCATTCCTCGGTCGGAGTGAAGGGAAGGAGATCCGGGTCGGGGAAGTAACGGTAGTCATGGGCGTCTTCCTTCGAGCGCATCGACTCGGTGATGCCGCCCAGGTCATCCCACCGCCGGGTCTCCTGACGGAGCTTCTCGCCGCGGGTGACCGCCGCGATCTGGCGGGGGATTTCGTAGTCCAGGGCGTGCCGGACCCCGGAGAACGAGTTCATGTTCTTGATCTCGATCTTGGAGCCGAGACCGGTGGAACCCTTGGGGCGCACGGACACGTTGACGTCGCAGCGCACCATTCCCTTCTCCATGTCGCAGTCGCTGATGCCTCCGCGGACGAGGAGTTCGATCAGGGCGTTGAGATAGGCGTGAGCCATCTCGGCGGAGGTCAGGTCGGGTTCACTCACGATCTCGAGCAGGGGAACGCCGGCGCGGTTGAAATCGACGCCGCTGTGCCGGTCGAAATGGCTGTTCTTGCCGACATCCTCCTCCAGATGGGCGCGGGTGATGCGCACCCGGCTGATCCCGCCGTTGAACTCGAAGTCGAAGTAGCCTTCCCGGGTGGACGGCTTGTCGTACTGGGTGATCTGGTAGTTCTTGGCGGAGTCCGGATAGAAGTAGTTTTTGCGGTCGAACTTGGCGAACCGGGGGATCTCGCACTGGAGGAGGCACCCGGTCAGGACGGTGAGTCGGAGGGCCTCGGCATTGGCCACCGGCAACACTCCGGGCATGCCCAGACACACCGGACAGACGTGGGTGTTGGGCGACGCCCCGAACTCATTGGCGCAGCCACACCACATCTTCGATTTCGTCTTCAGCTGGACATGCGTCTCCAGCCCGATGACCGCTTCGTATTCCATGGTCGGGGGCGGGTATGCCACGAACCCGGGCCGACGGCGAGCCGGGAAGATTTGAAGGACCAAAATTTTGGCCCACGGCGCACGGGTTGTTCCCCCGCCCCCTCTGTGGCCTGGCGTCTTTCGCGCCCATTGCGTGGGCCTTAAAACGGTAACCCCAGATTCACGGTGGGGTGACGCCCTTGTAGTTCAGCAATTCCAATCCGCCCACCTGAACGGTCTGCACGCCGTATCCGGCCCAGAAACTGACTTGGGCCGCTCCTGCCGCGTAGGCGGCTTTGGACTTGAACTTCACCGTCTTCAATTGCCAGTTGCCGTCGGTGAGGGTCACGGCGAGTTGCACGCTCTTTTCGAAGGCGCCGCTGGCCTGCTCGAAGTTGAACATCACCTGCGCATCGCCCGATACCGGAGCCACCTTCCGGATCCAGAAACGGGCGAGCAGATTGTCGTTCGCGGCCACGGCAGCAGCGGTTTTCAAGGTCGAGCCCGCCATGAACGCCTGAGCGGGCTTCTGAGTGGTGATGATCTCGAGGGCCTCCGGAAATGTCCGTCCAGTTACCGGCACCACCCGGACCTGCTGGCCGGGACCGTAGGGCAGGGTTTGCGCCAGCGGGTTTACCGGCAGCACGGACGGTGCCCGAAGCTGGGGTACAATCTCGCCGCTGGCCAAACGCGATGCTCCCATCTCGAAGTCGGATCCCTCGAATCGGATCCGCGCCAGAAAGCTCGCCGCAGGGGCGGGGTTGATGATCAGTTTGCGACCCGTCCCAGAAGTCCCGGCGGTTCCGGTCCAATCGGAAACCAGGAGGGTGGAATCCGCGGCACCCAGCGCCGAGCCTCCAAAACGGAACGTCGTGGTGCCAGTTCCCAATCTCAGCGTGGCGCTTCCCATCAGTTGGAGCGCGCCCAGGGTTCCCGAGGCGCCGTTGAGCGCAACGGTGCCTCCCGAAAGGCGCAGCGCGGCGATGGAACTCACCGCTGCATTGGCTGGCAACGTCAGAAGACCTCCGGAGACTTCGACTGCGGCCGCGCCGTTGAGCGGGTTCACGCCGAGATTCAAGGAACCGCCAGCGATCATCAGCGTTCCTGAAAACGGCAGGCTTGCCGGCCCAACGCCGCCTTCCACCCGACCCGGGCCCTGAACGGTCAGGCGACTTGCCGCAGTTCCACCGAGCGCCTGCACCCGCAGGTTGCCCGTGCCGATGACGGTCAGTGTCCGGGACCTCAAGTCCAGTGCCGCCACGTTGATCGTCCCGCCTTCGAGATCCCACGTCTGCTCAGCAGCCAGGCGGACCGGCACCTCCACCGTCACCGCCCCCGGGTTCCGCAGGGACAAGCCACCCGATCCCAGGTCAAGTCGCCCTCCTGGGCCGGCCGCCAGGTTTCCGTCCGGAGAGCCGGCACCAAAGGTCAGGCTCCGTATTCCGAACACCCCATCGACGGTGCTGGTGACCGACTCCGCTGCTGGACCAAAGGCAATGTCGATGAAGTCGAGTCCGTCGATCACGGGCACCGTGCCTGCGATCGCACTGGAATCCCAATTCGCTGGATTGCTCCACGTGCCCCCTGAACCGGAGCGGTTCCATCCATAGGTGCCGCCAAGGCGCTCCTGTGGTGTGCCGCCCGGATCAATGGGCCCGCCCCCGCGAAGCAATCGGAAAAATCCGGGACCGGCCCCGAGGGGCACGCGGAGCACGTGGACTCCATTCACCACTGCGGGAGCGCTGTTGATGACTTGCCACTCGGCATCCAGCCCCGCGGCCGATTGGACCACGGCCGTGACGGCCCCAGACCAGGAAAGAAGCAGGTCGTCTCCCCCGATTTCGGCGGCCAATTCGAGCGACCCATCCACGGGGGCCGTTGCAAACACCGTCAAGCGATTGGTGGCCCTGAGGCCCCCAAAGGTGGTGACGATGTCGGCGGTGCCGGGGGAGAGCGCCGTCCAGCGCAGTGGATTGGAAACCTCGACGATTCCCGGCGGGAGGCTCGAAACCTGCGCCTGGCCCGGGGCGACGAACCGGGGAAAGTACCGGCCATCCCCGGTGCGGACCTGAATCTCCACGGGCAGTTCAGCGCCGACAGGCACCTCAAGTTCATTGGGGAAGACCGCGATGCCGACGATGCTTTGCTGATCCAGCCCCTGGGTGGTCACGAGCACGGGCAAGAGATAAATCCGTGCGCCCGTGGTCGAGAGGTAGGAGGAGTAGAGAACCACGTCGCCCGCGAGCTCGGAATCCACGGTGACGGTGACGCGGCTGGGATTGCCCACGACTTCGGCCACTTCCAGGCCGTCGCGGGTGAGGCCCCCAGGACTGTAGGCCACGGCGGACCAGAGGATTTCACCGGCGACCGGATATTCTGGGACGTTGGGCAGTTGGAAACGGAAGGTGGCGGCATCGCCCCCGGCCGGTCGCGCGGCACCGCCAAAGGGACCGGGACCGACGCCCACCGGAATCGCGAGGGCCGCGAACCCATTGATCTCCGCGAGGACGTCCGGCGTCAGCAAGTCGGGCGGCACAAAGCGGCCAAAGACCCGTTCCGCCGCCGGAAGGGAAGGATCCTGGTCGAGCACCGCAACCACGTGCCGGGCAATACTGACAGACTCCGTTTCTCCCGCCGTTGAATTCCAAAGGAAGAGCGGTGGGGAATGCGAGATGGAGACGTCCGTGGGATGGGTCCACACATTGGCACCCGCCTGTTGGCCTGGGCCGTGGGCGCCCATGCTGTCGAAGTCCACGACGCCGTCCGACCCGCGCGGGATGACCAGTCGTCCGCCGAGCCCGCCCGGAGTGGCCAGATTGAGGGCCAGATCGGCGGGCGTGTGATGAGCGGCGTCCGGCGGAAGGCCTCCATTGATAAGCGCCCTCACCAAGTGAAACGGGGCATGCCGATCCGGGTACCAGGGACCGTTGGGATCGGGGTCGTTGAGTTCCCGGATCTGTACGCCGAAGGGATCGAACTTATCCTGCGCGGTGTCGGAAAAGATCATGATCCGCGCGACATCGGCCGGCAGGCTCGGGGTGAGGGCATCGTGCGTCCGGTCACCCAGGCTCAGGAGGTAGCGCAGCAGCCGGCTGCCGTTGTGGGGGGAACCGATGGTGACGACGCGGTGGAAACGGCCGCGGTAAAAATTCGCCTCGTTGCGGAACGGCTCCCTGACAAAATCATTTGCCCGTTGGGAACAGAGCATCCGCGTCAGCAGTCCCCCCTGGCTGTGGGCCACCACATCGTGGCGGGTGAAGGCCCACTCCCGGGCCAGTGGCTCCATCGCCTGTTGGAACGAGGCCTCCGCCAGCGGTGCAAGCTGCCTCAATGGGTACACGGTATTGGCGTAGACGAAGAGGCGGGAAACCGGGCCCAGATAACCTTCGGTGGTGTCAGTCGCATAGCGGCACACCCGCACGAAGGAATCGTCGTCCCCCACCGAACCTCCGCGGGCCGCACTTAGAATGATCAGCACCAGGGGATCCCAGTCGCCTCCCGTATTGTATCCGTGGATGAGGGCAATGGGCGGATGCCGAAGCCGCAATGCGTGCGAGCCGTGGAGGGTGGCTTCCGCGTCATCGGACACCACCTCCAGGCGAACCGATACTTCTGACGCATCCACCAACCGCAATTCATCCGCAGCAATGGGGGTGAGCTGGGCCCAGGTGCGGGGTTGATCCACGGAGAGTTCGAAGGCCAGATTGGAGGTCCACTCATTCCCGTGCCGAACCCGCAGGCGTCCCTCAATGCCGGTTCGGTCCAGAGTTCCACCCCCGGTAATTTCGGCGCGAACACGGAATTTCTGCGACCCATCCCGGGCTCGGAGATCCGCCACGTGAGCCGACAATTCGATGAGCAGCGGCGTGACTCCGTCCGCCACCAGACCGGCGTGAATCTCGGGTTGTGCGGCCAGGATCGCGGGATCGGTACGCGGCTTCAGGGGTTCGTTGGGCCGGGTCTGGCCAAGACGGATGCTTTCGACCGTGAGGCCGTCGGCGGCAACTCGCTGCAGCCGGGTGGCCACAGGCATCTGCGAAAGGAGCGCGCGTACTTCGACCGCATCCATCGCGGTGCCCGCATCCGCTTCGTCCGCCGCCACCACGGACACACTGAACTCGCCCTGGTTGGGGACGTTGGTGGGTGTGAGGGACAGCCGGAGGTTGAAGACCCCGTTGGTCGGAAGCATCGGGGTGGTGAATCCAGCGGGTCCGGTCAACAACGCCGTGAGGTCCTGCTCACCGGCGGTATAGCGGCGACGCCAGCCGGTCGCATTGGGAGTGCCGTTCTCCAAGGCGAGCAGGGTGAAGGAACGGGTCTCCCGACCGACGTTCCGAAGGCGAACATCATACGCGGCGACCTCGTTGGATTTGACGAGCACGGTCTGAAACTGGGCTCCGGACGCGGCGGGAACCTGGAAGCCGGCGATGGCAAAGGCCGAGTCGGGTGTGCCGGCCCGTTTGATCAGGAGATCGGCCGACCGGTCCACGAGAGCCAGCTCGGTCGAGGCGGGCGCGGACTCTACGACGGCTCCCGCACGGAGCGCCTGCACTGCAACGGAGAGTCGGACGGGGCCGGCATTGGTGGCGAGCAGGGTCCACGTGAATTGAGTGTGGCCATTCGGTTCAAGCGCCGGCACCTGAGCCGGCACCGGGCCCGTGATCCGTTCAAGCCCACCCTCGCCGGAGTATTCCAGAAGGTCCTTGGGCGCCAGGACCGTGAGGTTTTCCCGGCTGATGTTGGTCACCGTGGCGGTCACGGTGAAGCGGTCACCCACGGCCACGCGACGCGGCGTGGCAGCGAGATCCAGGGTGAGCACCGGGGTGAGCAGCACGCCATGAAACCGATTGTCGGCAGTCCCCCGGACCTGCCCCAAAATCTCGCCCCGGTCATTCAGTTGCAGGGGATAAAAATTCCCAGTGTAACCGAGGGCTGCCCAAGGCACCTCCACGGGAAGCACAGTCTGCCCATCCCACAGCGACAATGGTCCAGGCGCGGTTTGGGCCGCATAGACCAGGATCCACCCGGCGTTGTTGAGCAGCGCACTGGTGGCGGGATACCCCATGGGCAAACGAGAGATCACTCCCGCCATTGAGGAACGCCAAAGTCCCCGTCTATCATAGCCGGCCGCATCGCCCCGGTCGTTGACCATGCCCTCGTACGAATCCGGATCAATCTCGGGCTCGGGCAGGCCCGTGCCCTTGATACCTACGATCCGAGCGCCGCTGGCACCCACCACCGCCAGGGTCTGGGTGTACTTGGTGATGAGGGGAAAGTTTTTGCACTTATCCAGGCTCTTGGTCAGGAAGGTCCCGTTGCGGCTGGCGGCGGCTGGAATGCTCGGATAGCCCATGAAGTTGACGAAGCCTTCACCCTGCCCGCACGCCCCGAATTCAGCCTCACCGGGGATGGTGAAAAACTGAGTCCCGCGAAAAAGGCCCTGTAAGGTCACGAAGGGGCGGGAAGAGGCCACGTCGTAGGAACTGTCGGGTGCCCCCACCGGCTTGATGATGGCGTCCACCCGACCCCAGGGAGTCCCATCGCTGGCCACGCCTCCGGCCACGAATCGCTGGCTCACCTCCCGGTCATTGAGAGGAGTTACCCCCGGAAAAATTCCCGCCGGTCGGTAGGCGAAAACCGAGCCAAAGGTGCCCTCGCCGGCCACGGAACCCCGCACCAAAACCGCCCACTCGGTTTCCGGCGCATTCGGAGCATGGGGTAGGATTGTCTGGCCATAGTAAATGCCGTCATCCGAGAAATTGAGGGGGGTCAGGGTGATCGCACGTGCGGACTGTGGCAGGTCATTGAAGCCGGCGGGCAAGCCGTAGCGAGCCGCCGGCAGCCAGTAGCCGAGCGTTGTGACCGCGGAATTGCGCGCGTACAAAATCTCGCCCCGGTTATTGAGGAATACCGGGGTGCGCCCGTTGGAGCCCTCGGATACCCCGAGGTCCTGCACACTATACGCAGGGGAGCCCTGCACTTGCCGTGCAAGGAGGAGAAGCAGACTGGTCGCGACCCCACGGCGCAGGACGCGGGTCAGGATGTGCCTCCGTGAAAGGGGTGGCATGAGAATACAAGTAGGGATGGCAGCCGTTGTGGATGCAACCCTTGAACGCGGTGAACCCGGATTTGGGCTGGATCTCGTGAGAGGTTTGGGGCTATTCCAAGATCCGTCGCAAACCTTCCCCATGCCATGCCCCCCGCTGCCCGCATCACCGATATGCACGTGTGCCCGATGGTCACACCGGCTCCCGTGCCGGTTCCCCACGTGGGCGGACCGATTGTGACGCCGGGTGGACCGACGGTCCTGATCGGGATGATGCCCTCGGCGACCCTGGGAAGCATGTGTGTGTGCGTTGGCCCACCTGATTCCGTCATCAAGGGTTCGGCCACGGTCATGATCTGCGGTAAGCCCGCGGCGCGCATGGGCGACAGCACGGCCCACGGAGGCACGATTGTCGTCGGCTGCCCCACGGTCATGATCGGGGGGTAGCCGTCAAAAGAGGGGAATATGTCCAATCGCATTCTTCTGACCGCGTTCCGGCCATTCTTTGGTGGTGATCAAAACCGCAGTGAGACGGTCTGTCGTGCGGTCTGCGGCGGTGGAATTGCCGATGTCGCACTTTCGGTCCTGCCAGTCGAACAGCAGGCTGAAGCGGAACTTCACTGTCAGCTGACCCTGAACCCGGGTGGAATCATCATGACCGGCGAGATCGGGGGCCCGGTCAGCGACCTGTTCCCGGTCTGGACCGACGTTCGAATCGAGCGCATGGCGATCAATCCGCGCCAGCAATTGCACGCGGTAGGATCCCTGCCGTGGGCGGCCCGGATTGAATCCGAGTTTGCCCGGTACCTGGCGACCCATCTCGGCGGCGAAGGAACGAGCCTGAGCTCCAGCATCGGAGCCTTCTGGTGCAATCGAATCTACCACAGGGGGTTGGAGTGGTCCGCTGCCCACAGGGGCGTCCCCTGCGTCTTTCTCCATCTGGCGGCTGCTGGGAATCTGGAGAACCAGATCAAAGTGGTTGGCCGCACCATCGAAGTCCTGCGGGGATGCATCGCATGAAGCCAGCCCAAATCTATCTCACGAAGCTGCCGGCGCACACCCTGCTGCTGCGCGGTTTCAGCGGGGAGGAAGCGCTTTCCACGCCCTTCCGGTATCTCGCTGACCTTTCCAGCGCGGATCCAGCCATCGATTTTAACCAGGTCGTGGGTCGCCGCGCCTGCATCGTCTTGGAGACGGACGGCAGCGCTCCGCGCCACTTCCATGGGATCGTGTGCCGGTTCATCCAGGTACCTGGCAATGTCGGTGAAATCCGGTATCAGGCCGAGATCGTTCCCTGGCTCTGGCTTTTAACGAGGACCTCCGACTGCCGCATTTATCAGGACAAATCGGTAATCGAGATCGTCGAGGATGTTTTCCGGCGCTTTGGGTTCACCGACTACCGGCTCCGTCTCAGTCGGCAGTATTATCGCAAGCGCGAATATTGCGTCCAATATCGCGAGACCTCCTTCGATTTCGTCAATCGCCTGCTCGAATCCGAAGGAATCACCTACTTCTTCGAGCACTCCCGAGATCAACACCAGATGATTCTCGTCGATTCTCCGGCAGGACACGGCCAGGTGAAGGGATACGAGGTGGTGGGTTGGCATCCGGCGGAGGCGTCCAGCGCGGTTCCCGAGAGCATCCGCAGATGGATTTTTGAAAGGCAGCTGCAGCCGAGTACCTACGCTCACACCGAGTACGATTTCACCAAGCCCCGGGCGGATCTGAAGGCGGCAGCAAGCTTTCCCGAGTCGCTTCTAGGCCGAGAGTATGAAATCTTCGATTACCCGGGCGAATATCAGGATCTGGACGACGGGGAGACCTACGCGAACCTGCGAGCGGAGGAACTCGGCGCATCTCAGGACACCTATCTGGGCGAAAGCGACGCCCGCGGATTGGCCGCGGGTTTCAGTTTCCAGCTTAAGGACCATCCCCGAGACGATCAGAACCAGAGCTATCTCATCACTGGGATTCGACTCCGGTTTGACCAGTCCTCCTACGTCACGGGTGGGCGAGGCGAGGAGCCTTTCTACCAGTGCGATTTTTCATGTCTTCCCGCCAATCGGCCGTTTCGCCCACGCAGGATCACCCGCAAGCCCGTCATCCGCGGGGAGCAAACTGCGGTGGTCGTTGGGGCCGCCGGGAAGGAAATCGGGGTCGATGATTACGCCCGAGTGAAAGTCCATTTCTTCTGGGACCGTCACAATCCCAAGGACGAATCCGCGTCCTGCTGGCTGCGGGTGTCTCAGCCGTGGGCGGGTAAGGGCTATGGCGGCATGAACATCCCGCGCGTGGGCGTCGAAGTGATCGTCGGCTTTCTGGAGGGTGACCCCGACCGACCCATCATCACCGGCCGGGTCTACAACAAGGCGACCATGCCCCATGCCAGCAATGCGGGGCGCGATGGCAAACCTGGGAATGCCAAGCCTTCCGGCATCAGGCAGGCGGCGGTGATGACGAGCTTCAAGAGCGAGAGCACCCCAGGGGGCGGGGGTAGCAACGAGATCACCATGAACGATACCGCCGGGGCCGAGGGGTTGTTCATCAAGGCCCAGAAGGATGAGACCCACATCGTCGGCAATGATCGCGAGGATACCGTCACCAACAACGAGACAAGGAAGGTCGTCAACAACCGCGAGCGCGTGGTGGGGAACAACGAAACCGTCAAGGTGGGAGTCAACCGCAGCGTCACCGTCGGTGCCAACCACACGGAGAATATTATAGCCAATCAATCGATTACCGTTGGTGCGAACAAAACCGAGAATATTACCATTGCGTGTTCGGAGTCCATTGGCGCAGTCAAATCCCTCAGCATCGGGGCCGCCTACCAGGTCTCCGTGGGTGGCCTGATGAACGAGACGGTGGGGGCCATGAAATCAGTCGAAGTCGCCCTCTCCAGTTCAGAAACGGTGGGCGAAACTTCCTCTTTGAAGGCAAAAAAGATCACCCTCACAGCGGAGGATGAGATTGCGATCAAAGTGGGTGGTGCTCTCATCACGATGAAAAAGAACGGTGACATCACGATCAAGGGAAAGAACATCAAGATCAAGGGAACGAAGATCGAGCAAAACTAATGGACGATATGAGTGCGCCAATTGACATGCGGACTGAGTCAGCCCCGACGGTTGTGCTATCCAGCGAACACCTCGCAGCGCCGCGAGGCGTTGTTATTGGTGAAATCTTGTCTCGCGACGCCGACGGGCGGATTTGGCTTCAGCTTCCCCCGCCCAGTGGTGGACCTGTCTGTGCTTCGTGTTGCCTTTGTGATCCGCTGGAATTGGCTGTGGGCAGCCGGGTGGCCGTTTTGTTCCAAGAACGGAATCCGGGCCTCGCCGTTGTCGTTGGCCCCATCGTTGCCGAATTGAATCGCAATGATGGACCCGGACCGACAATGCCTGAAGCGATCACTTTGGAGGCTGAAAGGCAGATCACTCTTCGTTGCGGGAAGTCGAGCATCCAATTGCAGAAGGATGGTACCCTGTTGATTCGTGGGGCCTACGTGCTCAGTCGCGCTTCCGGTACCAATCGCATTCGGGGCGGTAACGTGCAGATCAATTGAGGGAGGATTGATCCCATGTGGGCCATCACAAACCAGACCCGGTTCAAGGCGGAACGAGCTTTCGCACGCGATGCCGGCGGTGCGGAGATCTGGATTGTCGCTGTGCGTGCAACCTTTGCCATCGGGGCAGAAGGTGCGGTCAAACTGGCTGACGAGCAGGCCGATGTTTGTCTGTCGCCAAAGCATCGTGGTGAACCGGGGCGAAGCAGCCTCCTCTATGACATGGACCTTGTCCGCACCAAACCGGGGACGGATCTGCTGGTGCATTCGGCAGCCTATGCTGAGGAGGGCAGGGCATCGAAGTTCGTGGATGTTTCACTGAGAGTGGGGCGAGTTTTTAAGCAGCTGCGAGTATTTGGTCGCCGAGTGTGGCTCGTCGGTCCTGTTGGTTTCACACCAAGCGAGCCTGAACCGTTTGTGAGCCATCCCATCACCTATGAAACGGCGCTCGGTGGTCCATTGACCGGGATTGAGAGCCCTCCCCGTGATCCAGAGAATCCGGTTGGCATCGGGCGTATTGCCGAGGCATCGCAGCCCGTTTCCCGTGTCGAGTATCCGGCCGATCCTGTGCGCTCCCCCGAGCATAAAGGCCCGCCTGCCGGCTTCGGACCCATCCCCTGTGACTGGCAATCGCGCGTGAAACTCGCCGGCACCTACGACGAGGCCTGGCAACGGGACCGCCAACCGCTGGTCCCAAAAGATTTTCAGGACGCCTATTTCCGGTGCGCCCCGGCGGACCAGCAGGTGAACGGCTTTCTCCAAGGCGGCGAGGAAGTCATTCTCCGCAACCTGACGCCGGACGGACTCCTCCGTTTCCACCTTCCGCGCGTCAGCCTCGGCTTTCGCACGCGCATTGACGGCGGCACAACCCACCATCACGGACACATTCACACCATCACCATCGAACCAGAGAAACAACGGCTCATCATGGTTTGGCAAACATCCCTGCCCTGCCATCACACGCTCTACACCCTCAAAGAAACCGTCGTCTTCGAGAAGGAACGACTGCCGCTTGGTGGTGACCCCCATGAGAAGGTGGGGCCTGCTTTCGCATGACTCCCGCGAACCTCCAGAACGACTCCCTCTACCTCGTCGGTGCCGGCGCGCAGACACCCGTGGGCCGCTACGTCCTCGCGGCGGCGGCCGCCGTGCGGTGCGGCATCTCCGCCTACGCCGAGCACCCGTTCATGATCGACAAGCACGGCGAACCGATGGTCGTGGCCCGCGCCGACTGGCTAGACGAAACCCTCCAGCTCGAAGACCGCATCGTCACCCTGGCCGTGGACGCCGCGCAGGAAGCACTCCACCCACTCGCCGCGCAATTCCCCGCGCTCCGCCGCCAGATGCGCGTTCACCTCGCCCTCTCCGCCGAAAACCTGCCCGACCCGGCCCAACGCCAGCGCGTCCTCGACCGCTTCGCCGCCGGAGCCGGCTTCACCGCCGCCGACCCGGCCATTGAACCCGTCGCCGACGGCCACGCGGGCGGACTGCTCGCGCTCGAAAACGCTGTCCGCCAGTTGCGCCGCGGCGAGGCGCAACTCTGCCTCGTGGGCGGCGCGGACTCCTGGCTCGACCCGGAACGGCTGGAGGCCATTGACTTCGCCGGACGCCTGCACTCCGTGAACTACAGTTGGGGCTTCACTCCCGGCGAAGCCGCGGGCTTCTGCCTCGTCACCACCGGAGCCGCCGCCCGCCGCCTCGGCCTGAACCCGCTCGCCGAACTGCTCGCCGTGGCCACCGCCCAGGAAACCAAACTCATGGGCACCCAGACCGTCTACCTCGGCGAGGGCCTCACCGCCGCGTTCCGGGGCGTGCTAAAGGCAGGCCAAGCTTTGGCTCAGCGCGTGGCCCACTGCTACTGCGACTTCAACGGCGAAACCTACCGCGCCGACGAATACGGCTTCACCATCTGCCGCACCCGCGAAGGTTTCGAAGACCCCGGCAGCTTCACCGCTGCCGCTGAATGTTGGGGCGACGTGGGTGCCGCCTCCGGCCCGCTCGCCCTCACGCTGCCCCTCGCCGCCTGGTCGCGCGGCTACGCCAAAGGCCCGGTGAATCTGGCGTGGAGCAGCAGCACCCGCGCTCCACTCCGCGCCGCCGCTTTGTTGAAACAACCCGCCGCCTCGGCCAACTGAAGCCATGCCGGTCACCATCAATATCAACAACCTGAGCCTCTGCCACAAAGCAAGCGGAGGGATGTCGATAGCGACGATTCCCGACGTCTGCAAAACGCCTTCTCCTGGCGGTCCAGTGCCCATTCCTTACCCAAATATCGCGATGGAAAGCGATTTGGAAAAAGGCACCAAGACGATTAAGGCGGACGGGGGAAATATGTGCGCCAATTACGGTTCCGAGTTCAGTAAGAGCACCGGCGATGAAGCCGGAACAGTTGGTGGCATATTGTCCAGCACGTTCATCAAAGAAGCGACGTGGATTACCTACTCGTTTGACGTGAAGCTTGAAGGCAAAGGGGCGTGCCGTTTGACCGACAAGATGTTTCACAACCACCAAAACACGGTAGATATTGCAGGTGCGACTCACAGTCCGGTGGCTGCAAAGCCAATGGACTGCAAGTCTTTGGCTGAATCGGTTAAAGAAGGCGACGTTGTTTTAAGGAGCACGGCTGCGACCGAGTCAGATTTGATACGTAAATTGGGGGGGTGCGACTATAGCCATGCTGGGATTGTCACCAAGGATCCGACGGATCCATCTAAGTTTATGGTCACAGATGCATATCCTCGCGGAGGCTCTGATGTCGGCACTGAGTCGGTCGAGGATTTCTTCTGTAGCAAGAAGCACAGCGATCCGCCGGGAACTGCTCCCGACAAAGGTCTGGTGGCCCGACCAAAGGACCCAGCGGTTGCAAAAAAGGCTGCGGAGTGGGCGCAGCAGCAGACAAAAGACCCTGCCTACAAGTTCAATATTTTTAACGATTTTAGGTCCGACCCTAAAGATGTTTATTGCTCTGACTTCGTTCACCAAGCGTTCCAAAATGGAGGGGTTGATGTCGTGCCAAATCCAATGGACTTCATGAGTAGCACGAACAAGGCAAACACAGTGGATGCCTTGCGTGAATTCGTGAAAAAGGGTGGATACGGCCGTCCCGCTCAAATGGCAGAACCACTGACTAGCAATTCGATGTTGGAGAGGAAAATCAAAGGTAAATTTACAAACTTCGAATACATCACACCATGCCAAGTCGCTAATAATTCGCACATGACCAAAGTTGCATCATTTCCCTAAATTATCTTTACATTGCTATGGCCGAGACACCCAAGACAACGAATGCGCGCCTCTTTTGGGATCTGTATTTCAAAAACAGATTCGTAGAACTGACGCGTGGCGAGGTGGAAATTAGCGGCAAATATTTGCATGAACTTCCACCAGGTAAGTCACAATTCTCGGAACCACAGCATGGTTCGCTGACTATCGAACGCGCGGAGTTGCGAAGTTATGAGTATCAGAATGATGGTAGGTTTTCGGAGATATTAAAAGCGCCTCAAAACTTGCAGGAATCAATTCAGAAGCTTGTTGATCGCTCGTATCCGTTTAGAGAACCCCCGCCATTTGGGGCGGAGCGGATGAGTGAATTGGTCCAGCAGATGTCCCCTCAATTCGGGTGGCCGCAGGATGGTTCCATGACCGCAGAACACGCCAACCGCTCAGCACAATCCATGGCTTCGCCTTTCAAGCTAGAGAACAGTCAACTTTTGAGCGCTCTGCTTTGGATTCTTGGAGAGCAGAGAGAGAGGATTTATTCCAAGGTCATGGTTCAAGTGGTCGAAGAGGCCCAGCGCCTTCCCAGCGGCCACAAAGACAAAACTCCGCTTTCAGTCGTCAACACCGCGCTGGAAGCTCTATGGAAGACCGACGACAAGTCGCGACTTGAGCCGCTTCTGAAAACAATGGACCACTCGGATCATTCTGGGCGACTAAGGATTGCTGCCCTGTTCAAACGCTGGCTCTCGACGACTCACCTTCTGAGCCTTGAAGCCCTCGGTGAGAACTATTACTCCGTCGGGTATTGGGAGGGGCTTATTCGGCCATGCAGCAATTACTCCGACACACAATGGGACCGATTCGACACGAAATCATTGTTTTGGGAGCTCCGGCACTTGGCAACGAAACGGATTGCCGCGAAAGATGAGGGCCTTAAAAACGTCGTTGATGACGAGGTAACTTTAGTGCGGGAACTTGCTAGGAGCAAAGCAGTGTAATTGCGACTGGACGGCATCCCCATGTTTGCACCCAGCCAAAATCCGCCGGTTCAACTCGAAAACGTCGAGAGGGAACACTTTGCGAACGCTAGCCAATTTCTGGGAGCAATCCGGATCGCTCCATTCCAACTTCAGACTTGTGAACTCTTTGAAGGGTTGTGCCGCCGTTGTGAGAGTGATCTTGATGCCCTCCGCATCGTCGGAGATCAGGCGGTCAAGATTGGACAAGCCGCCCTAGAAGACGATGGTGAAGTCGCGAGCTTAGTCGCTCTGTTGCTGGCCGAATGCGAATGCGACCAACCCGGAACATCCGAACAGTCCTTGGCTCTGTTGTCCCATGAATCCCCGGAGATTCGCCAAGCCGCAGGGTGGGGTTTGCGGCTCGCGAGTTTCCGGCACGTTGAGCCGCACCTGCGGGCACTGCTGGGGAAACCCCGGTGGGATTTTGCGTCCGCCGCCGCGCTGGACATTCTGGCCTTCCATCGCCTGCCCGTGCAGGCCGAGCTTGGCGCACCGCGTGACGTGGAGGGCGACGAGATCGCGTGGTTGCTCGCGGAGGCCGGAGGCCGGATGCGCGGCGCTTGGAAGGCCACGCACCTGAAACAGTTCCTCGGCCATGCTTCCCCGCGTGTCCGCGAAGCCGCCTTGCGCGCCTCGGCCCGGTGCGGACTCCCGGAGTTGCCCGCGTTTTGCCGGGAAGCGACGCTGAATTCCGCGCCCCTCGAAGCCATCGAGTTCCTCGGCGTCGTGGGTTTCCCGGAAGACCTGTCCCGCTTGCAGCGCGCCGCCCAGAGTGCGGCGGCGGCACTTCAACCGGAGCGCGGCTCCTCATCTCGTAGCAGCCGAGGTAACGAGGCTCAAACCTCCTCCGAAAGTCCGGGGCAGGTGAGAGATCAGAGCCTCCTCACGTCGGCTGCTACAGTTTCCCAGGTCGGCTCTGGGCCGCAGTCCCCTTCGGGTCAGGAAACCCGCGCCTTGGAAGTCGGAAAAGCAGCGTTGAACGGCTTGGGCCGACTTGGCCTGCCCGCCGCCGTGCCTTTCCTGTTGGAGTTCCTGAGCCATCCCGAACTGGCCGACTCCGCCGCCGCCGCCATCGAGCGCATCACGGGCCAGGAAGTGCCCCGAGGCGCTCCCCCGGAACCGCCGCCCGGCCTGACCGAAGACGAATTGGACCTGTGGGAACCCAAGCCGCCCGTGGACGCCCCCCGCGCCCGCGACTGGTGGCGCGCCAGCGCCGCGCACTTCGACCCCGCCAAACGCTACCAAACCGGCCTCTGCGTCTCCGACACCCCGCTCGGCCCCGTCTTCGACCAATTGCCCCTCGCCATCCGCTACGACGTCTATCTCCGCGAGCGCGCCCTCACCCCCGGCACGCCCGATTGGGAACTCGAAACGTGGACGTGGAGGCAGAGGAATCCCACCGCTTAAATCACATCCATCAACGAGATACCCCCATGCAACAATGCCAACAAGGGAGCGTCGGTGCGACCATCAAGAGGCTTCAACTGCAATTGAACGCGCGCATCAAACCGAGCCTAAAGCTAAAGCTGGATGGCATCTTCGGAGCCAAGACCGAGACGGCGTTGCGGTTGTTTCAAGAGCAGAACAGTCTGCCCGTCACGGGGATTGTGGACGACAGAACCTCCTGGGTCTTCGCGCATCCAAAACCTGCCATTGCGCCTCCGAAGCTCGACAAGTTTGTCAAGGAACTCGGCATCGCCGAGGATTTCGTACAGCATGTCTTCAGCCGAGAGACCACGGCCAGGTCACGAACCGAGTTGATGGATGTTCTGGCGAAGTTTTCCCAGACAAGCAGTGGGCGGCGATATCTGCTGATTGAGGGAGACGACGCTGTGGTAGTGGATTTTCGCCACTTCTTCGCGTTGATGGCGGAGAGCTACAACAGTGCTCTGTCACGCAAAGCGTTCGGCGTCGCTTTGGGGGGAAACCCAGGACAGGCGGTGTTGCTGGGTGTGGCCAACGAGATCATGCAATGTATGGAAGAAGCGGTGGCGAAGAAGCTGAATTCTTGTTTTTCTCAAGAGGATTTGGGGTCAAATCGCCTGGGAGCCGCCTTTGGCGAGTTGTTGACTCGAAGAGAGTCTGAAAGCTCGCGCCTATCGGTCAGCCAACACCTGCGAACCTACCTTGCCTCACTGAAGCCGGTGGCACCAGAGCAAGTAAACAGGATGAAAGGTCCCG
Organism: Verrucomicrobiota bacterium; assembly: GCA_041688515.1. Classification (GTDB taxonomy): domain Bacteria; phylum Verrucomicrobiota; class Verrucomicrobiia; order Limisphaerales; family UBA9464; genus UBA6176. Next base: position 22,047 of record JBDNHZ010000393.1, read on the forward strand.
GCGGATGGCATAGCGTCATGGAGACATTGGCAGCGCTCGCCTCCGGCCTTGGCGATCTCCTGATTTCACGGGCGTATTGATCGTGAGCGAGATTTGTGGAGGCCTTTAGGGAAGAGTCGGCGAATGAGTTGGCAAATCGAGTCGTCGATCATCATTTGTCTTCATCTGCCCCGAGGGAATGAGAATCCTGATCTAAGGATTCACCGATGCTCCATTTATAGCGAAGATTCGACTGAAGGGATTCCTCAATGCCAAACATCGAAAAGCTGGGTCGGTCCGGAGCGGGGCCGGTCAGTGAAACCACCATTGTCAGTTTCAAGAATGGAAAATTCGACGCGTGCCGGGTCCATGGGCCGGTCCGTCTGGCTCGACTTGTTTCGCATAAGGGTGTCGCCCCGGAGGGGCAGGCCTACGAGGCCAACCGGGAAGAAGGGGAGTTCTGGTTTCTGGAAGAACAGCTCCTTTGGCTCCGGACTTGCGCGATCGGGGATCTTCAAGAGACCGGCGGGTTCTCGGCTCAGCGTCTTGGCTTCTATCTGCGCCTCATCTTGAGAGATCTATTGGCTGTCCGAAGAGACTGGACTCCCAGTTTCGACTACTACTCGGTGATGGTGGTACCCAGGGGTCGGGCTTTTGTGGCGCTGGTGGGATCCATCGCGGGTCAGCCTGTATACGATCCGGGCTCGGCCGCTGGCATCCACGCCTCCGGGCAGGATGTTTTCCTTCAAGGAGGATTGAGCCAATTCGTTGTGAACTTTTCTCACCCGTCGAACATCGGGCTGGAGCATTTCATCCAGGGACCAATGGCGCTCTGAGCAGAGCGCTCGATGGCTTCCCCCGGCTTGACATCCGATCCCAATCTCGCCGTTGTCACTGCAAGTGAGCCTTCCGATACCACTGGGCGTGAGCCCGTCCCATGCGCGGCCGGGGGTGCTCGTGGGTCTGGATCAGGCTCATGCGGCGCTGATCCTGGCAGTGGATTCCTGTCCGGAGACCCGCGGGGCCGGGATCATGCTGGTGGAAGAGGGGGGACGTCGGACGGAAGTGCGCGGGGGGCCGCGTCGGTTGTGGGTGTGGATTGCCCCGAAGGGAATGGTGCCCAGGCCCATTGTCGATAGTCATGGCGGCGAATCGCCGTGGGATGAATTCAAGGAGCGGTGGGGTCCTGCGATGTTGAGTTGCGGTTCGGCGGGGACAGCGGCGGCGGTGACCTGGCTGAGTTGGGGTGTCGCGGCACCGGTGACGGTCGTGTTGGCGGCAAACTCGGCGGCGTTGTGCGTGAGTAGCGTCGGCAAGGCGATCGCGCAGGATACTTGGAAAGAATGGGAGAGGGAGGCGGGGCTGGATTACCAGATCTACATCGGGGTTGAGACCTTCCTTGAGCTGCTTGACCTCTTTGGTGGGACCGCAGGGGCGGTGAAGTTTCTGCGGGATTGGAGGCATGCGGGAAAGCTCGTGAAACTGGCGAAGGCGATGAAGGGCAAGAGTCGGAAGGACTTGCTCCAGATGATCCGTGAGATTGATGCGGTCGAAGCGGCCGTGATCAATCTCAAGAGCAAGAAGTACACAACCCGGATCAAGATTGTTGGACTCGGTGAAAGGGTTCTCGCCAAGTCGAGATTCATCGGGATCCCGAATCATCGGAAGATGATGCTGATCCAGAGCATCGGGGTTGCCCTGAGCGCAGGCGGTGCGTTCTTGCTCGGGGGTGCAGCCCGTACCTACCATTCGACGCTCTCGACGCTCAAGCAATGGGACGCGTGGATCGTGCAGTTCGATTCGTAGCTCGGCGATGCCGTCCGAATGCGGGGGAATAGGCGGCCCGCCCGTCCATTCCGGGAAGCCGTACCGGCGGGATGGCGGCACCCGCGCACGACGCGCTCCACCCAAACCGCTGTTGCCCGGGAGGGCGCGAATCGTCCATTTTGAATCCGTGCCGCCGAAACTGGACCCGGGAACCAACCTCTATGACGTCGTCGATTATCCCTCGGGTTGTCATGCCCAGACCCATCCGTCGCGGCTCGCCGCGTCCGCCCTGTTGCGTGGGTTCGAGCCGGTTCCAACGGCCGGAGCCCGGATCGTCGAGTTGGGGTGTGGCGACGGCTGGAACCTGATTCCCATCGCCGAGCACTTTCCGGAGTGCCAGTGCTTCGGCATTGATCTGGCACAGAAGCCGATCGAGAGGGGACAGGCCGCCATCGAACAGTTGGGCCTGCGCAACATCCGTTTGCAGTGCGGTGATGTGACCGAGTTGGGCGGACAGTTGGGCACCGTCGATTACCTGATCGCCCACGGACTCTATTCCTGGGTGCCGGACCGGGTCCGGGACTCGATCCTGTCGTTGTGCGGACGGATGTTGTCGGATCGTGGGTTGGCCTTCATCAGTTTCAACGCCCTGCCGGGCTCTCATTCGCGGATGATGATCCGGGAGATGTTGCAGCGGCACGTGGGGATGGCCGGCGGTGTGGAAGAGCGACTAGGGCAGGCCCGGGGGCTGCTGGCCTTCCTGCATGCTGCCTGCGAGGGGGCAACCGGACTCCGCGGGACGATGCGTCCCGAGTACGAACGATTGCTGCAGGGTTCACCGGCCCAGCTCGTCCACGACGAGATGTCCAACTGTCACGAGGCCTTCTATTTTTCCGATTTCATGGCCCGGGCGGGCCTCCATGGATTGGAGTTCGTGGCCAATGCCGAGTTGGTGGATTCCGGCCTGGCCGGTTTTCCCCGGGAGGTGCAGGAAGTTCTGGCGGGCATGGACGCGGACGATCTTCGACGCGAGCAGTACATCGACTACGCCCGGCTCCGGCCCTTCCGTCAGGTGTTGCTGTGTCGAAGGGGATCCTTTCATAGGAGCCCGGAGGACGGGGTCGCGGCCGACCGTCTGCATGTGGCGGGATCCTTCAATGAACTCGAATCACCGGTGGACCTGCGTGCGGGAGTCGAGGTCGAGTTCCGAAGCGGTGCCGGCAAGTCCATCGTAACGGAGATGCCCACGGCCAAGGCGACCTTGGGCTTGCTCTGTGGCACCGGGTTGCATCCACAGTCCGTGCCCGTCCTGTGCCGGGCGGCGGTCGAGTTGCTCGCCGGTGCGGGCATGGCGGCGGAGCCCTCGGAGATCCGGGATTTCCTCGTTCATTCCGCGCAGCGGGGTCTGGTGACCCTCTGGCATCAACCGCCGGCGGCCGCCCAGGAACCGGGAGCCCACCCACGAGCCAGCCGACTGGCGCGCTTCGAGGCCGCCCTCGGGGGCCTGACCACCACGGCCTACCATCAGCGGGTGGATGTGTCGGATCCGGTGCTGCGTCGGATGATCTTCCTGATGGATGGGACGCACGAGTTCGAAGCGATCGTTGCCCGGCTTCGAGAAGAGTTCGCCCGGGATCCAGCCATTGCCATTCCGGAGTTCGAGCGACAGGCGTTCCGCAGTCTGAAGCTGCTGGCGGCCGGGGGGCTGCTCGCGGATGCGCCCGGACGGCGATCGGCGCTGACTGTCGGCTTGCGGGCGGGAGGATCGATGCCGCACAATGTCCCGCCACGCGTGGCGGTACCGTCACCGCAAAATACCATGGACGACACTCACCCTCAGAATCTCCGTCCCATGGCGATGTGGCCCATCGCCGTGGCGGCTCCGGCCTGTCTGGCCAGCCTCGGCGTCCTGGCCATGTTCGTCGAAGGCTCCGTGCCGGGAAGGGTTCTGGCCGGGGTCTTTGGTGTGGCGGCGGTGGGGGTTTTGATCGTGGGCGACCGCTTGCTGCGGGGTCGATTGGAGGCGACCGCCCAGTCGGTCGAAGAGGCGGGCCGCCGCGTTGGTGAATTGCGGGAAACGATCCGATCGCGCGAAGCGGAGATCAATCGGTTGCAAGCGGATGTAAAGCGTCGGACGACGGCCTTTGACGCCGAGAAGGACGATCTTTCAGAGCGGATGGCCAAGGTCACCGGCGAACTGACCGAGACCCGTACCCAGCTCAGTGCCCTTCAGTCGAGCATCGGTGAAATGACGAACCAGAACGTCACGCTGCAGACCGAACGGGCGGAGGCGATCCAGCGCCGTCAGATGTTGCAGGCCCAGTATCAGGATCTGGAGACGACTTCCCGCCAGTTGGGTGCTTCCCATACCGAACGGACCGTCCAGTACCGGTCGGCCATGGACGTGGCCGAGCAGGCCAAAACCGAACTCGACCGCCTTCGGACCAACGAAGCCGGGTTGGCCGCCGAGAGCCAGCGACTGCGGCATCAGGTGGAACGATTGGAGCAGGAACTCCGCGGTTTCGAGTTCCGGGAACGGGCTCTCAACGACGAAGTCGAGACGCTCCGTCGGAAGGCCGCCGATGCCGTGGCCGCGGCGCAGTCTGCCTCCGCCCAGCGGGCCCTTCACGAGGAACTCGCCGCCCGCCGCAACGAACTCGACCGGTTGGCCGAGGAACTTTCCCACCAGAAATCCCAGGTCGAAGTGGCCCGGGAACGCGCCGATCTGGCCGAGCGTTCCCGTGAGGAGGCCGCAGCCACCCTCCAGCGACTGGAGGAGAAGGTCGAAGCCTCCGATTCCGTCATCGGCGAATTGCAGGACGAAGTGCGCAACGTGTCGGCGGAACCCCGTTCCGACATGGCGAAGCATTTCAGTTGGCGCCTGAATTTCTTCGAGACCCAGGAGGTGAGGCTCAACTTCACCAACGACGGTGCCACCGTCGATCTGATCGATGTGTTCGCCGAACCGACGATTCCGTGCGCGTTCGAGGGGGCCCGGCGGCTCGAGCGGGGAGCGGATGGCACTGTCCTGGTCCGGCCCGCCAAGGGAGCGAAGCTTCCCGACGATTTCAAGCTCACCGTCCGCTACACGCTGCGGACCCAGTCGGCCGTGTTCCGATTGCGCCCCTTTTCACCGAACAAGATCGAGAGGTTGTGACATGAAACGGATCCTTCTGGGGAATGGCCCCTCCTTTCTCCCGGCAGTCCTGGGTCTTGCCCTGCTGACCTTGGGTAGCTCAGCCGCCCGCGCCAATGTCGAGTTGAACGCCGCCGCCGACGCCCTGGCGAAGGCCGGGGGGGATTTCCTTCGGTCCACCGGTGCCGCTCCGGCCCGCGGATCAACGCCGGTGGCGGCGAACAACCCCGGCGCGGCCAAGTCGGCGACGGGCGCGACGGTTGCTCCCGTGGTCGAGGTGCCGTTCGAAGGGGTCTTCGTCGGGGCTCTCGGCGAGGGCGCTGGCGATCTGCGGGCGCGGTTCGTCGGCGGCAAGGTGGAGTGGGTGGAACCCGGCAAGCGCACCTGGAGCCCCAAGGTGACGAATGGGTACACCTTCACCGTCGCCGCCGGCCAGTTGACGGTGGCCCGCGCCGGCTCGGTCCCGCTGGTGTACCGGATCGGTGAGGGCCGGAGGTCCCTCGCCCTGGAATCCGGCGACGGCAAGTTGGTTCCAAAGGAGCTCAAGGCCGCCCAGCCCTGAGCGGATCCCTTTCCCGGAAACGCCCGCCCATCGACATGCTGAATCTCAACCTCTTCGAGTTCGTTCCGGTGTTTCCTGAGACCCAGGATCATCCGGCGAAGTTGTGTGTCATCGTCCGGCAGAAGCCGGATCCGGTCGCCGGCTGGTTCGTTCCGGTCCGCCACACCATGAATGCGGCGGTCTATCTGGGGGCGCTGTGTGATGCGGAAGGTCGTCCGAGGCGATGGGTGGAGATCTGGGTGCAGTCGGTCGGCAGCCATGGCGGACGAAAGCCGGATGCCATGCACAACAATGCCTCGCTGGATCAGCGGTGGAGGCGCTGGGCGGGAGCGCTCCTCGACGAGAATCCCGAATCCATTCACGCCGGGCCCTGGCAGGAGATCCATCCGCTTCCCACGTACTTCAAGCCCGATGCCCGCGAGATGGTGCATCCGGCCGATCCCAACGAAGGGAGAGCCTGGCAGGTGTGCACCGATGATTTTGTCCTGCGCAAGGCCGGTCTGCCGGCCTACTCGGGGACGACGCATCGCCTGCTCCACATTCCCGGCACGTCCCGCGAGCCGCTGTTTGTCTCGGCGGATCCGGCCGCGACGCCCATCGCCCGGACCCGCGCCCCCAGTCGTGAGCTGGGATTTGATCCCTCCTGGGTTCCCTTCAATCCCGAGGGGGGACTGCTGTTGTTCCGCTCGTTCGAGGCCTATTCGCTGCGGCAGTTCAAGGCCATCCTGGAAGGGCATCGGCTCGATGCGGTGAACCTGGAGGCGGACGGCCTCCTGCACCCGGACGTGGCACCCACGCTGCGGACCACGGGCTACCTCGAGAACGGTCATGGCCTCCTGTTCGCCGGTCGTCGCGGCCGTGCGGGACGAGCCCTCGAAGTCTTCCTGCTCAAGACACTCCTCTTCACCGAGGTCATCGAACGGGTCGCCCGGGCCGCCAAGGCGGGGGGCGCTCCGTTCCTCAATCTGCACGTCAGCGACATTCGCGTGGATCTGCAGACCGAATCCAGCCGTCTGCCGGCCTGTTGGGGTTTCCGCACGGCCGTTACCCGCTCGCCGGAGTCGCTCCCGGTCGAGATCGCCGTCGGGGGCTTTCGCATGTTCCAGCCGGTCGGACCGATCGTCAGTTCGGAGTACCGGCCGAAGCAATTGTCCGCCGCCTACTCGGGGCAGGGGACCGTCCGTATCCGTGATGTGCGGACCGACCCGGGCGACGTGCTGGTGGCCGAGGGCACCCTGGCGGACATCGAAGCTCGCCGGGCCTCGCGCCACGATCTCCTGCGACTGGTCCTTCCGGTCCGCGGCCAGGGTCTCGTCGTTCACGCGCGCATCCTCTCCGACCAGCAGATGGCGTCGGATGAGTTGAGGTTCGAGACCCTGCCTCAGGCGGTCCGGCCCGACCTCAAGGAATCCCTGCTGTCCATCCGTGGTGCTCCGCTGGAGTCGGTGGCCTACCAGTTCCAACCGGTCGCCAGCAGTCCCTGCGACCTGTATTCCTGCGCCATTCTCGGCCTGGAAATCCTGATCGATCCCACCCGGGTGAGGCTGCCGCTGGCGGTGGATGAGTTCCTGAGCTTCGTCCGGCAGTTGGGGTTGGAGAAGGCCGAGATGGCGCTCCCGACCCGCCGGGGCCGAGTCCTGACGGCGGAACCGCGCTTCGCGAAATCCCTCGGTCCGCAGAATCTGGGTGCCAGTCAGTCCGCCTCTGCCGAGGACGAATCGTTGATCCCACCCGAACTGTGGTGGTCGTACCTCGAGATCCTGGCCCGCATGATTCCCGGGGGCATGCCCGATGCCTGGGCCCGCGATTTCGGCGACGTGAACCCGGCGGCGCTGGAAAGCTGTTTCAAGGGGCCTCTGGAGGAACTGGGACAGCTTTCCGAACGGATTCGCAGCATTGCCTTCTCTGATTGGACCCACAATCAGGAGGTGATTCGCATTCTTGACCAACTTGCCCTTTAACCCCTCATCATCCCAACGCGGTATGAAAACCATCAACCCTGCCTTTCTCTTCGTCAGCGTGGTGCTGGCGATCCTGACCCTCGGCTCCGTCACCGGCTGCGCCGGCAAGGGCTCGACCGCCCCGCCCAAGAAGGGCCCGGGCTACAAGTACGTTGTGCACCTGCACGAGTCGCTCGCCGGCCAGAAGTTCAGCGTGGATGTGGTCGGGGTGAACTCGTCCAACAAGGATCGCCTCACAGGCATGTCCGTTGACGACTATTTCAACAACAAGGACAACGTACGTTCGGGGATCACCACAAAGGTGGTGACCAAGGTCCTGTCCAACGGGGACGATCTGGTCGTTGATCTGGAAGACAAGGCGGCTCCGGGCAACCTGCAATACCGGTTTCCCGGCTTTTCCCACATCGCCATCCTTGCCGACTCCAGAGTCCGCGGCTCCAACCCGGCCAATGACCAACGGCGCATTCTCCTTCCTCTGAACCCGAACCTCTGGCCGCGGGATTGGCCCGGCAAGAAGCGTGAGATCACCGTCACTTTCGGTTCCGCCGGAGTGGAAGCCTCGCCCGGACCCATCTCCCAGTAGTCTCCCCGTCCGATCATGGCTGACGAACAGCCCAGCACAGGCGGTTTCAGTCGCTCGCGACAGCCGCGGCGGGATGGATTCCATGATACCCTTCATCCGGAGACGGGTGAACGGTTGCTCCTGAGCCGGGTCGAGGCCTCCGTTTCCAAGGCATCGATTCCCGAATGGACCGATGCCTTTGCGCTTCAGGAGAGGTTGGGTGCCGTTTCTCCGACCGCCTGGTGGCCGGTGGAACGACAGGGGGCCGAAGGCGACGTCGCCTATGCCGCCTTCATCCCGTGGAAGAGCACGCTTTCCCAGGATCTGGCCAAGGGCTATCGCTGCAACCCTGCCGAGTTGGTCGCCCTCGCCGAGTGCCTGGTCGATGGCCTTAACCAACTCCACTCCGCCGCCCAACGCCCCCACGGGGCCCTTCGCCCCGAGTGCATCGTCTTTCCCAAATCGTCGGGCGACGCACACGACAGCCTTGCGCCCCGTCTGACCGGTCTGCTCCCGCTCGATGAGACCGACCCCCGAGACCACGGCGACCGACGCCGCGCCGGGCATCTGCTCTACTCCGCGATCACCGGTGCTGAGACGAACTTCTGGGGCGTCCCGGATTTCGGCCTCGCCTGGTCCGATGTCAGTCTTCCTGGGAAGACCGGCTGGAAGAAGTTCATCGAGGATCTCACGACCGGGAACCTCGACAGCGAATCCTACGAGCAGATCCGCCTCCGAATCGGCAAGAGCCAGGCCGGCAAATTGCCCATCGTCCCGATCGTGGCGGGGTTGCTGGTGATGGTCGCGGGTGTGGGCGGGTTTCTGATGTTCAAGGGACGAGGCGGCGGTGGCGGTCTCGTGGCCAGCAACCAGCCGACGTCGAACGTGGTCGTGGTCAAGGGCCCGGAGAAGACGAACCCGGTGGTTCCGCCGGTGATTGATCCTGGGGCGGGAGATCCGGCCTGGCTGGTGGCGGTGCGGGCCGACAGGGAGCTTTCTCAGGCGCTGGGACTGCCGGCCGCAGCTTCCCGGAGCCGCTTGCAGGGGGCCATTGAGACCTGGTGGAAAGATCTTCCACAGCCCGATCCCGGCGCGTGGCTCCGGCTGGATTTCCCCGCGCCGCCGGCCCTCGTGCTGGACGCTCAGGCGGCGGCGATTCTAAAGGCGGAAGCACAGCGTCGACGTGCCTATCTTGGTGCGTCCGGGAGCCTGCCCCGGGCCCAGAAGGATCTCGCGGGCGAGATCGACGATTGGTTGGGGGCGCTCAAGTGGGGTCAGAAGGAGGTCGAAACCCTGATCCACACCCGGGTGATCCTCGGAGCCAGCAATGTTTTGAAATCCCGGGCCCTGGTCTTCAGCCCGGGGGTGGATCCTTCCGTCGAGTATCCCAGGGCGTTGAACGGGGTGACCAACGTTGCCCAATTCAACCTTGGCAGCTTCAAGGGCTGGGCGAAGGGTTGGACCGACCTGAGCGCCGATCAGAAGGCGGAAGCGGCGAAGAACCTACGCGAGGTGTGGCGGAACGATCTCGTTGCCTGGGCCGACTTCGAGCCTCCGAAGCTGGACGGACCCGAGAAGGCGGTAGCCGAACTTCGCACCCGGGCCACCAAGGCCGGGATCGGCATGACGACGGTGGATCCCTTCCTGGAGCAGGCCAGCAGGCAGTTTGCGACGTTCGACCTTCAGACCCGGCTGCGTCGGTACCGGAGTCGCGAGGAAGCACAGAAAGCGGTGGAGGATGCACTCCGTCCAAGTTTGGCAGGCGCATCGCAGGCGTTTGGCGAGGCCGAGAAGAGCGTTGGGGATCAGAAGGCAAGGGAAGCCCGCCTTAAGAAAGAGAGCGAACTTCAAGCGCTGGACGACCGACTGGCGCAGACCGCGAACACGGCCTCCCGAACTCAGGGCGGTGTTCGCAAAGCCCGCGCCGATCTGAGGAGCAATCTGGACGCCGAGAAGGCCCGGGATGCCGCCAAGGAACTCTCCTTCACCTTCCCGAAAGCGGAGGCCTTTTACGCTCAGTTGGAGGATGCGGCCTGGGTCGAGGAAGCAAGGGCGTCGGTTGACCTGACGAGCACCGACAGCCTCGACATGGTCCGTTCGGCACTGGAACTGAAACTGCGCGACAAACCCGCCGGTGGATTTGTCGAGTCCCGGAAGTTGGTTGGGGAATTCAAGTCGGGGGAGGCCAAACTGGCCGAGGATCTCAAGGATTTGGCGAAGAAGCAGGCCGAGGAGATCCTCAATCAGGCCAAGGCCGCCGATGTCATTCGGGCGCAGACGGCCACGGCGACGGCCCGGACGGATGTCGCGGGAGCGTTGCGAACCCTGGAGGAACAACTGAAATCCGCTCCGGGAAGGGTCACCAACCAATCGATCCTGCTCCGGGATGAGTTGGTCCAGGTTCGCGACTGGTTGGATCTGCCTGAATTCCGGTTCACCGAATCCACCTGGACTCCAGCGAAGCCGCCCGCAGCCGGGGGTTCAGGATGGGAGACGCGGTACTCACAGGTGCCGGCGAAGATCCGGGGCTTTCAGGATGCCAAGGCTGAATGGGACGACGCGGTGAAGGGCATTCCCGAGGTCAACCGGTTTCAGGATGCCGCGGGATTCAAAGCACTGAACGCTCGATTGAGCCGTCCGCTGCTGACCGGGAAACCGCTTTTCGACCCGGCTCGGAGGAGTCTCCAAGAGTATCAACCTCTGGTTCAGGAGGGCGAATCGCTCCTGAAATCCACCGATACCAACGCCCTGAGCGCGTACATCACCAAGGTGAAGGCCCAGACCCCTCCTTACTTCGGAATTCTGGCGTCCGCCTTGCAGGGACGGTTGGATCAGGCGAACAAGGATGCCGTGGCTGCTGCGGAACAGGCCTCGGCCAACGCCGCAGCCGCCGCAGCCGCCCGGGTCAAACAGGAGCGTCTCACCGTGCTGACGACCAGTGTCGCGACGATGGCCAAGGGGGTGGGTGGGGTGATCGTCACGGTCATCCAACCGGGCCGGTTCCCCGCGCAACGAAGGGTGTCCAGGATCAAGGCGAACATGTGGAAAACCGAGCTCAAGCGGGATCGGAAGGAGTTCGTCCAACTGATTAGCGAATTGGAGCCAAGTCCGGCCATATCGAAGCTCGACAAGGAATTGGATCAATTGGAGAAGAAGCTTCAGGAAGCCATCGAGTTCACAGAATAAGGCGGCTTCCGGGCGCATCTTGACCCTGTCCCCGTTCGGTCGGGCTGTGGGGAGGGTGCCGGGGAACGAGTCTGGCACCAACCGGCGGGGAACACGCGTGGGCCGGGGCGCGGTCGAATGAAAAACAGAGTCTCCTGACGTCGCCCCCGACCGAGGGGGACAAGGTATCGAGGCTCATTCTACTCGGGCGGGGGCAGTGCCAAGGTGCGCCCTGAGCGGTGAGCTTCTGATTCCGTGACTCGGTTCTTGATCCTTGGTGTGAGATTTGGATCTGAAGCCCCGAAAACCCTGACCGCGATGAATCCTGAAAACACACCTCGAACCGTTCCTGGCTGGATTGGTTGGACGGTCAGCGGCGTCCTGCTGGCCGTCGTCGCATTCCTGCTTGGCCGCATGTCGCAGCCATCCACCTCGTCGCGGGATGCCCAGTCATTGGCCGCTGCACCCGAAGTCCTCCGTGCCCCTGCTATGGCGACTGCGGCACCCAGTGCCGGGGCCGACACCACGGAACGGTCAGGCACCGACCTCGAGCCTGACCCGGGATCGACGGCTAGGGAGGCCCTCAACCAGGCCAAGGCGGCCGATGCCATCCGGGCGCAGACGGCGGCGGCGACGGCCCGGACGGAGGTCGCAGGAGCACTTCGAACTCTGGAGGAACAACTGAAATCCGCTCCGGGAAGGGTCACCAACCAATCGATCCTGCTCCGGGATGAGTTCAGACCTCAGAAAAAACGGGGTAAATGCTCCCAAGCACTGACGGGTTGAAATCCCTGATTTTCGTGGGACCGCCCGAGTGCCGGAAGCTGCGTGCATGAGTTTTGGCAGCTGGACGACTGCTCCGCCGCATGGCTCGTGTTGCTCGTTGGAGAGGCGCCGGGAATGACTCACCCTCAGGCATGGCCAGCTTGGATTGCGATCGGTTGTTTC
>JBDNHZ010000394.1:0-10474 GCA_041688515.1 Verrucomicrobiota bacterium
CCACCAGACCAACGTCATCGAAGGCTGGAACGTGCGGGTGGATGTGCGGCTGTTGAGGGACGAGGCCGAGGCCACGGCGAAGGCCTTGGGACTGCTGCGGGTTCAACTTCAGGAGATCGTCCGGGTGGTGCCCGCTCCCGCCGTGGCCAAGCTGCGGGAGGTCAACCTTTGGTTCTCACCGCCCTACCCCAGTGTCCGATCGCAGGCCGAGTATCATCCGGATGCCGGCTGGCTCCGGTCCAATCAACGCAACCCTGCCATGGCCCGCGGCGTTGAGTTTACAGGCGTGAAGGACTTCGAGGCGGAGACTCGGCGCATGCCGAATTTCACGCTGCATGAACTGGCCCACGGCTATCACGATCGGGTGTTGGAAGGCGGGTTCGACCACGCCGAAATCAAGGCCCTGTATGAGAAAGCCAAGGCCAGCGGGATCTATGATCGCGTGCAGCGGAAAGACTCGGAGGGGCGCGTCCGGATTGATCGCGCCTACGCCATGAGCAGTCCGATGGAATACTTCGCCGAGAGCACGGAATCCTTTTTCACGCGCAATGATTTCTTCCCCTTCAACCGAGTTGAACTCCATCAGGCGGATCCCGCCATGGAAGCGCTCGTCGGACGACTCTGGGCTCTCAAGCCGAAACTGAATCCATGAAAATCACCCGCATCTTCGCCCATCAGGTGGACCTGCCCCTGCACGAAACCACCTACAAGTGGTCGGGCGGCAAATCCGTCACCGTGTTCGACAGCTCCATCGTCGGCGTCGAGACCGACACCGGACACATTGGGTACGGCGAGGTCTGTCCCCTGGGGCCGTTCTATCTGCCGGCCTACGCCAATGGCGTGCGTGCCGGATTGCTTGAGCTCGGTCCGCATCTGATCGGCGAGGACCCGCGGGAACTGAGCAAGCTCAACCATCGGATGGACGCCGCGCTCAAGGGCCATCCGTACGTGAAGTCGGGCATCGACATCGCCTGCTGGGATCTTCTCGGGCAGGCAACGGGCCTGCCGGTCTGCACCCTGCTCGGCGGGCGTTACGGCGACTCGGTCCGACTTTATCGCGCGATCTCGCAGGAGGATCCCGAGACCATGGCCGCCAAGGTCGCCGGATACCGCGCGCAGGGTTACACGCGCTTCCAACTCAAGGTGGGCGGGGATCCGGATGTGGACATTGAACGGATCCGGGCGGTCCGCTCGGTGCTCAAGCCGACCGACCGATTGGTGGCCGACGCCAACACCGGTTGGACCCAGCATGAGGCGATGCGGGTGGTGCGGGCGGTGCGCGACGTGGACGTGTACATCGAGCAACCGTGCCTGACCTACGAAGAGTGCCTGGCGGTGCGGCGACAGACGGATCATCCCTTCGTCCTGGACGAAAACATCGACAACCTGGACCTGCTCCTGCGGGCGCGGGCGGATCTGGCGGCGGACGTGGTGAACCTCAAGATCAGCAAGCTGGGCGGGCTCACCAAAACGCGTCAGGCCCGCGACCTGTGCGTGAGCATGGGCATTGCGATGACCCTGGAAGACAGCTGGGGCGGTGACATCGTCACCGCGGCGATTGCGCATCTGGCTCACAGCACGCCCGAGGCCTACCGGTTCACGGCAACCGACTTCAACAGCTACGTCACTGTCAGCACCGCCGAGGGCGCACCCCAACGGGTGAACGGCACCATGAAAGCGGGAACGGAACCCGGCCTGGGAATCCGTCCGCGACTCGACGTGCTCGGGAAGCGCGTCGTGGAAGTCGTGTGAGGGGCCAGCGGCCCGATGCCAGAGAAGTACCAGAGCTCCGATGACCCTATACCCGATGCGCGCATTCAATTCTCAGCCGTCCCGGGAGGGGCGTGAGGGCGTGGTCCCGCATCGCGGGACCGCTCGGGGTATGGGGCGGGAGAAGGCGGGCGAGGACGCCCGCGGTCCCGGGCGCGCCCTGGGAGGGATCAGGGTTCTTTCCTTCGGGCTCGGCGTCTTCGCCGCGCTGGGACTCTTTCGCGCGCAGGCGGCACCGGACGAAGGCCTGGCGTTGCTCCGTGAACGGAACTGCATCGCCTGCCATGCCGCGTCGCCCGCGGCGGTCGAATGGCTGGTGTCGAAATCCGCCCCGCGTCTCACCGATCTCGGGAGACGGGCCGATCCGGTGTGGATCCGGAAGTTCCTGCTTTCGCCCCAGGTGATGCTCCCGGGGACGACCATGCCGGAGGTGCTTCATGGGTTGCCGGAAAATGAACGCGCAGCCGCGGCCGAAGCCCTCACCCAGCATCTGGTCGCCTCCGGAGCGGAGGCATTTCAACGCCAACTACCCGATCGCGCGGCCGCGGCCCGGGGCGAAGCACTTTATCATCAGGTGGGCTGCGTCGCCTGCCACGCGCCCCAGCGTGCATCGTCCCCCACGACCGGCGCGGTTCCGCTGCCGGTGATGGCCGACAAATGGTCGCACGACCCCCTGCGACGGTTCCTGCGCGATCCGCTTTCGATCCGACCCTCCGGACGCATGCCGGCAGTGCCGCTGAGCGACGCCGAGGCGTCGGACATCGCGCATTATCTCCTGCGTGAGACCCGGGTATCGGCTCCGCTGGAGGTGATCCAATACCGCGGACGCATCCGGGCCCTCGAAGATTTCGATACCGCGGAGATGTCGCGGACCGCACGTACGGACGGATTCACGCTGGGAGCGGAAGGACAGGACCGACGGGCGCCCCGACGCTTCACCGGTTGGATCCGGGTGGAGAAGGAAGGGGTGCACACCTTTCACCTGACGGCGACGGGCGCGAGCCGGATCTCGGTCGATGAACGCTGGCTGCTGGGCGAAGACAGTTGGCAACGCGAGAAGGTCGAAGGGAAATCCAGCCTGCGCCTCAACATCGGGTGGCATCCCATCGTGGTGGACTACGTGCATCGGGGCTCGCAGCCACCGGCATTGGTGGTCGAATGGGAAACGCCGGGAGGTCCCCGCGAAGCGATCCCGGCCACGCAACTGAGCCGGGAAGCCGATCCACCGATTCCAACCCGCGGCTTTGTCGTGGATCAGAGCCAGGCGTCGATCGGACGCGATCTCTACGCCCGATTGAACTGTGCCACCTGCCACGAAGGTCGCCCGCCGATGCCATCGCTTCCCGCGTTGACCGCCCTGGATCCCAAGCGGGGTTGCCTGGCGGAACCGGCGTCCACGTCCGCGCCGTTGCAGGCTCTCGATGCCGGTCAGCGAACGGCGCTTCGCGGGGCACTCGCACGCCTCGCGTCCGCGGATCTCAAGGCTCCGACGGCGACCGAACGACTGGCGCAGTCGCTCACCGCGTTTCGGTGCACGGTTTGTCATGCCCGGGATGGCATGGGCGGAGTGGCGGCCGATCGCGATGCCTTCTTCACTTCCAACGGAGAAGACCTGGGCGAGGAAGGTCGCCTGCCTCCGGGCCTCGACGGCGTCGGCGACCGACTCCGGCCTGACTGGCTGCGCCGGGTGCTGGTCGAGGGTGCCGCGGTACGTCCTTATCTGAACACGCGCATGCCGCAGTTCGGGGTCACCAACGTGGGTCCACTCACGGAACTCTTCGTCCAGATGGATCGTCGGCCGCAGACGATTCCGTCCTCGCCGGATCCGACCGATGCGCAGCGTGAAGCCGGGCGTCGCCTGGTGGGAACCGACGGGCTTTCGTGCATCGCCTGCCATCGGTTCAACCGTCAACCGGCGCACACGATGCAGGTACTGGATCTTTCCACCACGACCGGTCGCTTGAACGAAGATTGGTTCCGGCAGTTCCTCCGCGATCCCAACCGGTTTCATCCGGGCACACGGATGCCGGCCTTCTGGCCCGACGGGGTCTCCGCACTCCCGGCGGTGCTCGGCGGCGACATGCACCGTCAGCATGCGGCCCTCTGGACGTATCTCTCGGAGGGAACCCAGGCGAAGTTCCCCGAGGGACTCAGCCGTCAGAACGTGGAACTGGTGGTGGGCGGCGAGGCGGTGGTGTACCGAGGCAAGATGTGGGAGGCGGGTTTCCGCGCGATTGCCACCGGATATCCCGGGCAACTCAATGTCGCCTTCGACGCCGAAGAGGTCCGGTTGGCCCTGCTCTGGCGCGGACGTTTCCTCAATGCCGGTCCGCACTGGGGCGTTCAAGGCATGGGCCGGATCCGACCTTTGGGATCGGACGTGGTGCTCCTGCCGCACGGCCCGTCGCTGGCGGTGCTTGCCGCCCAGGACACTCCCTGGCCCATCGAGGGTGGGCGCGAATCCGGGCTGCGATTCAGCGGTTATCAACTCGATGACCGAAAGCAGCCGACGTTGCTCTATCGGCTGGGTGAGGTGGCGGTGGAAGATCGGGTTCAACCCCTCGCCATCGGAACGCCCGCCGGGCTGAGGCGCACGCTGAAGTTCACCGGCGCTGTTCCCACCGGATTGCATCTGCGGGTGGCGATGGGGCCGGACGTGGCGGGGGTCGGCGATGGATGGCGGATCGCCGA
The DNA here is from genome assembly GCA_041688515.1 of Verrucomicrobiota bacterium. Classification (GTDB taxonomy): domain Bacteria; phylum Verrucomicrobiota; class Verrucomicrobiia; order Limisphaerales; family UBA9464; genus UBA6176. Next base: position 4,462 of record JBDNHZ010000394.1, read on the forward strand.
GGGCATGACGGTTCGGATCACGGGCGGTGGTTCCGCACGGGTCCGGGGTGAAGGCGGGAAACAGGAATTGTTGGTGCCGATCAGCGGCGGGATACAGGAGCTCGAATATGTCTGGGGAACGCGTTGAATCGGGCGGTGGATGGGGAGCCGGGAGGGAGATGCGGGCGAGGACGCCCGCGGTCCTGGGTGGGGGACTCGCGGAGCTCGTCCCTCCAGTGCTCGTCCCTCCGGAGCTCGTCCCTCCGGAGCTCGTCCCTCCGGAGCTCGTCCCTCCGGTGCGGTGGTTGCTCGGCTTGCTGTGGTTGGCACTGGCCATCGCCGGGGCGCGGGTGCAGGCCGAGGACGTTCCCTGGCTGACTTACAAGGGGACGGATGGACCGGGACGCGGGAAGCGCATCGTGTTCGTCACCGGGGACGAGGAGTATCGCTCGGAGGAATCGATGCCGGCGATGGCTCGGATCCTGGCCGAGCGCCACGGGTTCCACTGCACGGTCCTGTTCTCCATCCACCGCGAGACCGGCGAGATTGATCCTGCAGTGCCCGACAACATCCCGGGGCTTGAAGCTCTGGAGAAGGCCGATTTGATGGTCGCGTTCATCCGCTTCCGTCACCTGCCCGAGGAACAGATGGCGAAGTTCGTCACGTACGTGAACTCGGGACGTCCGGTGATCGGGGTGCGCACGGCAACCCACGCCTTCGACTACGACCGTTTCCCCAAGGAGAAGTTTGCCGAGTGGGCCTGGCGCGGACGCAGCCGAGAGTTCAAGGGCGGTTTTGGCCGTCAGGTGCTGGGTGAAACCTGGATCGATCACTACGGCGGTTATCGGAGCCAGAGCACGCTGGGCATCATTCCGCCGGAGATGCGGGAACATCCGATCCTGCGCGGCATCGACCGGATCTGGGGGCCGTCGCACGCCTACCAGGTGACCCCACTCGAAGGAGACAGCCGGCCGTTGGTGCTGGGGCAACCGTTGACGGGACTCAAGCCCGACGACCAACCCGACACCGGCAAGGCACCGGTGCCCGTCGCCTGGATCAAGACGTTCACCGGCACCTCGGGCAAAGCGGCGCGGGTGTTTACCACCACCATGGGCTATGGCGATGACTTCAAGGAGGAGGGCGTCCGCCGGATGTTCGTCAACGCTTGCTACTGGTGCGTCGGTCTCGAGGACAAGATTCCGGCGCGGTCGGACGTAGCCGTCGTGGGAACCTACGAGCCCCGCAAGAGCGACTTCGGCGGGTACCGTCGCGGGGTGACGCCTTCGGACCTGCAACAGAACCTGAGCACCGACGACCTGGCGGAAGTGCCCACCAACGAACGTGAGGCGGCCTATTACCCGATGGTGGATCTGCCCATGCCATCGGATGCCGTGATGGAGGCGGGAAGCATTCTGGCACTGGCCGATGGACGGTTGGTGGTCGGAACGCGGCGCGGGGAGATCTATTTCGCCACCGGCGCCATGGACACTCCGCCGGTGCCGCGCTGGCAGTTGTTTGCCACCGGGCTCACCGAGGTCCTCGGATTGGCGTGGCGCGAGGGCGTGTTGTACGCAACCCAGCAAAGCGAGATCACCCGGGTCCTGGACACCAACGGCGACGGACGCGCCGATCGCTTCGAGACGGTGAGCGACGCGTGGTCGTGGAGCGGTGAACATGAATATTCCTTCGGCTCCAATTTTGGACCGGACGGCGCGATCTGGACGGTGCACGGACTGTCCGACAGCTATACCTCGGAGCGGCCGTTCCGGGGTTGGGCGATGCGGCACTTCCCGGACGGTCGCTGGGAGGCGGTCAGCAGCGGCCTGCGCAGCCCGGGCGGGATCGCGTTCAACGCGGCCGGCGACGCTTTCTACGCCGAAAGCCAGGGACCATGGAACGGATCGTGTTCCCTGAAGCACCTGCGTCCGGGCGGGTTCATGGGGCATCCGGCCGGGAACAAATGGTATCCGCTCGCACCCAACATGGGAGCGCGCCCGGAAGACCCGGCGAGCAACGACACCAATCGTCGCCATCTCGCCGCCGCGCGGATCCCGCAGTACGTCCCGCCAGCGGTGGTGTTCCCCTATAAGAAAATGGGACAAAGCGCCTCGGCGGTGATGCCGGATGGGTCGGGTGGAAAGTTCGGACCGTTCGCCGGTCAGTTCTTCGTCGCCGATTATACCCTCAGCCTGGTGATGCGCGCCGACCTGGAAATCGTGAACGGCGTGTATCAGGGCTCCTGTCATCCCTTCCGCCAGGGATTTGCCACCGGATTGATCGGGGGAACGTTGTCGGCGCAGGGACAGATCTTCGTCGGAGGCAGCAAGCGCGGTTGGCCCGTACGGGGCACTTCCGACAGAGCCCTCCAACGCCTCGACTGGTCGGGCAAGGTTCCCTTTGAAGTGCATTCGATGCGGGTGAAGCCGGACGGATTTGAAATGCGCATGACCGGACCGGTGGACCCGGTTCGGGCACAGGACCCAGCCAACTACCTGCTGGAGACGTTCACCCACCACTTCTACGGTGCTTACGGCAGCCCCGAGATCGAACAGGCCGAACAACGGATCGTGTCGGCCACGCCCAGTCCGGATGGAATGCGCATCCGCTTGGTCGTCGATCAGTTGGTCCCAGGACACATCCATGAACTCCGAATGGCCGGCCTGCGCGATCGCGAAGGACAACGCCTGCTGCACGACGTCGCCTATTATACGCTCAATCAAATCCCCAAGCCATGAAGGGGCGGCGAGTAACGGAGACTCAAGCGGGCGGGGACGCCCGCGGTCCCAGGATGGTCGGTTCCACTATGAAAACCCTCATTGCATTCGGTGCCTGCCTGGCCGGCTTGGCGAGCGTCTTCCCCTCCCCGCTTGACGCCGATGAACGGCACTCGGCAACGCTCTGGATCCTGACCACCCCCAACGGGGCCTCGCTTCCTATGGGCGCGGTCGTCGAGGGTTTTCCCCTGCTGGTGCGCCTCGATGGCGGGACCTTCCGCTTTGACGAGGCCCGTCCGGACGGTGCCGATCTTCGATTCACCCTCGCTGACGGGACGCCCCTGCCCCATCAGTTGGAGGAGTGGGATTCCAGCGGACGCACGGCGAGCGTCTGGGTGCGGATCCCAAAGATTGAAGGCAACGCCCAGCAGGAACTCCGGCTTCACTGGGGTAATCCCGGAGCCGCCGCAGTGGCCGGTGGACCGGCCGTGTTCGATGCCAGCAACGGTTATCTCGGGGTGTGGCATCTGAGCGGCCCGCGCGACGAGGTCAGCGGCGGTCTCGCCCGCGACTCGGGGACGACCGCCACCCGCGGCATCGTGGGTCCGGCCCGACATCTGGCCGGGGATCAGGGAATGTTCGTTGGCGACCGGCTCACGGGTTATCCAACCGGTTCTGAACCGCACAGCACGGAGGCCTGGATCCGGCCGTTGAAACCCAATGCCACCGTCATTGGTTGGGGCACCGAAGAGAAGCAGGGCAAGGTCGTGATGCAGTTCCGCAGCCCACCGCACATCGGCGTCGATGCCTATTTCTCGGACGCCAATGTGCAGGGGCGGACGCAGGTTCCCATCGGCGCATGGACACACGTGCTGCACACCTATGAGAAGGGTCATGCCCGACTCTATGTGAACGGGGTCCTCGACGCGGAATCGACGCGACGCTCCGCCCCGCTCAACCTGCGCTCCCCCGCGCGGTTGTGGATCGGCGGTTGGTACGACAATTACACCTTCGAGGGCGACCTCGACGAGGTGCGGCTCTCGAAGGGGGTACGTTCCGCAGACTGGGCGCGGTTGCAATTTGAGAACCAGAAGCCGCTGCAAACCTTGGTCGGGCATCCGGTGAGCGCCGGCGATCGCTTCACCGTGTCGCAGGAGCAATTCACCGTGACCGAGGGCAGCAGCGCCCGGGTCACCGCCGAAGCCGGTGGCGCGCGCAAGGTCTCCTGGATCCTGAAGCGGGACGGACGGGAAACGGTGGTGGCCGTCGATCGATTCGATTGCACGGTGGAAGCCGGGCGATTCACCGGCGACCGCCGGGCGACGCTCCAGTTCAAAGCGGTTTACGCCGACCAGGTGAAGACCCGTGACATCGCGATCACCCTGCGCGAGGCCATTCCCGATCCGCAGTTCACCTTGAAGGCACCCAAGGGCTGGGACGGACGGAAGGCGATCGAGATCGTTCCTCAGATCAGCAACCTCGACCGCCTCAAAGCCGCCGGTGCGACGGAACTCCAGACGGTGTGGAAGGTCGGCGACATCGCCACCACCCGGGAGATCGTTCCGGGAAAACTGCTCCTGACCCGGGCCCAGAACAGTGGCCCGTTGACGGTCACGGCAACCCTCCACAATGGCGGACGCCCGGTCAGCCAGTCCTGCACCATCGCTGTGTCCGAGCCCCGACAGGATCGGTGGGCCGAACGGATCCCAGACGAGGACGAATTGCCGGAGGACAATCAGTTCTACGCCCGGGACGATCGGGGCGAAGGCACTCTCTTCTGCAAGGGAACCCTGACCTCGCCCGCCGATACGGTGTTCGTCCGCGTGTTGGCCAACGGCAAACCTTGGCGCGACGCCCAGGTGCGGCCCGAGCAGAACGGAATGTTCCGTCTCTCGGTCCGGCTCCGACCGGGTCTGGTCCGCTACGACGTCGAGTTCGGCTCCCGGTTGGCGGGCAAGGAAACCCTCCTGCGCCGGGCCACCAACGTCGTTTGCGGCGATGCCTACCTGCTCCAGGGCCAGTCGAACACCGTGGCCACCGACTGGGGCAAGGAGGAACCCACGTTCCACAGCCCGTGGATCCGCACCTTTGGCAGCGTCTCCCGCAATCCCAACGGACTCCGACTCTGGGGCGAGGCCGTGCATCGGAACCGCGAGGGCGAGAAGCTGCAGATTGGTTACTGGGGCATGGAACTGGCCCGCCGCCTGATCGAAGAACACAGCATCCCCATCTGCCTCCTGAACGGCGCCGTCGGAGGCACCCGCATCGATCAGCATCAACGAAACCCAGCCCTGCCCAACGATCGCACCACGATCTACGGACGACTCCTCTGGCGCGTGCAGCAAGCCCGCCTCACCCACGGCATCCGCGGCGTGATCTGGCATCAGGGCGAGAATGATCAGGGTGCGGATGGACCGTCCGGCGGGTTTGGCTGGGAGACCTATCGGGAGCTCTTCATCGACCTCGCCGCCGCCTGGAAACGGGATTATCCCAACGTGCAGCATTATCACGTGTTCCAGATCTGGCCGAAGTCGTGTTCGATGGGGATCGACGGATCCGACAATCGTCTGCGCGAAGTGCAGCGGAACCTTCCCTCGGCCTTCGCGCATCTCAGCGTCCTGTCCACACTGGGCATCGAACCGCCCGGGGGCTGTCATTTTCCGGCCGCCGGTTATGCCGAGTTCGCGCGACTGCTGTTTCCCCTCATCGAACGGGATCACTACGGCAAGTCCTTCGCGGTCCCCATCGAGCCACCCAACCTGCGCCGGGCGTCTTTCGCCCACGCCGACCGCACCGGAGTCACCCTGGAATTCGATCAACCCGTCGTCTGGACCAACGCCCTCGCCAGCGAGTTCTTGATCGATGGCGTGCGCGGAAACGTCTTGGGCGGCTCCGCCTCCGGGAACCGCTTGACCCTCCGATTGGCGGGTGCTTCCGAAGGTGGGACGATCACCTATCTCGACAGCAGCAACTGGAGCCAGGCGCGATTGCTGAAGGGAACGAACGGCCTTGCCGCATTGACGTTTTGCGAGGTGCCGATCGAACCGCAGGCGGGCAAGAAGCGGTGAGTCGCCACCCGTAAGTGCCGAGGGGACGAGGCGCACTCGGTTCCGACGGGGGAACGTTCACGGACTCGCGGAGTTCCCGATCTCGGATCGAGGCGGGCAAGGACGCCCGCAGTCCCGGGAAGGGTCCCGCGGTGTGGGACTGGCCGCTACGCCCGGAGGCGTTTCAGCCATTAGACCGGGATAATACCCCGGGTCAGACGCCCGAAAACGAATCCCAACCCCGGAGGGGTTGCAGATCTGCAACCCCTCCGG
>JBDNHZ010000395.1:0-21264 GCA_041688515.1 Verrucomicrobiota bacterium
ATCAGAACGTAAACGCGGGTCCGGTTGGTCTGGATCCCTTCATGCCGGAAGAGCCGACCGGCAATTGGGATGGATCCGAGCACCGGAACCCGGTCCTTGAATCTTACCACCGAGTCCGCCACCGGGCCGCGCAGCAGTATGGCATGCCCAACCGGACACTGAGCGGACGCGACGGCCGAGCGGACCCGCAGATGTGGCAACGCCGGGACCGCCTTTATTGCACCCTTTTTGGGTTTAGGCCGCTTCCCCGCCGAGTCCTTGGGATCGTCGTAGCCGAGGAATTCAGTGTAGGCGGCCGCAATGGAGATCTGGAACTCACGTCCGTCAAATCGAGGGATCAGGTCCACCGAGGTCCCGACTGATACCGGCACCGTGGCATAAGATGCTCCGGCGGCATTGGTCGAGGTGGCCGCAACGGTCTGGGGGCCGAGCACCAGGGTGCGAACTTCGTTGACGGCCAACTGCGCCTGTTGCCTCGAGCGGGTCAAGACCACGGGAGCGCCGAGGATATCCACTCCGGGCTGCTGCTCGAACCGACTCAACAGCGCCTTGTATTGGGCCGCATCCAACGCGCGCCATTCATTGTGGGTCCCCATGCGATCGACGGTGATCCCATCCGGGAAGGCCGGTCCCGCACGGACGGGTGCCACGCCCTCCTGCCAGGCCTGATTCGTCCCGGCATGACCAAAGACCCAGTCCAGCCAGCCGGACTGTCCTGCGTCTTCCCGGAGCTCGACCCATTTCACTGCCAGCCGGATGACAGGAACAGGCGGGGCTGGGGCTGGGGACTCCCCAGGGTCCACGACCGGACTCGAAAGCGGTGCGTCGCCCGGCGCAGGCCCGGGGGAAACCGCGACCGAGTTGGTGGCCCCCGGTCTGGGTGTCAGGCCTTCCTCACCGCCGATGGACGCTGCCGCAATCGGTCTCGGCTCCGCCGCGGGTGCCGCCGCAACGCGGACCGGAATCGGCACGGGTGCGGCGGTGACACCGGGCAACGAGGGATCCGGCTTGTCCAATCCGTCACGCGTTGGGGAAGCAAGCGGGATGGGCACTCCCCGTCGCGTGGGTGAACCCGTCACCCCGATCGGAAGCAGCGCCAGCATCGCCGCCACTACTGGCCCGGCCATCTGCACCGACCGACGCCGCCAACCCCGGCTCGGGACCTGGGGCTCGTTCCCATTCAGCAGGCGAATCACCCGCCCCGCCAATTCCGACTCCAGCCCGCTACCGCCCACTCCCAAGCCGCCGGACGCCACCAGATCGCGTCCTACTGAGACCAGCGCCTCGGCCAGTGCCACGGGGCCACCGGCGACCGATTGGCACGCGTCATCGGCCACCTGCTCACTGACCGCCCGCAACCTCCGACGCGCCCACCACAGTGCCGGATGCCACCAATTGAGGGCACATAGGATGTCAGCGAGCAGGAACCAGAAGGGATCCCTTCCCGCCAGATGACCGAGCTCATGCGCCAGCATGGCGCTGCGCTGGGTACCGCCGAATCGCCCCTCAAAATCCTCGGGAATCGCCACCGTCGGTTGGAGCATGCCGATGGCCACTGGACCGCGCAGGCCCGTCCACCGCACCAGTCGGACCTGGGCCAACCCGACGAGCCCAGCGAGCTCCCGCAAATTCGCCAGAGTCGCGTCCGTCGGGTCGGGCTTGGGGTGTTGTCCCCGTAACAGGATCCACCGGGCAAACCAGATCCGCGCCAGAAGAACCAGCGCGCCCGCGGCCCACACGCCCGCCATCCACGCCTCAGGATGAGCCTCCGAAACGCCTTTCGCCGTGGCGATCGGTCCCATTCCTAGAATCGGTGCCAGGGGGACCGTCGGAATTTCCGAGCCCGATACCGCCGGACCGATGCGGACCTCGGCCATCCGACCAACGCGGATTGGGGCGCGATCGGCTTGGTGTCTCCAACCGGTCACCTCCAGCGCAATCAACAACACGATCCCCACCAACCCGGTCTGCCACAGCCATCGACGCACCTTGGCAGATCCCGCCCACCGATGGGCCGTCTCCACCACGAGCACGACCACGCCCACCTCGAGTGCCAGCAGGGTCATCCACGGCAGCCAAACCACAGGAATGAAGTTCATCGCACCCTCCTTTTCGCCTCACGGATCATCTCCTCCAATTGGTCCAGCTCGGTGCGGCTCACCTCGCGGGTGGTCAGCAAGTGGCTTACCGCATCCGCCAGGCTTCCCTCGAACAACCGCCCGACAAAGTGATCTCCCGCACTGCGATTCACCTCTTCGGCCTGAACCTTCGCCTGATAGAGGAACGCTCTCCCTTCCTCCCGATGCGACACCAGCTCCCGTGACTCCATCTTCCGGAGCATCGTCGCCACCGTCGTATAGGCGAGGTCGCGCTCGGGCTTCAGCACGGTGTGGACATCGGCAACAGAAGCTTCGCCACGAGCCCAAAGGATCTCGAGGATGCGAAGCTGCAGGTCGCCCAGACGGAGTCGAGGGTTCGGCATAACGACTCCGGTAATACTACCGTAATAGTAGTTGAGTCAAGTGCGACGGACCCGAACGTTGGAAACGGGGCGCTGATCGACACGGGGTTCATCCGACGAGAATGCGCTCCGGCACTTCGGCACCTACCCCGGACAATGAATGCGGGATGAAAACAACCTTCCCTTCCGGGGACTCTTGGGATTATCGATCTCCCATGGAAAACTCCTCGATCCCGCCTCCCGTTCCCCCGTCGTCACCGCCACCAGGTGCGGTTCCTCCGCCGAAGTCCGGCGGCATGAAGACCTCGGTCATCGTCCTCCTCGTGATTCTCGGGATCGGGGTTCTTGCGCTTCCGGTCCTCGCCGTCCTGGCGGGCATGCTGCTCCCGGCGTTGGCCAAGGCAAAAGCCAAGGCTCAGGAGACCCGTTGCCTGAACAACCTCAAGAATCTCGGCTTGGCCGCGCGCATCTACGCCACCGACACCGATGGAAAGTTTCCAGGGGCCTGGCTGCAGGTCACGAACGAGCTTGCAGTCCCCAAACTCTTGACATGCCCCGCTGATCCGCAGCATGCGCCAACCGCCGATTGGTCCAGCATCACCGCGGCCAACATCAGCTACCCGTTCTATGGCCGGGGCGGAAATGATTCGCAGACCAACCGCGTGCTCACGATTTGCCCGGCGCACGGGCATGTGCTTCTGGGCGACGGCTCGACGTTTCGTCATTCAAAAGGCGCGCCACCGCTCCCCACCGTCACTCGGGACGGCATCCTGTGGATGGACGAGCGCCCGTTGGAAATGAGGCAAGGCCAGCGCTCGCCATGAACCGGACCGCCGGTGTTCACTGGCGGCCATGGAGCTGACCACCCAACTTGCGCTATTCCTCGACAACAAGCCCGGTTCCCTGGCCCGGGTCTGCGAGGCGCTCGCCGAGGCCAAGATCAACATCTACGCCATCTCCACCAGCGACACGGTCGATCACATCGTCATCCGCATGGTGGTCAGCGATCCGCGGCGGGCCCTGGAACTCTTCGAGGAACGCAAGGCCCTGGTGGTCGAGAGCGATGTCCTGATGATCCACGGGGACAATCGTCCCGGCGGCCTGGCCGGCATCGCCCGACGTCTGGGAGACGCCGGGATCAACATTGAGTACGCCTATTGCGCCACCAGCCCGAAGGCGCGCCACGGGCTGCTGATCCTCCGCCCGTCGAACCCCAAGAAAGCACTCAAGGTCCTGAACCAGGCGGAGTGAAGCGGGGCGGACGTGCACCCGCCCTACCCCGACGCCGAGATGTCCTTCAGATCGGCCCGGACGGTCTGGTAACTGGTCTTGAAGTCCAGCGCCCTTGAATCGGGTTCCATCGCATGCCGGGTGCAGTACGAGGCATATAACTCGGGCCACCAGTTCAGATGCTGCGTCAGGCCGGCAGCCCGCCAGTTCTCCCATCCGACGAGGACCTTGCTCCAGCACCGATCCCCGTAGGCGATGGCCTCATGCGGACTTGGCATGTCGCTGACGTACCAGTCACGACCCACCCGCGCATGCAGGACTTCATCGGCCCAGTCAAAGTCCTGGATGGTGGCGGCCAAAGGATTCTTTGACGCGATGGACACCTCCCATTCGTGACGTTTGCCGGTCCTCGGCATCAACCCCTGCTCGATGAAGTAGAGGACCGCATGCCGTTCCTTGGGTGTGAGCTGGGTATTGAGGCCAAGGGACCAGGTGAAGTTCACCCGCACTTCCTTCCCCCAATCCACCCCTGCAGACACAAACCCCACCTAGCCCAGCATGGCGTGACGGGCCTCGTCCCAGAGTTGCCGGGTCATGTCGCGGTAGTATCCCCACGGCTTGTCGGGCGTCTCGCTGAGGATACTGGCCATCATCTCGGGGTCATCGATCTCCCGAAGCCGCTTGTAGAACATCATGAGGACCTTGCCATCCGCCGGCAGAGTCGGGTCGTAGAGGAACGCCTCGGCGTTCACCCCCATGTTGTACGGATCGGGGAAACGTGAATCGCGACGGGGTGTTCCATCGAAGCGAAATGCCGGACGCGAATGCAGACGTTCCGGCAGGCTGCCGGACGCTTTCGCTTTTCCGTCCATTCCCCCGGCCGCCTCCAGCGCCTGCCTCAGCACGGTCAACCCGGCGTCGGCCTCGAGCCGGCCTGCCGGCGGGACCAACGCGCTGATCGCCTGATGTCCGTAGTCCAGGAGGTCATCGAGTTCCAGCAGGGCAAACCGCAGAAGCCGGCGTGTCGGCTGATCGGCGAGAGGATGGGCCTCATCGCGATGTCGGACGATGGCCGCACGCACCGCCGGCAGTGCCACTTCGTAAATTCCGAGCAAGAGTTCCCCGGTGGTGGGTGCCTGAAGGATCTCGTCGAAGAAGAGCTCGAACGCGGGATGCGGGACCTTGTCCAGGCCGAGGGGTGGCTCGCGCATTTCGCCGACGCGGGTTCGCAGGGCGGCAACGTGCTCCGCCACGACATGGGCATGATACGAGAAGACCATCTTCAACTCGTAGATCGGCTCTGCGGTGATGCGGGCGATGAGGATCTGATGCAACCGCTTCAACGCGTAGTGATGCACCTTGAGACGACGCACGGATTCCTCGACCGACAACCCCGGCTGGATCGCCTGAGTGAAGTCCGTCAGTCCGGCGAGGGGCGGCAGTCCGGCGTAGGTCTGGTACGCCCGCGCGAAGTCCAGAGGCGACGAAGGAGATTCAGGATGGCGACTCATGCGGAGGGACGAGCTAAATTTTCTGACGACCGGCGGGCAAGGGCGGGTCGGGCAAACAGAGTTTCAAGTTCACTCTTCCCTCCAGCGTTGGGCGACGGGGATCCGGCGTCCGACACCGAAGGCCTTGGTGGTGACCTTGAGGCCAGGAGCCGCCTGGCGTCGCTTGTACTCCGCACCGTCAATGAGCTTCACCACCCGGGCCACGTCGGCCGGACGAAAGCCCGCGGCGCGAATCTCGGCCGGGGAACGCTGATCCACGACGTACTGTTCGAGAATGGCATCCAGGACGTCGTAAGGCGGGAGGCTGTCCTGGTCGGTCTGATTCGGACGCAACTCGGCACTGGGAGGCTTGGTGATGGTGGGCTCGGGGATCGGCGGACGGAGTCCGCGGGCGACGGCATCGGAGTTGATCCAGCGGGCCAACCGGTAAACCCAGGTCTTGGGGACGTCGCTGATCACCGCCAGGCCGCCGCACATGTCGCCGTACAGCGTACAATAGCCGACCGCCAGTTCGCTCTTGTTCCCCGTGGTGAGCAGGAGCGATCCGAACTTGTTCGACATCGCCATCAGGATCACGCCGCGGAGGCGGGCCTGCATGTTCTCCTCGGCGACGTCTTCGGCGCGCCCGGCAAACAGAGCGTGCATCTGGCCTTTCACCGCCTCGAACGGGGGTTGGATGGGAACCACGTCGTAGCCGATGCCGAGGATCGCCGCGAGATCCCGCGCATCGTCGAGGCTGCCCTGCGACGAGTATTGGGAAGGCAGGGAAAGGCCGCGGACATTCCCGGCACCGAGGGCGGACACGGCGAGGCAGGCGACCACGGCGGAATCAATGCCGCCGCTCAGCCCCAGGACGGCGGCTTTGAATCCGCACTTGTGCAGGTAATCGCGGGTGCCGAGGACGAGGGCTCCGTGGAGAAGTTCCTCCGAGGGAAAGATTCGCGGCGTCTGGCCGCCCTCCGCCCGGACGTCGATGACCCGGAAGTCCTCAGCAAATGGATCTGCCTGAGCGAGGAGCCTCCCCTGCCCGTCGAAGGCAACCGATTGCCCATCGAAGACGAGCTCGTCATTGCCTCCGACCAGATTGCAATAGACCACGGGACGGCCGGTGCGGCGCGCGAGACGATGGAGGAGTTCGTGACGGGTTCGTTCCTTGCCGAGATGCCAAGGGGACGCCGAGAGGTTGAAGAGAATCTCCGCGCCCGCCGCCGCCAGGTCGGCTGCCGGATCCGGCCGATAGCGCCGCTCGGGCCACAGGTCCGCGTCGTTCCAGATGTCTTCGCAGATGGTGATGCCAATGCGGCGACCGTTGAACTCGACGGGGGCATTGCCGGTGGCGGGTTCGAAGTATCGGTCCTCGTCGAAGACATCGTAGGTCGGGAGCAGGGTCTTGTGCCGCACTGCCAACACTGCGCCCCGTTGAAGCAGGGCCGCGGCGTTGAACACCGGACGTCCGGGACGCACGGGGTTCTCGTCGACGAATCCCACCAGGAGACCGACCTCACCCGTGGCCGCCGCCAACCGCTGGATTGCCTCGCGACTGGCGCGGACAAACGCGGGACGCAACAACAGGTCGCGGGGCGGATAACCGGTCACGGACAACTCGGGGCACACGACCAACTCCGCCCCGGCCTCCACGCCGCGTTGATAAGCGGACAGGATCAGGCGCTCATTGGCGGCAATGTCGCCGACCGTGAGGTTCAACTGGGCAATCGCGATGCGCATGGAGAGCTCAGGGGAGCTGGGCACGACGCGCGAGGGTCGTGCGAAGATCGCCGGCCGACGTGGAAACCAGGGCACCCGGAGCCACGTGATTCCGTTCGAACCAATCGGGAGCCGTCTCGAGGACGAATTGGATCTTGTCGGACTTCGACGGCACGGGGGTCACGTCCTGCGCCTTCAACTGCACGATTTCCTGAAGGATGCCGTCCGAGTCGATGTATCCGGCGGCGATCGGGAACTTCACGTTCTTCATGTAAAAGGATCGCTGCTGACCGATCCCAAAAACGAAGAACATGGTGTCGTTCGTACCGAGGCTTTCGCGAAACATCAGTCCGGTGGCGATCTGGGTGACGGTCGTGCACACATCGGACTCGATCTGGTGCGGACCGATGTCGAGCTTCACCCGCGGCAGGTTCACCTGGGCACGGTTGAGGTGGTAGATGACCTCATTTTCGGCGGCGGCCGTCGCGGCCGGGGCCGGAGTGGGCGGATTGGACACCGCCGTCACGACAACGGGCGGCGCGCTCTTGGCCGCCCCGGGGGCTGTTCCCGACGGGTTGCAGCCGGCGAGCATCGTCGCCGCCCCGAGGCATGCCGCCAAAATCCACCAATGTCTCATGGGAAGAAGGGTTGGAGCGGGACCGTCGAAGTTCCAAGATTCAAGTTTGGCTCAGGCGCTTGACCGGCGCATCGAAGTAGAGCCCGTGCGCTTCCCGGAGGATTTCCGGGATGCGATCGGCGAAGGGACTCTTCTGAAGGACGGCGTCCACCCGTTCCCAGTCGAGCTGGGCGACGTGCTCACCGGGAAACCAATGATCGGCATTGCCGAGCATGTTGTAGCGGAACTTGGCCCAGTCGATGAGCCCAAAGGCCTTGGCGTAGGTCCAGATGCGCAGGATCTCCACCACGTTCACCTGGCCGGGCACCTCAAAGTATTCGGGCAACCCCGTCCACCAGCGCCGGCACCATTCGCTCCCATGGACGCCTTCCAACGCTTCGCGAAGGCGTCGTTCGATCGGCTCGATCACGGCCGCCGCCTGCTCGTAATGCCCCAGTGCGGCGATGTGCTCGTCGAAGTCCGACGGCCGAGCCGCACCGATCGACAAGGTATGGACCTCTGGCCGGGCCAGACAGTAGAGGTCGTTGAACTGCATTGGCGTCAGCGGTGCGCACAACGGCCGCAACTGCGGGAGTTCCAGGTAGAGTTTCCCGCCCTTGTCATTCGGGCTGATGATGAACATTCCCATGTCCCGTTGGGCCGCCTCGGCGATGCACGGCCGATTGAGATCGTTCACGAAATACCAGTGCAGGTTGACGTAATCGAACTCGTCGCTGCGGATGGCCGACGAGATGACATCGGAGGTCGCATGGGTGCTGAATCCGACGTGACGAACGCGGCCCTCGCGTTGCAACCGACGGCAGACCTCCAGGCATCCCCCCGCGCGCAACGTCTCGTCCAGGTGCCCGGCGTGATTGATGCCGTGGATCGACAGAAGATCGACGTAGTCGAGCTCCAGGTAACGCATGGAAGTCTCGAAGGTGTCGAGGAACTCCTTCGCCGTGGGCTTGGGCATGACCTTGGTCTGCACCACCAGTTTCTCCCTGGGAAACTGCTTCAGCACCGGTGCCAGCTGCATTTCCGATGATCCGTAGCCCCGCGCGGTCTCGATGTGCTGGATGCCCAACTCGACCGCGCGATGAATCGTGGCTTCGAGGTTGGCCTGTCCGTCCGACTTTACCTCCGACCAGGGAACATCCGACCACGACTGCTGATAACGCATGCCCCCGCAGGAAAAGACCGGCATCCGGATCCCGGTGCGGCCGAAACGGCGATACTTCATGGCCCCATCAGTGCCATGAATTCGGGCTGAAGGAAAACCCGGAAGCCGAGAGAGAAGACCGATGTCCTCCGATGGGCCGTCTTCGTCCGCATTTTCCCATCACGCGCCCGGAGGGAGCAACTCCGCGAGTCCGAAAAGGACTCAGCGCAGGAGGATTCCGCCCTCTTTCTCCACTGCGTCCCGGATCAGCTTGCGGAACTCGGGCAAGCCTTGATCGAAAGCGGCAGAGATGGGCAGCACCGGAGTCTTGCGGATGCGCCGCTTGAACGCCTTGAGGTTCGCATCGGCCTGGGGCTCGTCCATCTTGTTGGCCACCACGAAACGCGGGCGCTCCAGCAGCGTCGGATCGTAGGCTTCCAACTCGTGGAGCAGATGGCGGTAATCTTCCCAGGGCTCGCGATCGTCCGTGCCGGCCATGTCGATCAGCAGGACCAGGACCTTGCATCGGCGGATGTGGCGCAGGAAGGCATGGCCTAGGCCCACGTTTTCATGGGCCCCTTCGATGAGTCCGGGGACGTCGCAGATCACCAGACGCGCGTAGTCCGGATACTCCAGGATCCCGACCTGCGGCGTCAGCGTCGTGAACGGATAGGCGGCAATCTTCGGACGGGCGTGCGAGATGGCGGTGAGCAACGTCGATTTGCCGGCGTTGGGATATCCCACCAATCCGACGTCGGCCATCATCCGCAATTCCAGCAGGTACCGGCCTTCGGTTCCGTGCTCGCCTGGCTGCGCGTAACGCGGGGATTGATGCCGGCTGGTGGCGAAATTCCGATTGCCCAAACCGCCACGTCCGCCCTTGCACAGGATGAACCGCTGACCATCGGTGGTCAGGTCCGCCACCAACTCGCCCTTGGCAAGCGGGACATCCGACTTGGCGTCGTCTTCCTCGAGCCCGACCTCCAACGCGCGGATGTTTCCACTGGTCCGGATCACCGCGCGACCGCGGCCGCCGACTGGGAGGCGCGCGGTTTCATCGTCATCATCCTCGCCTGCTTCGGCTGCGGCTGCGGCATCCTCGGCTTCGGCCTCGGCCTGGGCGGGGTCCATGGGGCGATCTCCGGCGGACTTCGACGACTCGGGATCGGGATCGGGAGTGGTGTCTTCCATGCACCAGACCAGCGTGCCGCAGGGAACCTTGATGACGATGTCCTTGCCGGCCTTTCCATCCATGCCCTTGCCCATGCCATTCTGGCCATTCTGGGCGATCAACCTCGGGTTGAAGAACTGTTCGAGCAGGTTGTTGAGGTCATGGGTGGCCTCCAGGACGACGTCGCCTCCCTTGCCACCGTTGCCGCCGTCGGGTCCGCCCTTGGGAATGTAGGCTTCGCGGCGGAAAGCAATACAACCGGGCCCGCCATGACCGGCGCGGGCAACCACTTTGACTTCGTCGACGAACATGAGGGGGAAAGGATAGGGAGGAGCGACCGCAAGAAAAACAAAAAGGGCGAGGCCGGTGGCCTCGCCAGGGAGATCGGACTTCCGATCTTCGAATGCCGGTCTGCCGAGTGAAATCGCGCCGCGACTCCACCGCAGAGATCGGCCCGGATCAGTTGGCAGCAACCGCGGCGGCCGCCACTTCGGGAAGCACGTTCACACGGCGCTTCGCCTTGTCGAACTTCACGCGTCCGTCGATCAGGGCGAAGAGGGTCCAATCGCGGCCGGTGCCGACATTGGTACCGGCGGTGAACTTGGAACCACGCTGGCGGACGATGATGCTGCCAGCGGTGACCATCTCACTGCCGAACGCCTTGACTCCAAGACGCTTGCTGACGCTATCGCGGCCGTTCCGGGAACTGCCTTGACCTTTTTTATGAGCCATAAGCCTGAATGAAAACCGTTATCTTTTGGGGATGCCTTGAGGGATGAAACTGAGTGGGGGCGGAACCCGTCACTTCAGGCGGTGATCTCCTTCACCTTGACCACCGTGAGTTCCTGCCGATGGCCCACCGTGCGGTGGTAGCCCTTCCGGCGACGGAACTTGAAGGCGATCTTCTTTTCGCCGCGGATGTGTTTGATGACGTCCGCGACCACCGTGGCACCGGCCACCGTGGGCGAGCCCACGGAAACCGTGCCTTCGTTGTTCACTAGGAGGACCTGATCGAACACATAGGTCTGGCCAGGCTCGGCAGACACCAGTTCGATCTCCAGAAGGTCACCCGCCTCGACCCGATATTGCTTACCGCCTGTTTGCAGAACTGCGTACATAAATCCTCGTCTCGAAAGAAAGAGGGCAGAAGGAACCAAACACCGGGGCCAGTGTCAACCGGCGTTTCACTTCATTGCCATTTCGGGTGTGCCGCGCCCCCCTTTCCCGAATTGACTCGTGAACTCATCACGATAACCTCCCGCCTCTATTTTCCGGCGAGTTTCCGCCGATTTCACCTGTACCTGTTAATCTGATCGTATGGCAAAAGCTCTGAAGTACGTTTACTCGTTTGGCAATAAAAAGGCCGATGGCGATGGCACCATGAAGCCCCTCCTCGGCGGCAAGGGCGCGAACCTCGCCGAGATGACCCGCATCGGCCTGCCAGTGCCCCCGGGATTCACCATCACCACCGAGGTCTGCACCTATTTCTACGACAACAAGCGGACCTACCCGAAGGAACTCCAGGCCCAGATCGAGGCCGGCATTGCCAACATGGAGAAGATCATGGGCACCCGCTTCGGCAATAAGTCCGGCATGCCCCTGCTCGTCGCCGTCCGTTCCGGAGCCCGCGATTCCATGCCGGGCATGATGGACACGATCCTGAACCTCGGTTTGAACGACGACACCGTGGTCGCCCTGGAGCAGGCCACCAAGAATCCCCGCTTCGCCTGGGATTGCTACCGCCGCTTCGTTCAGATGTACGGCGACGTCGTCCTCGGCGTTCAGAAGCGCGAGGGGGAAGATCACGAACCCTTCGAGACTGTCATCCACAACTACAAGCACGAGCGCTACCACAGCGACATCGAGGATTCGAAGCTCACTGCGGAAGACCAGCAGGAGCTCGTCCGCCGCTTCAAGGCGCTGGTGAAGGAGCGCACCGGAAAGGTGTTCCCGAACAGCCCTTGGGATCAGCTCCGCGGCGCCGCTGGTGCCGTGTTCAGCTCCTGGATGAATGACCGCGCGATCGTCTATCGCCGCAAGTACAACATCCCTCAGGAATGGGGAACCGCCGTCAACGTCCAGGCGATGGTGTTCGGCAACACCGGTGACACCTCCGGGTCCGGCGTGGCCTTCACCCGTAACCCGGCCAACGGCACGAACGAGTTTTACGGCGAGTACCTCGTCAACGCCCAGGGCGAAGACGTCGTGGCCGGGGTTCGCACCCCGGAACCCGTCCTTAAGCTCAAGGACGTGATGCCGAAGAGCTATACGGAGCTGCTCGCGGTCCGCAAGACCCTCGAGAAGCACTTCAAGGATGTTCAGGACGTCGAGTTCACCATCCAGGAAGGCAAGCTGTTCATGCTCCAGACGCGCAACGGCAAGCGCACCGCCGCCGCCGCGCTGAAGTTCGCCGCCGACATGGTCAAGGAGAAGCTCATCGACTGGGAAACGGCCATCATGCGCAATCCCGCCGATCAGCTCGAACAGCTCCTCGCCCCCATCTTCGAACTCAATGAGGTCAAGAAGGCGAAGGTCATCGCCACCGGCCTCCCCGCTGGCCCCGGCGCTGCCACCGGCAAGATCTACTTCAACGCCGAACGTTCCGTTCAGGCCGCGGAGAAGGGTGAAAAGGTCCTGCTGGTCCGCGTCGAAACCTCACCTGAGGATCTTCGCGGCATGATCGCCGCCGAGGGGATTCTCACCGCCCGTGGCGGTGTCTCGTCCCACGCCGCGCTCGTCGCCCGTCAGATGGGCAAGGTCTGCGTTTGCGGCGCCGCCGGCGTCAGCATCGACTACGACACCAAGACGGCGTCCATCGACGGTCACACCTTCAAGGAAGGGGATTTCCTCTCCATCGACGGCACCTCCGGCCTCGTTTACGCCGGCCAGATCAAGACGGCTCCGTCGGAGATCGTCTCCGGCCTGATCAACGGCGACACCGTTGCCCAGAAGACCGAGAAGTTTAAGAACTACGTGCAGCTGATGGCCTGGTGCAAGAAGGCCACCCGCATGTCCGTCCGCACCAATGCCGACACCCCCGAGCAGACCGCCCAGGCCATTGCCTTTGGCGCCGAGGGCATCGGTCTCACCCGCACGGAGCACATGTTCTTCGAGGGCGACCGCATCGACGCGATGCGCGAGATGATCCTGGCCGACTCGCTGCAGGCCCGCGAGGCCGCCCTGGCCAAGCTCCTGCCCTACCAGCGCGACGACTTCTTCGGAATCTTCAAGGCGCTCAAGGGTTATCCCGCCACGATCCGCTTCCTGGATCCGCCCCTGCACGAGTTCCTGCCCCACTCCAAGGAGCAGCAGATGGATCTCTCCCGGAAACTGGAAATTCCGGTTGAGAAGATCATGGCCCGCGTGCACGAACTCCATGAGTTCAACCCCATGCTGGGCTTCCGCGGCTGCCGCCTCGGCATCAAGTATCCCGAGATCACCCGCATGCAGGCCCGCGCTGTTCTCGAAGCCGCAGCGGACGCGACCAAGAAGGGGTTCAAGGCCAAGCCCGAGATCATGATCCCGCTGGTCGGGTTCAAGAAGGAACTCGACCTCCAGGTGGCCATCGTCCACGAGGTCGCCGCGCTGGTGCAGAAGGAGAAGAAGGTCAAGATCTCCTACACCGTCGGCACGATGATCGAGATCCCCCGCGGCGCGCTCACGGCGGACGAGATCGCCCAGACCGCCGAATTCTTCAGCTTCGGCACCAACGACCTCACCCAGACCTGCCTCGGCATGTCGCGTGACGACTCCGGCTCATTCCTGGGTGCCTACACCGAGAACGAGATCGTGAAGAAGAACCCGTTTGCATCGATCGACCAGACCGGCGTGGGCCAGTTGATCCAGATCGCGGCCGAGAAGGGCAACAAGACCCGCCCTGGCATCAAGCTCGGGATCTGCGGTGAACACGGTGGCGACCCTGACTCCGTCAAGTTCTGCCATCGCGTGGGCTTGAGCTATGTCAGCTGCTCGCCGTATCGCGTGCCCGTCGCCCGCCTCGCCGCCGCCCAGGCGGCCATTGAGGAGAAGCGCAAGGCCGCCAACGCCCCGAAGTCCGCCGCCAAGGCGAAGACCCAGGTAAAGGCCAAGGCGAAGAAGTAAGATTTCACCTCGCGAGAGGTGCTTTGCAACCGCTTCGGCGGTTAGCAATCTGGGTTTCCACCCCTGTGGTGGAAACCTATTTAGGCCGTTTCGGGCAACCGAGGCGGCCTTCTGCTTTCCCGCGGCTTGATCCTTCCGGGGTTTCGCCGCTTACTGACCTGCATCACCCCGCTGTCATGATCTTCCACACCCGTTCCTGGCTGGGCCTTGCCACCGCCACCCTCCTCTCCCTTCCGCTGCTCGCCGCCGATCATCCGGGCGTCCAGCGCACCGAGGTCATCTACGGCCGCAAGTTCGGCACGGCCCTGACCCTCGACGTGCTGCAACCGTCCAAGACCAACGGGTACGCGGTCATCGCCGTCATCTCGGGCGGATTCTTTTCCTCCCACGACGGCATCAATCCGTCGTACATGCGCGAGATCCTCGACCGCGGTTACACCGTCTTCGCGGTGGTTCATGGGTCGCAGCCGAAATTCACCATCCCCGAGATCACCCAGGACATGCATCGGTCGGTCCGCTGGATCCGCACCCACGCGGCCGAGTACGGCGTGCACCCGGACAAGTTTGGGGTCTTCGGCGGTTCAGCCGGTGGACATCTGTCGCTGACCCTGGCGACTCAGGGCGGGCCCGGCGACGCGGCGGCGAAGGATCCGGTGGAACGCGCCTCTTCGGCGGTTCAGGCGGTCGCCTGCTTCTTTCCCCCGACCGATTTCGAGAACTGGAGCGCTCCGGGCGACACCCAGGTCGGCATTGGCAAGGTGGGCCGTGCGTTTCATCCGGCCTTTGGGCCACGTTCCGAGGTGCTGGAAGACCGGAACCGGCTCGGACCGGAGATCTCGCCTATTCACAGGCTGACCAAGGCAGCCCCACCCACGCTCATCGTCCACGGCGACTCGGATCAACTGGTGCCGCTCTATCAGGCGGAAATCTACAAGAAGAAGGCCGATGCCGTCGGGGCCACGGTACGGCTCGATGTAAAGCCCGGCGCCGACCACGGCTGGGCCAACATGGAGAAGGATCTGGCAACGTTCGCCGACTGGTTCGACCTCCACTTGCGTGGCCTTGGCCGATAGCGATTTGCTTTCCCATGCCCCCTCCGTTCCGGAGAGAGTGCGGCATGACTTTGGCGACACCTGAGGTGATTTGCACCCACGAGAGCGACCTGGACGGTCTCGTGTCGGGACTGCTGCTGCAGCGGTTGGCAAAACACCTGTTTGGAACGGAAGTAACGCTTGAGGCGTTTCATTACCAGGCCTGGAAACTCCGCTCGATGTCGGAGCGGGTGGCCTGGGTTTCCGACCTGGCCTTCGAGCCCCGGTTCGACCGCAGCAACTGGTTGGTGGTCGATCATCACAGCGGCGATTTCCGTCCGAAGCAGGCCCATCTCGTCCACGATCTGACCAAATCAGCCGCCCTGCTTTGCTATGAACTGTGCAAACAACACGGGCTTGGCAGCCCCGAGCTCGAACGTCTCGTCCAACTGACTCACCTGGGCGATCTCTTCCTCGAAGACGATCCCGACTTCGCCCTCGCCTGTGACTACGGCTCGTTGGTGAAGAACTACGGCTTCTGGAACCTGCATTCCGTCATCGGTGGCCGACTCGAATCGCTCCTCGACCATCCGCTCCTCGAAGTCATGCAGGTCCGTCGTCGGGTTGAAGATCCCATCGGCTACGAACTCGCCCTGAAAGAAGTGACGGAGATCAGTCCTGCCGTCGGACTCGTCCGCCCGCCGGTGGGCAACACCAACCTGGTCGTCCACGAACTCCTGAACCGGAAAGCCACCCCGTATCCGGTCCTGATCTCCCTCCACCGCCGGGGTGCGGGAGTTTTCGTCGTCAGCTTCCGCAGCATCAATGGCGAGGCGCTGCCGGTTGCCCAGAAGTTTGATGGCGGCGGTGGGCATCCGAACGCGTCCGGAGCGACCCTGCCCCGGCTCAGCGACCACGATTCCGCCATCCAATTTCTCCGCTCCCGGCTCTGTCCGGCACCCACTTCACGTCCGGGTGCCACCACCATGGCGGAGGCCTTCACTGGCCTCCAATGGCAACCGGAAGCGAAGTAGGGCGCCCTCCGGCTACTTCTTCTCTTCCTTCTTTTCGTCCTTCTTCTCTTCCTTTTTCTCGGGAGGCGGCACCACGGCAAGTTCAGCCCCGGTATTGATGTCGCATCCGGGCAACGCCTCCTGAAGGCGTTTGACCCCGTCCGGCGTGGTCTTCGTCTGCCAGAGATAAAGATTCCGGAGATGCTTGAGCCCCTTGAGGTGCTCCAGACCGGCATCGGTCACCGCGGTGCCATAGAGGTTCAGGGAAACCAGATTCCCCAGCCCCTTCAACTTCGCCAGACCGTCATCGGTCACCCCGGTCAGTTCCAACCCGAGCACCTGCAACTGCGACAGCGCCTCCAGCGAGGCCAACCCGGCGTCCGTCACCTTGGTGGTGCCCAGGCGCAACTCGATCAGGCTGGGAACACTCTTCAAGGGCTCCAGCGTCTTGTCCGTCACTTCGGCACCCTTCAAGCGGAAGTTCGCCTCGCGCCAGGGCGAGTTCTGCGCCACCGAACGCGCCTCGACCCCGGACTTGGCCAACATGGCCACTGCCGCCGCCTCGGTCGCGGGTGCCTTGTAATCCTTGGGCAACTCCGGCAGGGGCGGACGCGGCCGCGCCGGCATGGCAGGCACCGCCGGGGGCAGTCCCGCCGACGTCCCCGGCTTGGCCACCACCTTGACCACGAATCCATCCGGCCAGACCGCCCCACCCGCCACCCAGTCCTTGAGAACCTTGATCGTCTTCTCCGGCAGCGGCCCCCCCTCGGGCGGCATCACCTCATCCGAATCCTTGGGTAGCAGGATCCGATGTAGGATCTCGGACTTTTCGACATCGCCGGCGATGATCGACGGCGCCCCGCTTTTGCCGCCCTTGAAGGCGTCGGCCTTGAGATCCAGTCGCAGCTTGCCCTTCTGTTTTTCCTCGCCATGGCACTTGATGCAGTGCTCGGCGAAGATCGGGGCGACTTCCTTTTCGAAATCCACCTTGTCGGCGGCACGGGAAATCCCGGCGGCAACCGACAGGCCCACGGCAATAATGGCGATTTTGTGCATGTCCGGCTTCTTCCTTCCCCTCCCGACGCCGGCGAGTCAGCCGGCATTCGTCGGGGATTTTTGTCATCTTAGAACGATTGCCCTTCCCGGTTCAAACGATGCCTTTGGCAAATCCACATCGGGGTGCCGGATTCGAAGCCGCCACGAAGCCGGGCTTGCCAGTTCGGATTCCCCTTGGATACTTCGTCCGTCTGTCGAGCGGAAGGGTGGCTGAGTGGTTGAAGGCACCTGACTCGAAATCAGGCGTACTCGCAAGGGTACCGGGGGTTCAAATCCCTCCCCTTCCGCCATTTCTTCTGACTCTGTTCCCCTGCGTTCTCCGCGGTGAATCCTCTCCGGTCCAGGTCCCAGGCGGGCCCTCTCATTCCGGAGGCGTCCAGGAGGGGACGGCAATGACCCATTCGCATCGGCGGCAGGGAGGGAAAAAGCGGGCGAGGACGCTCCCAGTCCCAGAAGGGGCCGTGTCAAAATGCGCCCTACCCGAGGCCCGCCGGCACCCGCCGCGCAAACCCGCACTCGACAGCCGGAGAACGATTGGTCCAACTCCTTTCCCGCTGGGAAGCCCTCGCTGTTCGCGGATTCAACCTGGCCCGCACCGTTCCCGGGATCACTTACACCCGGGTGGAACCGGATGAGGATGGCTTCGTGAACGCCGGCGGTGGAATGGACATCAGCGGTCTGTTCCGACGGAAGAAGAAGACTCCACCGAGGGCGGAGGAAAAAGGACGCGCCGCGAACCGAACGCCCGCCCTCGCCACCGGTGCACCCGCGAACCCGGCACCGCCCGGCGAGAGAGAACCTTCCTACTCCATCGATGGCTCGCGCCAGACGCTTCCCTTTGGAGGAACCGCCATCGTTTCCAATGCGCAACTGATCCTCTCCCGGCATCCGCTCGCGAGCCGGGCCGATGGCGAACTGATCTTCGTCCTCGTGCCGAAGTGGACGGCACCGCCGAATTGAGGGCGTTCAACTCAGGGACGCACCCCTCAACCGGTGGTCTGGCCCAACGCCAGACGGACCTGCGGCGGGATGGGTTCCACCACCAGAGCGACGCACCCGCTCGGTGAGACCAGGGCGTGATGATGGGTCCGGGGCTCTGCGTGCAGAAAATCCCCCGGAGCCAGCGTCTGTCCCTCGGTGACCAGATCCCCCGACATCAGCAGCAGATCTTCCGATCCGTCGTGATCGTGCGTCGGGAAGGAGGCTCCCGGGACCAGTTCGACGAGAACGGTCCAGTGGCCCAGATCAGGACTGACGGCGAGAATCTTCACCCGCACGCCCGGGTACGGGGTGGTTTGCCATTCGCCTTCGCCACGACGTCGAAGATGGAATCCCTTGGGCAACGCGGGCGCTTCCACTGGGCGCGCCTGGGGAGTCCGGGCAATGCGCGCAAGAACTCGCTGACGCAGATCGGGCGACGGCGTCCCTGGGTCAACCCAGGCGGCGGCCATGGCGGCCGCGGCGTCCTGAAACCCCGCCAACTCGGCCCGCGCCGATTCGTCGTGGGCCACAAGCCCTTCGAACTGCGCCGCCTCCGGGGAAGTCAGCGCACCGACCGCCTTCGCAGCGGCGAGTTCCTGCAGGTCGTTCTCCTTCATAGTCGATCTTCCAAAGCATCCCGCAGGGTGAGCATTCCCCGACGAATCCGGGCCTTCACGGTGCCCAAGGGAACGCACAGTTGGGCAGCAATCTGGGTCTGGGTCAGCCCCTTGAAAAAGGCGAGCTCGATGGCCCGGCGCTGGTCCACTGGCAGGACCGCGAGTGCCGCCAGAATGTTGCCCGAGGTCTCGCGGGTCATGGTGACCTCGGGTGCGGCCGGCTCGCCCTCGCAACCAAAGCCCGACTCCGTCGCCGCGGCCTCGTGCAAGTCCGCCTTCCTCCGCGTGGCCCGGAGTCGGTCGATGGCCTTGTTGCGGGTGAGCGCCACGGCCCAACTGACCGGCTTGCCAAAGGCTGGATTGTAGAGCGGAGCCCGCTCCCACAGCAGCACCGCCGCCTCTTGCAGGACGTCTTCGGCCTCGTGGACATTTCCCAGGATCCGGAGCGCCACACTGAAAAGCAGGCTGGCGTGACGATCGTAAAACTCAGCGAACGCCGAGGCATCACCCGCGGAGAAGCGCGCGAAAACCTCCCAATCGGACCGTGTGGATTCGGGAGCGTCCATGAACTCAGCAGAAAGGATCGCTGGCTGCTCCCGCACAGCCGGTCGATGACCGGCGATCCCCATCCACGCCGGCAAGCCGAGGACTTCCATCGGAAGACGAACGCCGCTCACTCGTAAATGGATGCATGATAACAGGAAGATTCAGCAAACGGAGCGTTGCCGCAGCCTCCGTCCGCAGGCGAGCCGTTTTTGCCGGGGTGGCCGGGACAGGGCGCATCTGGACACTGCCCATCCTGAGAGCGCGGGCGTCCTCGCCCGCTGCATTGCACCACAAGCCCGAGCGGCCGCGCCCCCAGGATTTGCCCGGCAAGGCCTGAGAACTCGCTTCTCGAATTGGGGGCAGTGTCAAGATGCGCCCGCTGGGACGGGGGTCTTCATCCCGGAGGCGCAGAGCGACCTGGGGGGCACCGCCTCGAACCGCAAGCCAAGCGTCGGGAGCGTGCGGACCGTCCATTTCCGCGTCCATTCACGCCCCGATCGCGATCACACTTTGTAAAGTGTGATCGCCCGCCTTGGCCTGCCCGCCCCCACGCGAGCGACGCCATGCATCCGACCGGGCTCCGCGTTCGTTCACCCATCGACAACGTCCACTGCTCTATCTCTCTTCCTTCATGAAAAGTCTGAACTTCAAACTCGCCTCCGGGCTCGCAATGGGGGCGCTCGCCTTCAGCACGTCCCAGGCATCGAGCCACCGCGAAGCGCCGCTCATCACCTCCACCCCCAAACTCGACTGCACGGATTTCTATGCTTTCGGAAGTTACGAGGCGGGTCGCGAAGGCTATGTGACCCTGGTCGCGAACTACCTTCCTTTGCAGGATGCCTACGGCGGCCCGAACTACTTCCAACTGGAGTCGAACGGCATCTACGAGATCCACGTGGACAACTCCGGTGACGGCGTGGAGGACCTCACCTTTCAGTTTCGCTTCGAGAACGTCTCCCGGGACATCTCGCTGGTCATTGGAACCGGTGACAACAAACGGACGAACGCGATTCCCCTGCTGGCGGCCGGTGCCATCACAGCCGGGAACAACGCGGCGTTGAATGTCGATCAGACCTACACGCTGACGTTGGTCCAGGGGGCGCGCCGAACGGGAAGCGCGACTCCGATCGTGAATCTCAGCAATGGAGGTCTGGGCTTCACCAAGCCGCAGGACAACGTGGGCAACAAGACGTTTCCCAACTACGACGCCTACGCAGATCAGTACATCTACGAGATCGCCCTCCCCGGCACGAAGCTGAAGGGGCGGGTATTCGTCGGGCAGCGGAAGGATCCGTTCGTGGTGAACCTCGGCGAGACCTTCGATCTGGTGAACCTGAACCCCTTGGGACCGGTGGACGGCGCGAAGGACAGCCTGGCGGACAAGAACGTCACGGCGCTGTGCCTGGAGTTGCCCAAGGAGTTCTTGGTCGCAGCGGGCGGTCCTGTGATTGGCACCTGGACTTCCGCCAGCAGGGTTTCGGGAGGACAGCCCGGAGCGGAGACCTTCACGCAGGTCTCACGTCTCGGCATGCCGCTCGTCAACGAGGTCGTCATCGGGCTCAAGGACAAGAATGCGTTCAATGCATCCGAGCCCAAGGATGACGGACAATTCGCGGGCTACGTCACCCACCCGACGTTCCCCGCCTTGCTCGAACTCCTCTTCAGCGTTCCCGCACCGACGGCCATCCCGCGCAACGATCTCATTGCCGCCTTCGTCACCGGCGTGAACGGTCTCAACCAGTTTGGCTTTGGTGAGATGCAACGATTGAACACCTCGATCCCCGCGACTCCCCGCGGGCAGCAGAAGAATCTCGGTGTGATTGCGGGCTTCGATAAGGGAGTGCTCACGGCCGCCAACGCGGACCTCGCGGGATTCCCCAATGGCCGCCGCCCCGGTGATGATGTCGTCGATATCACGCTGCGGGTCGCCATGGGCAAATTGCTCACGCCGGACGTGGCCCCGGTGGGCGACGCACCGTTGACGGACGGGGCAAGTGTGAACGCGGGCATGTTCCTCGATCGGTTTCCCTACCTGAATTCTCCGCTGCCCGGTTCCCCGAATGA
>JBDNHZ010000396.1:0-5110 GCA_041688515.1 Verrucomicrobiota bacterium
AGAAGCCGAACAGCGCGCCGGCCATCACCGCACGCGACCAAGGCACCTCGGCCTGCGCTGCAAGGCCCCCGGACCAGGCGGCGGGCGCAACGGCAAACAGCAGGACGCCGACCGGGTACAGCAGGTAGAAGGCGCCGGCTGCCCCCAGATTGGGAGTGTCTGCCATCAGATGTCCGATGCCACCGCGGTAGAAAGATTTCGCTATCACGCCGAGCCAGAGTAGGTCCAGTGCCAGCATCACCACCGCAGTGGCGCCATAGGCGGCGAGGTAGCTCATCATCGTGGTTTCATCCTGCTTCCATATGCGAGGCACTCGGAGTCGTTGCCGCAAGACGCCGGCAACTCGGAGTCGCGCTATCGCGTCGCGATCAGCTCGTGACAAGGCAACTATTTCGCCTCAGACGCCGCGCCGGGTCTGTGCGCAAACCAACACAGCAGCTTTGTGCCTGCCCGGTCGGCCCGTCATGCCCGCTTCTTGGCAGGTACCTTTGCGGCGCTCTTTCGGGCTGGCGCATTGCCGTGCCCTTTGCTGCGCTCGGCCCTGCTCCCGGGCTTGCGCTGCGCAAGACTGGCGGCCAGCAGCTCGGTCAGGTCGACGATGTTGCTGGTGCCCGCTTCGGAGGGTGTCTCCTCCAGCGGCGTGACGGCTTCGGTCTGGCCGGCTGCCACCTTCTTGCTCACCAGTGCGCGAATGGCCGTGTTGAACTTGTCGGTATAAGCCTGCCCGTCCCAAGGACCCGTCATCTCGCCGATGAGCTGCTTAGCCATCTTCAGCTCGGCAGGCTTCAGGCCAGCGGCCGTCTTGCCCGCGGCAGGAAGTTTGAGTTCATCCAGTGTTCGAATCTCGGTAGCCCAGCGGATCGTGTTGAGGACCAGCGCAGCGCCCGTTGGCACCAGCGCGGCGAGGTGCTCCTTGGTGCGCATCACCACGCGGGCGATGCCGATGACGCCTGCCTCGATCATTGACTCGCGCAGCAGCGCGTAGACCTTCTCGCCCTTGCCGATGGGCTCCAGGTAGTACGGTGTCTCGAGTAGCGTAAACGCGATTTCGCTGGCCTTGACGAAGGATTCGATCTCGATCGTCTGCGTCGATTTCGGATACGCGGCCTTGATCTCGTCTTCGCCCAGGATCACATAGTCTCCGTCGTCCTGCTTGATGCCCTTGACGATGTCGTCGCCGTGGATCTCCTTGCCAGTGCGCTTGTTCACGCGCTTGTAGCCCACCGGGTCCATCGAGCGCTTGTCGAGCCAGTCGAAGTCGATGCCGACCTCCTGGGAGGCCGGGTACAGGGCCACGGGCACATGGACCAGCCCGAAGGTGATGGCGCCTTTCCAGATCACGCGGGGCATGGGAACTCCTTTTTCGGCGCTGTGCCAATGGTGGGTGATGAGAGCCGCACTGGCCCTGATGCGGGCTTCACGCTGCGGCCTTGGAACGTCGCCCGCTGCGCGAGGCTGCCGATGACTTGGGCCCGGCCAAGGTGTAACCCAGAGTCGCCATCGCAGCCGTCAAACTGCGCGCCGCCTTGGCGTAGTGGTTCCAGGGTACATTGCCGGTGTCCAGTCGCTCGTGCACGGTCTTCACGGTCCCGTGATCGCCACCGCGCAGCGCAGGGGTTCGCGGGTGGTGAAGATCTTCCGTGGCTTGCCTTGGGCGGAGACATCGCAGGAAAAGATCTGCCCGTCGTCGCGCAGGGCCTCCATGGCGGCGAAGCGCAGGACGTCCACGGTGCGTCCGACTTCATAGCGTGCCTCGCGCAAGGCCAGGCCCGTCTCCGAGGTGATGATCCGCGAGAACTCTTCGCGCCGGGCTTCCAGTGCGACCCGGGTCTTATCGAGAATCTCGGAGCGTTGGTATCGGGTGGGCGTGGCAGTGAAACCGGTGGCCGCGGCGATGGCTGCCTCGGCTTCGGCGCGGCCCACCGTGGCCACGGTGCCCACCAGCGCACCCGAGTAGGGGTTTCGAACTTGAAGTAATGGGCCGGTCCCGGCCGGCACGCCGGCTACCCGGCATTGGAGTGTTTGCATGAGGTCGGACGGATTCGTCACGTGAATCCTCGCAGGTGCCGGGGGGCACGCCATCCCCTGAAATCGGGGAGTCGGCGCTGCATGGATCCGGCTCAGACGCGCAGGAAGATCTTCCGTTGGTAGAGGAATCGCATGAACCAGAAGCCGAAGGCGAGCGAGGTCAGTGCCAGCACGAGTGCGCTGTAGCGCCCATAGGCAGCGCCGAGCGGTCCTCCGACGAACAGCTTGGCCAACCCCTCGAAATCGATGAAGCGACCCCCAAAGTAGAGGGTGATCGGATTCACTCCGATCCAGACAAAGGGCAGGGCCCATTTCTGGAACTTCCAGACGTCGATCACCTGATAGAAGGCCGCCAGCAGGAGGCAACCGGATCCCCCCGCGACGAGGACGAACGAGGACGTCCAGATCTTCTTGATCACCGGGAAATTGAGATGCCACGCCCAACCGACCGCGAGGCACCCCAGGCCGCCTGCAATCAGGAGCAGGACCTTCCTTCGATCGGTGGAGGCCGGAGATCCTTTAGCAGCAGGCCGGCGAAGACCCCGAGGAGACAACTGGCGATGGCCGGTAGCGTGCTCAGCAGCCCCTCTGGATCGTGGTCGCCGCCGTGCTTGCGAAGCGGGAGGTATTGATGGTCCACGTAGTTCCCTTCTGGAGGCCTCGTACCAGGTCCCCGGCTCCGACAAGCCAGAACATGTCGAACCCACGAAGGGCATCGAGGGACACCAGGCGCGGCGGGTGGGGCATCGGCGCTGGAAGGGCAGGTGGGTTCATCGCGAAAATTCGAGTTCCGGATCGATTGCCAATCGTTCCAGCAACCGGGCGTCTGCCTCGGGGAACGGGTACCGGTCGAGTTCACCCCGCCGGATCCAGGCGAGGTTGGAGCACTCGATCGGCCGGGGTTCACCAGACTCGACGCCGCAACGAAAGAACTGGAGGCGGACGGACTTCTCCGGGTATTCGTGGGTGATCTCCTCGTAGAGAAGTCCGACGGCGGCCTTGAAGCCGAGTTCCTCCCGAAGCTCCCGGCGAAGGGCCGTCTCCCACGACTCGCCTGGCTGAAGTTTGCCCCCGGGGAACTCCCAGAGTCCGGCCAGATGCGAGCCGGGCGGCCGCTGGGTGATGAGCAGGAGCCCAGCGCGGAAGACGAGGCCAGCGGCGACGTCGATGGCCGTCATCCCGGCGACAGCTCAGGGCTTGAGGGCCGGGACGATGTTGATCGAATTCGTGGTCGAGACCGCCTTGTTCAACTCGGGATGGGCCCGGACCAGAGCGGCGCGGCGAATGAAAGCGGAATTGGCCAACTCACGATCCTTGTCGTTGGAGAGTTCCTCGTAGAGGGCGAGGGCTTCCTTCGGTTGCTTGAGGCTTTCGTGGAGGCGGGCCTTGGCGAGGCGGGCCTTGCCGGCGACGAGTGCTCCCTGGGGGTGCGTGATGGCGGACTGATAGGCGGCGATGGCCTCGGCTCCGCCCTTCTCCGCGTCCACGCAGGAAGCAATGCCATAGAGCGCGACAGCACCCAGAACTCCATCGGAGTCGGCGGCCTTGTCGAACTGCGCCCGGGCCTCGGCGTACTTGCCGGCATTGAAAAATTCGCGGCCGGCCAGCAGCGTGGCGTGCAGGGCGGCTGGGGTGCCGGAATGCCGCGAGGCGACCTCGACGAACTTGGCAGCGTCCGGCGCCTGCTCCGAACTCTTGCCGGGCGACAGCAGCAGCATCAGATCTCGGCTCGCATTTGAAACCGTGGATTCACGGCGATGGTTGAACACCATGGTCACCCCGATGGCGACGACGATGAGGGCCAGCCCAGTGAAGACGTTCCGCTTGTTGACCTCGTACCAGGCCATCAAGTCGATTTGCAGCGAGGATTCCCGCGTGGATTCCTGATTCTCCTTGCTCATGTAAGCCGCGCAGGGTGAGGGCGGGGGTTCTAAAGGCAAGGCGGAATTCCGAAGTTTCTCGAAGGCGGGCGCATTCGGACGCTGCTCCTCCCGGGACCGCGGGCGTCCCCGCCCGCCTCTCTCCACCCCACGTTCAAGCGGCCGGGGACGGCCGCGCTCCCAGGACTCGCCCGGGGAGTCTCACGAATCCAGTTTGCGAATTGGGGAAGGGGTCATCATGCGCATCTCGAAAGCGCCCTTCGACGATCCGAAATGGATTTGCGTTGACCTCTTGAGGGCGTCCCGGAGACATAATGATCCCTCGTGCGGTCAGATTGACCGGCGATTTTGTCAGGAATTACATGGCTAGAGGATCCCGGAACGCGTCGAACAGCAAGCTGGTGGCACCACGAGCGGTCAACACGACCAAGTACGATGCCCACCACAGGGTGCTCAACAACACCTACGGAACTTTTGCGGATTTGCGCCGCGAATTGTCGGATTCCAAGGAGAAGGTGGCCGAGCGGGAAGCCGTCCTGAAGATCCTGGCCACCTGCGCTGATCCCCAGCGCGCTTACCTCCTGTTCGATGACTACATCGAGAAACTGGCGTTGCGACGCTCGGACTTCGGGCATCACGACTGGTGGGCCCGCATCCAGACCGCGACCGGCAAGGCCCGTCTGGAAGAGGTCGCCATGCTGTTCCTCCGCTCGAACCGTTCGTTGCCGACCGAGCTGATTCCCCACGCCAACTTCGAGCGCTTCGCCGCGGTGGAGCAGTCCGAGAAGGAATCCGGTTTTGTTCAGGAACTCGAGGACTGGCTTTTCCCACCCCATCACACCCATCTCGATTCCCCCCGGGCCGCCCTTCGCATCGTGTGCGAACCCCAACGCGTCACGCCCGACGTCAACCAGTGGAAGTTGGCCGTTCATTTTTTCCTGTTCCGCAGTCGGTCGGGCGAGAAGGAACGGTTCCTCTCCGACCTGTGCGACCTGCGCACGCGGGCTGCGCATGAGGCCGAGCTCTTTCCCGCGGAAGACTGGGCGGTGATCGACTGGTTGCACGGCAACTGGGCGGAGAAGGTCAAGGAAGGCGAGACGCTCGTTCTGGCGGGTGCAGACCTTCTCACCTGGCTGGCGAAGTTCGGCCAAGGACCCCGACTCGAGTTGCTGGGGACGGCGACCAACCTGACGTTCCTGGGC
>JBDNHZ010000397.1:0-7756 GCA_041688515.1 Verrucomicrobiota bacterium
CTCTGTCGCCTGCGCGGTATCCGCCCAATCTCCGGCCTCCGGCCTGTCTGGCATGCAGGGCGGCGGGCAGGGCGGTCTGTTCACCCTGCCGCGGGTGGACGCCCATGTCCGTGGGATTCCCGGCGTCACCCGGCCCATGCTCATGGCGGGATCCGCTGGAGTTGGGGCCATGGGCGGGGGTGGACAGGGCCTTGGGATGGAGGTGAACCCGAACTGGACGGGGGCCGCTGCCATGTTCATGCCCCAGCTTCTTTCCAACAACGGCGGGGGCACCGGGGGTGGCGGCAACGCCAATGGCAATTCGGGCACGGGATTTCGAGTGGGCTCTGTCGCACGACCGGTAAACCGTGTTGCCACCGTGTTACCGGTGAATCCTCCAACGCCGGCGGAACCGACCCGGCCAGGTGCGCCGGCCCTCGCCTCCCGGTCCGTGCCCCGCACGTTGCCCGCGGTGGATCCCGTCCTGGTGGAAGAACGTCTTCTCGCCTACCAGCAGGAGCAGGCGCGGCAGGGATCGCCTTCGGCCCAGTGGGCGTTGTCGCGGCGCTTTGCCGAGGGCCGGGGGGTCGAAGCGAGCCCGGAGATCGCCCGGGTATGGATGGAAGCGGCGGCGCGATCGGGCTCGGAAGAGGCCCAGGCAGCGCTGCGGAAATGAGGTCGGTTGACTCCGTGTGCCGGCTTCAGCACGCTTCTCGGTCTCACCGAGATCATGAGTAAGAAGTCACTGCCTGCTGCGACCAACATATCGTCGTTTTCCACGGAAAAGCGCGTTTTCAAGCCCTCCAAGGAGTTCTCTTCGACCGCTCGGGTCTCCTCCCTGGCGGCCTACAAGAAGCTCTGGACGGAATCCATCCGGCAACCCGATCGGTTCTGGGGGCGTCACGCCAAGTCTGAGCTCGTCTGGATGAAGCCCTTCAAGAAGGTGCTTCAATGGAAGGAACCGGTGGCGAAGTGGTTCCTCGGGGGCCAGCTCAACGTTTCGGCCAACTGCCTGGACAAGTGGCTGGGAACGCCGCACGCCAACAAGGCGGCTTTGATCTGGGAAGGTGAGCCCGCTTCCGACGGCAACCCGGGCGAGACACGGGTGTACACCTTTCTCCAGTTGCACCGGGAAGTCTGCCGGTTCGCCAACGTCCTCAAGCGCCATGGCGTGGCAAAGGGCGATCGGGTCATCCTCTATCTGCCCATGGTCGCCGAGGCGGCCATCGCCATGCTGGCCTGCACCCGGATCGGGGCGGTGCATAGCGTGGTCTTCGGCGGGTTCAGCGCCCAGTCGGTGGCGGATCGCATTCAGGATTGCGGGGCCAAGTTGGTGGTGACTTCGGACGGCGGTTTCCGACGGGGTGCCGTCGTGCCGCTCAAGATGAATGTCGATGAAGCCCTGACCCTCAAGGACGCCGCGGGCGAATCCCTGACCAAGACCATCCAGGCGGTGATCGTCCTGCGTCGGACGGCCCACGAGGTCCATATGGAAGAGAGGCGGGATTTCTGGTGGCACCGCGAACTGGAGTACGTCGATGCCCAGTGTCCCGCCGCGAAGATGGATTCCGAGGCCCCGTTGTTCATCCTCTACACCAGCGGTTCCACCGGGAAACCCAAGGGGATCCTGCATACGACCGCCGGCTATCTGCTCGGCGCGAAGATGAGCCACAAGTACGTCTTCGATGTGCGTGAGGACGATGTGTACTGGTGCACCGCCGATGTGGGATGGGTGACCGGCCACAGCTACATCGTCTATGGCCCCTTGGCCAACGGCACCACCTGTCTCATGTACGAGGGTGCCCCGAACTGGCCGGAGCCTGACCGCTTCTGGCGCATGGTCGAGAAGCACCGCGTCACCATTCTCTACACCGCTCCCACCGCCATCCGGGCCTTCATGAAGTGGGGGGATCAGTGGGTGAAGAAGCACGATCTCAGCTCGCTCCGGTTGTTGGGTTCAGTGGGGGAACCCATCAATCCCGAGGCCTGGATCTGGTATTATCAGGTCGTCGGGGGCGGGCGCTGCCCGATCGTCGACACCTGGTGGCAGACCGAGACCGGTTGCATCATGATTTCGCCCCTGCCCGGAGCCACGCCCCTCAAGCCGGGCACCGCGACGCTCCCGTTCTTCGGCGTGCTTCCCGAGGTGGTGGACGACCACGGCAAGCCAGTTCCCCGCAATACCGGCGGCAAGCTGGTCATCCGCAAGCCTTGGCCCTCCATGCTCCGAGGGATCTGGGGTGATCCAAAGCGCTTCAAGGAGACCTACTGGACCGAGGTCAAGGGCTCGTACTTCACCGGCGACGGCTGTCGGCAGGACGAAGACGGCTACTTCTGGATCGTCGGTCGGATCGATGACGTGCTCAACGTCGCCGGACATCGTATCGGCACCGCCGAGGTGGAGAGTGCCCTGGTGAGTCATCCTTCGGTCGCCGAGGCCGCGGTGGTGGGACGTCCTGACGAGTTGAAGGGGCAGGCCCTTGTCTGTTTCGTCACCCTCAAGACCGGCAAGAACGCCACCCCCGAACTCAAGGCCGAGCTCCGCAATCACGTCGGCCACGAGATCGGGCCGGTGGCCAAGCCGGACGAGATCCGCTTTGCCGAGGCGCTGCCCAAGACCCGATCGGGAAAGATCATGCGCCGGTTGCTCAAGCAGATTGCCTCCGGAATCGAGATCAAAGGCGACACCACCACGCTCGAAGACTTCGCGGTCGTGGCCAAACTGACGGCGGCAGAGGAGTAACCCCGAAAGTTTTTTCAACCTTCTTGCAACCTTCTTCCCTGGGGAGCGTGAGGGAATCACGAGGCCGATCTTCTTGTCATCGGTCGACCTCAAAAAGTGGCCGTGCCAAGGCGGTCCCGGAGCCAGGCTCCGGCAGACGGGTGGGGAATCCCATCTCTGGGCGGGGTGCAAGCCGTCCGGAGCCATGCAGTCCGCTGCGTGGGTGTGGGGCGGTCGGCGTACGTCAATGCTTCGACGAACGCTGGACCGCCCCACTTGCTTTTCAGAGATCAGTAGGCGACGACGAAATCCCCGCTGGCCTGGGGGAACGCCACCGGGAAGCTCCAGATCCCCAAGCCGGGCTGGCCTCCAATGGGTCCAACCGGTTGACCGGTCCGATCGAGGAGTCGCCAAGCCACCCTTCCTCCCTTTTGCCACCCGGTATCGGCCGCCCAGGCACACAGCCCATCGCCCTGGGCATTCACCGCGAGGGACGGGTGCCGGTTCCTTCCTGTTTCCGAGACATTCACGGGTCGGTGCGCCGTGTCCGCATCGGATCCGGGCTTGGCTGACGGATCCGCCAGGAGGCTGGACCGGATTTGTCCGCCGGTTTCCCATGCGGCCCAGACTCCCTGAGGTCCCTCAGTCAGCGAGGCGCTGCTCATCGGGCAGGTGGACGTCGGCCAAGGATCATTGATCTGGCCCACCCATCGGCTGCCTTCGGCAGTCGAGGCAAGCAGGGTCATGGGACGCCGGTCGGAGGCCGTGAGCGAGCGGTAGAGGACGAGCAGGCTTCCCGTCCGGTCTTCCAGCGCCTTCAGGCCGCAGCAGGCGCAGACCCCATCGGTCGGACTGATGGCCCGGATGGGACCGAAGGAAGTTCCATCGTCGAGCGAACGGACGGCGAACACCTGGCGATGGGCTTCGTCCGCGGGCGCACCGCCCGGGAGTGCGTGCCAGACGAGGCTGACGCTGCCGTTGCGGCCAGCGGCGATGGAGGCACCGCCATCGAGATGCAGGGTGTTGCCGATGAGATTCCGTTGGGGCTCGAACCTGGCGCTCGAAGAAACGCGTCGGGAGTAGAGCAGTGGGGTGGGATCCGACGGGGTCGTCTTGGTTGCCGTGGCGGATCCATTCCACGCCACGTGAACCTGGCCTTTCCCTCCGACGGCGACCTGGGCACCGCGGATGGTGCCGAGGGCAATGGCACTGCCGGTCTGACTGTTCACCCGGACGGGCAGAAGGCCTTCCGTTCGGCCGCCGGGCAGGGAGACATAGTACACGTCGCAACCCTTCGGGTCGCCCTGGAGCCACACGAGGTGGACGGTGCCGGAGGGGTCGATGGCGGACGACGGTTGGAAGGCGCCCTCAGGAAGCCGGAATACCGACACCGCCGCGGCCTCGATCAACGGGCTGAAGACACCCGTGAGCAGAAGGACCAAGCCGACGGCCGTCCGTGCGGATGAATGGCGACGGAAACCGGGAAGCATGGCGCAAGTCTGTTGGGGAATTCGCGGCAATGCACTTCGGATTTGGGGTCCCGCCAACCCCGGTCTTGAATCGGGAACCGCGGAACGTCCCAGCACCCACGATGAGGACGTGCGCCCCCGCTCACTCCGGCGGAAGCTCAAACTGCAGGTCCCTGCGCAGGCGATGTCGGAGTTCGGCCTTCATCTCGGCGTGGATCCGCTGTTGTTCCGGGGTGAGCAGGGCATCGATGCGGCGGCCCGAGCGGACGATCAGTTCGCCGGATTCACGGAATGTCCGGCCGAAGACCGCATGAAACTCTTTCCCCATTTCCTGGATGATGGTGTGGGTCTGGACCCGTTGTTCGGCGGTCAGGGAGAGTTTGGATGCCAGCGTCTCCTCGGTGTGGGCGGCCCAGTTCTCGAACTGGAGGCTCCGCTTGAGAGCCCGGCCGATCAGGTGGGCGGTGAGCGCGCTGCCCGCAACGCCTCCCGCCACGAACACCAGGAGCAGGGCGACGACGATCTTCCACGAACGATAGGTTTTCACGGCATCAGTTGGCTGGCGGCGAATTGGGAGGCGGAAACCCAGGCCGGTTGTGGTTCCGGTCGGAGTGCGCTCTGAAACAGAAGCGTGGCTCCGGCGACGATCAGGGCCATCGACAGCGCGGCGGCCCCGGCCAGGATCCGGTCT
Source organism: Verrucomicrobiota bacterium (assembly GCA_041688515.1). Classification (GTDB taxonomy): domain Bacteria; phylum Verrucomicrobiota; class Verrucomicrobiia; order Limisphaerales; family UBA9464; genus UBA6176. The sequence goes on from JBDNHZ010000397.1 coordinate 4,862, forward strand.
GGGAAAGGCGGGGCGCTCAAACCCCGTTCCCGATGCCACTGTGCCCGAACGGCGGCGGCGAAGCCCGGCGGCGGCAGCTCCGACGCGGGATCAACCGCACCCGTTCTCCGGAGCAGTTCCCTCAGTCTTGGATCGAGCGGACTCATAGTTTTCCTTCCTTTCGAAGTTGCCCGAATCGGGCGTTGAGCTTTCGGCGGGCGCGAAACGCGCGCACCCGGATCAGCGTGCTGGACCAGCCGGTGTGGCGGGCGATTTCTTCAATGGTCCAGTCCTCCATTTCCATCCAGCGGAGCAGGGCGCGGTCACGGGGCTCGAGTTCCGCCAGGAGACGTTCCACCAATTCAGCCGCCTCCATGCCGTCGGCCGGCACCGGCTCCGGGCTCGCGTCGTGGCCGAGGTGATCGAGGAGTTGTGCGGCGTCGTCGGACAGATCTGCCATGCGCCACTCGGGACGGGCGATCTGGGCGCGGATGGCATTGCGACAATGGTTCACCGCGATACGCGACACCCAGTGCGCGAAGGGAACCACTCCCTGATACTGGTCGAGGTGATGGAACATCTTCACGAAGATCTCCTGCGCCAGATCCTCTTCCGCCGCCCGACGGGGGAGATGGGCGCGCACGATGCGGATCACCATCGGATACAGGGCCTCCACGAGTTCCCGCGCCGCCCGCTCATCTCCGTCGCGGACCTGCTGCACTTGATCCGGGGTCACCTCGCTTGCCGCCGACGAAATCGCGGGCCGCGCGAGCACGGTCGGGACGGATTCTCGCGATGTCATGCGCAAGACCTCCACCACTGGGGAGACCCGAGTCTGGCAGGACGACGTTGATGGCGCGCTTGAAACATCGGCATTCCATGAAGGCAACGGGCCTCCATGCAAGGGGGAGACCCGTACGGGGTGCCGGGCATTACAGGCGAGTGGAGCGAGTTGTTCAAAACCGTTGCTCCAGACCATGAGCGATCCTGCGACCGTTGGGAACTGTGTGGCTTGCCGTCGGTGGGTTCGTCCGTAGAGTCGTCGTGCCGGTCTTGTTCGATCGGCAGTCAAACACTGCGCGATCGCATGCATTCTCCTGACGGAATCGGTCTCAAGCCTGGTGCTCCCGAAGCACTTCACCGGCACCTCAACCTGAAGCTTGCCGAGCTTGGCTTCGCGCCGGTTCCGCCCCCCGGTGGTGGCGTGGCGCTCGATGCCACCCTGGAACAGTTCATCGCCCATGGGCGGGAGAAGGACCGACTGCTCACGGCCTACCTGTGTCCGGCGGACAACCGGATCCAGACATTCCTCTACGACTACCTGGGCGACATCGTGGTGCCCCCCAGACTGCCTGCGAAGACCCTGGTTTTGGACCGGCCTGGTCTGGCGCGCATGCTCTCGTTGCCCCCAGGGGAGAATCATGTGAGCTCGCCCCTCCTGAAGAGTTACCGGCTGAGGAATGGCGTGCTGCACAATCCCAAGTCGGATCGCCGTACCACGGCCGGCATTTTCCATGTGACCGAGGGTGGGCTGCCGATCCCCGATGACAAGAAGGCGGTGCCGAGGGAGGCCTTCGCCGCGCTCCTGCGACGGGCGTTACAGCCGCCTTCCGAACTTCAGCGGCTTCCGTTTACGGCAGGGACCGTGCCCGCCGATTGCTTTGTCTCGATGCAGATCCGGCCGGTGGTTTCTCCGGAGGTCCCGGGGTTTCAACCGAAGAAATCGATGGAGATCCGGTTTCTCGTTCCTGGTTCGCTCGTGGCCAACCTGGATTTCGTCGAGAGCATCTTCGGCAACGGGGGAGATCCGTACCTTCCCGAGAACGATGCCGCACTGGACGTCGAACATTGGTCGGGCCAGACCGGGTGCGTCATCCTCGCGCCGCACATTACCGGAATCCCGAAGCAGCAGTTGGGCCTGCCTCGCTGGGAGGACGCCACCGAGCGGCAGCGCCGGGATGGAATGTGCTGGAAGACCCCGGACGAGCTCTACAACGAGGGCAACGCCTTCAAGCTCACCGCTCGTGATGCCTCGGGGACGATTGTCACCCTGATCTCCGACAACTATTTCGGGTACTGCAAGAAGGAAGTGAAGACCCAGGTCAGCTTCGCCGCCAACCTGCTGGGTCTGGCGGAAGAGGAACACGCCGGCGGCGCCTTGGTGTTCGCGCGGTACGATCTGGCCAGCGAATACGACGCCAATCAGCACCGCGGCGAGTATCCACACACTTTCGAGGAAGCCATGCGGTTGCTGGGAGCGACCGTTGAGGTTCATCCGGAAGGGTACGGCGTCGATCGAGCCTATCCGCACATTGTCTACGTGCCTGAGACCGTCCAGTTCGAGCTCGAATTGCAGACGGTCCGCTGGACCCGGGCTGACGGCGGGGAGGGGCAACTCAAGTTGCTTCTCGGGAATACCTATGTGCTTCCCAGCGGCTTCCGGGTCCATCTGGAAAAGCCCCAGGGCAACCGGGCCTGGCGTTTGGTAGGCACGCGGCCCGAGGCCGTCCTCTGCCACAAGCCCTGCACGGTCAGCGGTGGCGGCAAGAGCGAGATCTCCAAGCCCATCGCCGATGCCATCATCCATGGGCCGGTGTTCGTGGCTGATTTCCACCACGACTTCGACGCCATCGAAGAGGTCCTCAAGCACGATTTCTCGGACCGGTTCCGCGATCCTGCCCGTGCCGGTCAGGATCATCGTCCGCTGCTTTCACCCCAGCGAACCCTGGGTTCGGTGATCAAGGTGCTGACGCCCTCCAACGAATTCTCCGACGCGCACAACGCCTGGCTCGGCTCGATTCCGGCGCACATCAAGGAACTCGTGCTGGTGGTGAAACGCTTCTGGAAACCGGGTTGGGGCGAGCAATGGCGGGAGCAGTTTTCAGTCGACGTCATCAACGGCACTCCTGCCAATGA
>JBDNHZ010000398.1:0-16439 GCA_041688515.1 Verrucomicrobiota bacterium
AAGCGGATAGAGCCAAGAACGCTCGCCCACTGGTTCGTCGCCGTCCGGGTGAAGGTCGGCTCGTTCGCCTGGCCCACCGCGTTGTTCCCTTCCCCTTCCATCTGCCACGGGGCCGGTGCCAACGTCACCCGCAGCCGGTACTCGCCCCAGTACTGGTGGTTGTAGCTCACCCGCACCGCGTAGCTCCCGCTTACGGGTAATACCGCCGGACTCGATTGCCCCGTCCCGTTGCTCTGCGCGTAGAAGTCCGTCAGCATCGTCCCGTCCGGTCGATCCACCCGCCAGTACAGCCCGCTGCTCCCGGGGTTCCCCACCATCTCCACCGCCAGCACCAACCGATCCCCAGCCCGCCCGCTGAACCGCCAGTAATCCACGTCGGCCGTGTCCGCCAGATTCCCACGGCCCGACCCGCTCCGGATCCCGCTTCCCGCAGGATCCTCCGCCAGCCATTCCGTTCCATTCCCGCTGAGCACCGTCACCGTGCTGCCCGCGTAGTTCGCCGTCGCCAGATCCACACGCCCATCCCCGTTCCAGTCTCCCGCCGCCACCCCGATCGGGTTTCCTCCCACGACGTATCGGCTCAGCGACTCGAAGCCTCCGGCTCCATGGTTCAGCAGCACGATCAAACGACTGCTCCCGAAACTGCCCACGGCCACATCCAGCCGTCCGTCCCCATCCACGTCCTTCAGGATCTGGTTATACGGGTCCGATGTCCCCGCCGCGTACCCCACCGCCGCCTGGAACGTTCCATCGCCCTGCCCCGCCTGCACCTTCACCGTCTGATCCCCGGCGTTCACCGTCACCACATCCAGCACCCCGTCCCCGGTCACATCGCCCACCGCCACCGAGCGCGGCGTGCTCAGGCCCCCGTAGTTCACCGCCGCCTGGAACGTCCCGTCTCCATTGCCCAGCAGCACGCTCACGTTGTGCGCAGCGTGGTTGGCCACCACCACGTCCAGGAATCCGTCCCCATTGAATTGGCCCACCGCCACCCCGTACGGATTCGCTCCGGTCACCAGGTTCAATGCCGCTCCGAAGGTCCCGTCTCCGTTGCCCATCCGCACCGTTGCGTTCCCCCCGTTCATGTTCGCACTCACCCAGTCCAGCTTCCCGTCCCCGTTGAAATCCCCCACTGCCACCGACCTCGGGTTGTTGCCCACGGCGTAGTTGGTCGGGCTATGGAAGCTCCCGTTCCCACGGCCCAACAGCACGCTCACATTGTGACTGTTGTGGTTGGCCACCAGCAGGTCGGTCACGCCATCCCCATTCAGATCTCCGGTGGCCAGCGCGATCGGTCCGTTGCCCGCGGGAAAGTTGGTGGTCCCACCAAAGGTTCCATCCCCGTTCCCCAGCAGCACGCTGACGTTGTTGCCGCTGATGTTCGCCGTCGCCAGGTCTCCGAAGGCGTCCCCGTTGAAGGAACCCGACACCACGAAGTACGGATTGGCTCCCACCCCATAGCTGGCTCCCTCACTGAACGACCCGTCCGACGCCGTCCCGGGCGTCAGGCTCAGGCTGGTCGCCCCCGCCGCCGTGTCATTCGCGCGGTTTTCGATCTGGAACTGCCCCAGTCGGCCGAGGCTGAAATTGCGGGTGAAGGCGGGTGTCAGCGGATTGCCCACCCGGTCGGTCAGCGTCGCGGCGATGGCGAAGCGGGTGTTCCCCGGCTGAAGCGGCCCATTTACCAGGCTCAATGCCACGGTGTTGCCCGTCGTGTAGGTCGGCGTCGCCAGCGGATACACCAAGTCATCGGGAGTCCCCCAGAGTTCATCGGGCCCTCTCTGGCGCAGGCTGAAGTGGGAGAGGCTGTTGACGGTGGAAGGAAGCAAGGGCTCCGAAAAGGTCACCGTCAGCCCGTGGATAATTTCCGTGCTGCTCGCGCCTTCCGCAGGCAGGGAGACACTGAGGACCGAAGGCGGCACGGCGTCCGCGACGGTCAACGTGAGTTGATACCGGGCAAAGAGATCGCCCGCGGAGGCAGGGGCAATGCGGAGGAAGTACTCACCGCGGTCGACGACGGGGAACGAGAAGTTGATGCCGGTCGTCATCACCGGCGCGGCGACACCGGATCGGAAAATCGACATCGTCGCGGCACCGCTGGTGAGGGAACTCCGTGCCCCGGTAAACAGGTTTGCAGCGAGGGTATTCCCGGCATCGAGCGTCCCCAGCGAGTAGTAGTCTCCGGCGGCGTCGCTGGAGGTCAGGGTGCCCGCCACAAAAAGCCGGAAGCTGCCGGCCAGGAGGACCGGCGCGAGTTGATTCGCGGTATTGGTGCCATCGTTCGGTTCCACTTCCAGGCTTGGACCCCGACTTTGGTCCACCCGCAGTCGGTAGTCGCTGGCCGCATGTTCGGTGTACACTCGGACGCGGAAGGTCCCGGGCACCGCCAACAGCACATTGTAAACCTCGGCCACGCCGCTGGGGCCGCCATCCACGCTGGCCACGACAGAACCGCTGGGATTGAGGACCCGCACTCGGGGGCGGGCACCGCCGACCGACGCCTCGATCCGCGCCGTCAACCGGTCCCCGGCCTCGGCATCAAAGGTCCAGTCGTCCACCAACGCGGCCCCGACGCCATCGAAGCTGTTGGTCACGGAGGCGCTCAGGAATCCCGCGCCCGGAGGAGCTTCAATCAGCGTCAACGGTTCGACGCCAGCCCGGCTGACCGCGGTACCCAGGAGCAGTGCCAGCAAGGCGCATCCATGCGCCCAGAAACGAGGCAGGTGGGGGAAGCAAAGGGGGGCAAGGAACGAATCAGCTTTCATGGCAGAACAGGGGACGCGGAGTGCGGGCTCGCAAAGTGACCTCGCGACAAGTACGCATCGGCTTAACAAGAGCGTATGCCTGCCGTCGTCGCCTTCAAGCATGTTGTTGGTAATCCATCGGAGCCCATCCGGTGGCTCATCCTCGCCGTGTTGTGCCTTTCACGACTGCTCGGCGCCTCCCCTGCGATCTCCCACCCTGATCGTCTCCTGGTGATGCCCCGCTCGGAGACCGGCAGGTCGGTGCTCCTGCTCCAGCACGCGGCCCGGGACCGGACGGTGCTGCGCGTTTTCCCGGGCCTGGGCGGAATGCAGGTGCTCCGGCGGGCGCCCCGCGAATCCCTCCTCGCCGCCCTCGCCGCCTGCCAGACCAACCCGCTCATCGCTTGGGCGGAGCCGGATTACCGCGTCTCCGCCGCCGCGGTGCTTCCCGACGATCCCTTTTTCCAGAACGGCACGCAGTGGTCGTTGAACAATTACGGTCAGAACAACGGTCTGCCCGATGCGGACGTGGATGCACCCGAGGCTTGGGACCTCCATCGATCCGCCAGCGGCATCGTCGTTGCCATCCTCGACACCGGCATCCGCCCCACGCACGAAGACCTTGCCAGGAACCTCTGGCGCAATCCGCTCGACGGATCCCACGGCTTCAATGCCCTTACGGGGAAGGCCGATCCCTGGGACGAAAACGGTCACGGCACCCACCTCGCCGGCATCATCGGTGCCGTCGGCAACAATTCCCGTGGCATCACGGGGGTCGCCTGGCGGCCCCAGCTCATGATCTGCAAGTTTCTGGATGCCGCCGGCAATGGCTTTCACTCAGACGCGATCGCCTGCGTCGAGTTTGCCCGCGCCCACGGGGCGCAAGTCCTGAACCTGAGCTGGGGCGGCGGATCGTTCTCCGCCGCGCTTTCCAACGCCCTGCGGGCGACGCGCGCCGACGGCATCGTCGTGGCGGCGGCCGCCGGCAACAACCTGGCCAACACCGATCTCTCGCCCTACTACCCCGCCAGTCTCCCGCTCGACAACCTGGTGGCCGTCGGTGCCTCGACCCGGGCCGACGTGCGCTGGACGTTTTCCAGCTATGGGCCCACGAACGTGCATCTGTTCGCGCCCGGAGAGGCCATCTACTCGACGGCACGCGCGACCGATCAGGCCTATGAGACCCGCAACGGCACTTCGATGGCGGCCGCCGTGGTCGCGGGCGCGTTGGCCCTGCTTCGGGAACAGTCACCCGACGCCACCGCCGCCGAACTGATCCAACGCCTGCTGGCGGCGGTCGATGTCAGGCCGCCCTTCGCCCAACGCTGTCTCAGCGGCGGACGTCTCAATCTGCGGCGCGCCCTGGATCATCCCGCGCTGACTCTGGAGGCCCGGATGGGCGACGCCCGGATCACCGTCACCGGCGTCCCAGGCCATCGCTACGTCCTCACGACTTCGTCCAATCTCCACTCCTGGTCGGCCGTGCTCACCAACCAGGTCGGGCCAGACGGGCTTTGGCTCTACCTCGATCCGAACCTCACCCACGTCCCCGCGCGCTTTTACCGAGCCCTCCCTGGCCCGTGATGGACGAGCGCCGCCCCCACTCCGAAGGATGCATTTGCCTTGGCGATCCCCCATCCTGCCGCCCGTGAAGCTCCTGTCCCTCCCGCTCGGGTTCGTCCTCGGTGGGTTCCTCGCCCTGGCCCCTCGCGGTGCCACCGCCGAACCCGCCCCCGTCCAGATGCTCGTTCCCGGCTTCACCGTGCGGGAACTCCCCATCCAACTCAGCAACCAGAACAACCTCCGCTTCGCCCCTGACGGCACCCTGACTTCACTCGGCTATGATGGTCGGGTCTGGCGACTCCGCGACACCGATGGCGACGGCGTCGAGGATCGGGCCGAAGTCTGGTGGGATCGCTCGCCGCTCACCGTTCCGTTGGGGATGTGCTGGTCCACCGACGGTCTGTACGTGTCCAGCAGCGGCAAGGTTTCACGCCTGCGGGATGCGGATGGCGATGGCCGGGCCGACGAAGAGATCGTCGTTGCCCGCGACTGGCCGGCCAAGGACGTCGCCTCCGGGAACGTGGACGCCACCGCCGTCACCCTGGATGCCCAGGGGCGGATTTACTTCGGGCTGCTGGTGCAGAACTACGCCAACGCGTTCCGGCTCAAACGACGCGCCGACCTGACCCCGGCGGAGACCGACTGGCTCAAGTCCGCCGGACGCTGGCGGGAAGCCGGAGGCGCCGACGAGGAGTTCTCGCTCTACGACCTTTCATCGCGCCGCGGGACCATCCAGCGATTCGATCCCCGGACCGGCACCCTGACCACCCTTGCCACCGGGATCCGGGTTCCCGTGGGTCTCGCCTTCAATGCGGCGGGGGACCTGTTCAACACCGATCAGGAAGGGGAAACCTGGATGCCCAACGGCAATCCCCTCGACGAGTTGAACCACATCCAGGAGGGCCGACATTATGGGTTCCCACCCCGGCACGAACGTTGGCTGCCCGGCGTCACCGACGAACCACCTGTGCTCGCGCTCGGACCCCAACATCAGAGCGCCTGCGGCCTGGTGTTCAACGAACCTCGCGCCGCCTTGAATCCCGGCCTCACGCCGTCCCCCGCCATCCCTCTGCCTTCCGCTCCCGCGCAGGGCCTGTTCGGGCCGGCACACTGGGCCGGTGAAGTCCTCGTTGCCGGCGAATCCCGGGGGCGCATCTGGAGCGGACGCCTCGCCCGGAACGCCGACGGCTACGTCGGCCGGTCCCGGACCATCGCCCGTCTCTCGCTCCTGACCATGGATGTCGCCATCTCCCCGAAAGGCGCCCTCTACGTCTGTTGTCACAGTGGGCCACCCGACTGGGGCACCGGCCCGCAAGGCCCCGGGCGGATCTTCCAGATCACCTACGATCGTCCCACCGCGCCGCAACCCGTGGCCGTCTGGCCCGAGAACTCAACGGAGGTCCGCATCCGCTTTGATCGCCCCATCCAGACGCCCGCCCTGGCCGACCTCGGCATCGAGTTCGGCGAGTATGCGACCGCCGGTGATCGTCACGAAGTGCTTCGCCCGCCTTACGCCGTGGTGGAACAACAGGCCGCAGTTCCCCGCGGACGACTCCCGGTCCTGTCGCGGCGACTTGAAGCCGACGGAAAACTCCTGATCCTGGAAACGCCTCCCCATCCGCTGCCAGTCACCTACGTGCTCGCCATCCAGCACCTCCGGGCCGCGGGACAGGCGACCCCTCCGGGCGAGAACGTGGAACTGGAGTACGACCTGACCGAAGGCTGCCGGAACTCTGCGCTCGGCACGGTCCCGGCATCCCGCGAAGCCGCGACCCGACTGGTCGCCTGGGCACCCCCGGCCAAGGCCTCCTCCGGCACCAGCAGTCGGCCCGCCGAGAAGCCCGACGGCGATTGGGAAAACGGCCGCGAACTGTTCTTCACCCGACTCCAGTGCGCGAAGTGCCATCGGATCCAGGGAGAAGGCGGTACCGCCGGACCCGATCTCTCCAATCTCATCCATCGGGATCTCACCAGCATCCTCCGGGATATCCGCGAACCCTCCGCCGCGCTTCACCCGGAGTACGTCACCTACCTGGCCGAGACGCGGTCCGGCGAGTCTCACGCGGGATTCCTGCGTCCGTCCTCCAACCCCGCAGAGGTCATCCTCGCCGACGTCGAAGGACGGGAGCAGCACTGGCGTCGGGAGGATTTGCTCCGTCTCGTGCCAACCGGCGGGAGCCTGATGCCCAGCGGTCTGCTCGACGGTCTCACTCCCGGCCAGACCCGGGATCTGCTGACCTTCCTCTCCTGGGTCCGGCCCGTTCGCACCCGGGACGAAGTCTCGCGCCTTCCGCAGCTTCCCAAGATGGAAGACGGCGATCGACCGATCCGCCTGATCCTGGTGGCGTCCAAACAGGATCATGGCCCCGGACAACACGATTATCCGGCGTGGCAAACCAAGTGGATGCGACTCCTGGGCAAAGCCGCCCGGAAGACCGTGGTCGAGAAAGCATGGGAATGGCCATCCGCAGAGCAATGGGCGCAGGCCGATGCCGTCGTCTTCTACACATGGAACCACGATTGGAGTACCGATCGCTATGCCGCGCTCGACGCCTTCCAGATGCGGGGTGGCGGGGTGGTCGTCCTTCACTCGGCCGTCATCGCCGACAAGGATCCCCTGCCCCTCGCCGAGCGGCTTGGATTCTCCGCGCACCCGGGGATTTCGTATCGGCACATGCCCTTCGAGCTCGAGCTTTCGGGGGAAGCCTCCCCCCTGACCCGGGGACTTCCCCGAAAGATGCGGTTCCTCGACGAACCCTACTGGCCCCTCGATGGCGATCCCCAGCGGGTCCGCCTCTTGGGATGGTCCCAGGTCGACGGAGCGCGTCGCCCCCTGGTCTGGACCTACGAACGGGGTCAGGGTCGGGTCTTTGGCAGTATCCTGGGGCACTACTTCTGGACGCTTGACGATCCCTACTACCGCCTGCTGGTGCTCCGGGGAATCGCCTGGGCCGCGCAGGCGGACCCGGATGCGTTGATTGACCTGACCGCATTGGAAGCGGCCACGGATTGAGCCCTGAAACCGAAGAAATCGATCCGCAGAGAGCTTGGGCGCATGTTGACGCTGCCCCTCCTGGGAGCGCGTGCGTCCTCGCCCGCTTCGCGAGTTGGGGGCAGTGGCAAGATGCGCCCCGAGCGCTTCTCCTGCCATTTCGACGGTTGACAATCCAGATTCAAAATCACCTTCTAAATCCAGATCATTTCGCTGCGCTACCGCGGGAGCCATGGGGGTTTCACCCCATAGTGCCGGACTTCTGCGAATGGTCCGATTGGCCCACAAGAATTCCTCAGAGACGGGGATCCGCTAACAAGAAATGCCAGCCATGAAAGCCGAAGTTTTGCCCGCCACCAGACGGACCCGCACGCACCGGAATGCCGCCCTGTTGGCTTGCGCAGTTGCCCTCGCCTTGGGCCAGCAGCAGGCCACGATGGCTGCCACCCAGATCGACTTGGGGACTGCCGGTGATTTTGCCGTTCTGGCCGGATCCGGGATCACCATCACCGAACCGACGACGATTACCGGCGACATCGGCACGTTTCCGACCGCGTCCATTAGCGGATTAGCCAACTTGACTCTGATCGGTGTGAATCACGGCGGGGACGCCGTCACCCAAGATGCCAAAACTGATCTGGTGACGGCGTATAATATCGCCGCCGGACTCGCCTACGACGTCACTTATGGTGCCGCCCACGATCTGGGTGGCTCGATCCTGCTTCCGGGAGTCTACAACGGCATTACTTCACTCTTCCTTACTGGGACCCTGATTCTTGACGCTCAGGGTGATCCAGATGCCGTTTGGATCTTTCAGACCGGATCGACCCTCATTACCGCCCCCTCCAGCACGGTTAACCTGATTGGCGGTGCCCAAGCATGCCATGTCTTCTGGCAGGTCGGAAGCTCGGCGACCCTGGGAGTCAATTCCGCCTTTGCGGGAAACATCCTGGCTTTGACTTCGGCCACCCTGAACACCGGTGCCAGGGTGGACGGCCGCGTGTTGGCGCGAAATGGTGCTGTTACGTTGGACGAAAACACCATCACCGAAGCCATCTGCGTGGCCAGTCCGGTGGACATACCGGAGGCAGGCACCACGACCGGCCTTCTCGCGCTGGGTGCGGGAGTGGCACTCTTTCTGAAATTTCGGCGGAGCCAGGCTGCCGTAGCCTGACCCGCATGGGCGGAGGCCGTGTTGAATCCCCCCTCATATACCAGGCATGGCTTTCACGAGTTCGCCGGGTCACTTCATTGCGGGGCATGGGCCTTTTGGACGCCCGCGAGGATGAGTTCCATCTGCCTGCGGCTCTGGTACCGATGATTGCTCCGGGAACTGGACTGGTTCAGATCGTTTCGCGTATCGGATTCGCGCCGCGCCTAGGGCTGCGGTCCGGTGGACGTCTGCAATACGCCCAGCACGAACCGAAGCTGATCGACCAGCGTGGCATCCTTGCGCGCGACGCGGTGCATCAGGAGCCGCAGGGCAGTCAACATCTCCGGTGCTGACAGGCCCAGTTCAGCGATCAACAGCAACAGCATTTCGAACCGCGCCCAACTGACCACCCGTTCGGGCACAGCCGATAAGGGCTCCAGCGACAGTGTTTCCATGATCCCGATCAGGACACCCCCCAACCGCGGATCGGCTGGACGACGGTCGCGCGCCATCACAAACCCAGCCCCTTGGTGAGAGCGATCATGGCTTTGCAACGCCTGCACCATGACTTCGAAGGCATCGGGACGCCGCAGCAGGAGGTCGGACGCCACGCCACTGGGAGATCCAGTCAATCACCCCATCCGGCAAGGCGATGGATCGCCAGGCAGTCCATGCCTCCCCGGTGAACCGGCCGTCATCGCCGATGCTTCGGGCGCAGGTGACGGTGCCACAACGGAGACAGGCGTGAATCGACAACCCACCCGCAGGAAGGATCGGACGGTGAAAGGCGGGATCACAGGCGCAGGCGACGGCGACCGCACCCAGCAGGGTGTCGTCGGGCAACTGTCTGAGCAGCGGTGCCTCGGCGGTTCGAAGGATCGGGGAAGTCTCCATCGCCTCGAAGGTCGCAACCCAGTCACCGGCCAGATCGAGCGCCCGAATCGAGTGCTCTGCCGATCCTGAAGCCTTCGCGACGAGATAGGTCCCGTCACGGCCCAGATTCCGCACGAAGAAACACTGATCGAGCTTCTCCCCTTCGATATCCACGCCGCGCACGCCGCTGCAGGCGATGCTCGAGAGGGTAGCCTCAACGACCGGAAGGGTCGGATCAACCGCGAGGTATTGGTCGAGAAGACCACGGGCAAACTCTTGGATGGATGCTCCCTCATGCTGACGTTGATTGAGGTTCACCTGGATGAGTCCGTCTGCATCGAAGACCAAAGTCCGCCTCCCTTCATCGATGACGTGCCATCCAAACGGCACTCGAATGGCCCCCATGATCGCCCCCGCCGCTAGGCGCGCGCAGCGGGTGTCCGCATCCAGACTGACCACGCGTGGCACCAAGCCCACTCCCCGATCCCGCAGATTCGCAGTGATCCGATGCTCCGGATTCAGCGACGAGGTATCCTCCGCGAGCGCGAGGAACTCCTCCCGGGTCAGCTCCGCTCGCTGCTCTGTTTGGCGATGCACGTCATGCCGTTCAACACCCCGGCTTAGACACGCCCGGCCAATGATTTCCGATGGTCCACCGAGAAGCGATCCCGGCGTTGCCTGCTGCCGTTTTTTCGAACAAGGCCGCTGCACGGCGGCTTCGCCGCAGTGGACGACAGATTCTTCCCGGAGCACATGCTCCGGGTGGATGAAACCGATTACGTCACTCCAGCAGAAATTCATCGCTCACCTTACCCTTCGCCAACCGGCCGTGCGCACGGTCCAGTTCGATCCCCACTGCATCGTCGATCTTGCGCGGTTCCAGGAGGGGGCAGTGTCCGATTGCGCCCAGTTTTCACTTCCCGTCACCGACCTCCGTGAGCGTTCGCAGGAACGTCACCAACGCCCTCTGATCCTCCACGTCCAGACCGAGCCCACCGTCGGGGTGCTTCGCGAGATTCGCATCGAGGGTCGGGCTGGGTCGCACCCCGGTGCAGTAGTGTCCGACCGCTTCCTCGAGGGTTTGAAACCGGCCGTCGTGCATGTAGGGCGCAGTCAGGGCGACGTTTCGGAGACTGGGCACGGCGAACAATCCCTCGTCTGCCGCCCGACCCGTGACACCGCCACGCCCCCGGTCCGTGAAGGCAATCGACAGGCCGTTGTTCCCGAACCGCTGGCTCTGGAACAGGGAACCGCCGTGGCAATGGAAGCAGTCTCCGCCGCGCAACCCGCGCGTCGGATCAAATTCCGTGCGGAACAACTCGAACCCACGCGCCTCAACCGCGGAGAGCGTCGCTTCGCCGCGCAGTGCCCGGTCAAACTTTGAGTCCCCTGAAACCTGCACAAGCAGGAACTGCTCCAGTGCCCGGGCCAGCCGTTCCGACGTGATCTCCGCAGTCCCAAAGGCCTGACGGAACGCCTCCGGATAACCCGGTTCCCGGGTCAGCTTTGCCAGAACCGACGGCAGTGTTTCCGCCATCTCCAACGGGTTCGTGATGGGCTGCAGAACCTGCTCCCGCAACGTGCGCGCACGCCCGTCCCAGAAGAACGACGTCTTCCACGCCAGGTTCAGCAGCGGCATCGAACTGCGTGTGCCCGACCGGCCTTCAACCCCGACACTCACGGCAGATCCATCGGTGAAGCCCTTCGCCGGATCATGGCAGGCCGCACAGGATTGGCGTTCCCCCTTCGACAGAATGGGATCGATGAACAGCCGGGCTCCGAGCGCAACTCCTTCCCGGGTCAACGGATTGTCCAGCGGCAGGGCCGGACGCGGGAAGGTGGCTGGAATCTCGAAGCGATACGGTCGGGTCGTGGCGGCCGTCGCGGAACCCGCCAGCGCCCCCGCGCGCATCGTCCCGCCCACGTTCGGACTTCTCACCACCGCCACCGAAGTCGCCTCCGCCAACCGCGCCGCCAACCGAACCGCAAGAAGATCGCCCTCCCGGGAATGCGTCGTGGCCGAGCCCGGCGAAAGCACGAGGGAATCCGGGCCACCGACCAACCGAGCCGCATCAAACCTAATCTCCAGGTCAGCCCCGGCACCCACGGCAAAGTCCACCGACCGCTCCACGGTCATCCGGTGGGCGTCCGTCGCCACATGAAAGGAGAACCCCTGCCCTCGATGGGTCTCGTCGCTCCAGTGGCCTTCCACTGCCGCGAACACCCAACTGCCGGCCCAGCCCCAGTGAAGCCCGGTTCGGGCGGGGTTCAAGGCATGCTCCGGCGGCCACTCGGCGACATCGCGATGATTGATCTCCGGTGCCAGGCCAATGTCGAAGCGCACGCGGTCATAGGCTCCGGCCGGGAGACCGCCGAGACTCGCCGTTGTCTGATCGGATCCCCCTTCAAACACCGCCACCCAGTTCGACCGAGCGATCCAGCCCGAGCCGGGCCGGTGAAACGCGATTCCGGAGAGAATCGTGTCCCAGCGCGTGAACGAGATCGCCTGCCCCGCCGCGTTCGTGACGCGGGTCTGCCCAAACTCCAGCGGCTGCGTCCCGGCAACCCAGCGAACCCGCAGGTCGGCAGCCCATCCCGGCGATCCAACGGACAGCCAGAGGACCATCCCCAGCACCGCACCCACGAGCGAGGCTGGGGGGCGCACCTGGACACTCGTGGAGGGACGAGCTCCGCGAGTCCGAAGCTCCGCTCGTCGATCACGGGGACTCGTACAACTCGTCCCGATGCGGTCCCGCCATGCGGGACCGCGCTCCCAGGTTTTCCCCGGCAACGCCTGAGAATCCACTTCTCGCATAGGGGGCAGTATCAAGATGCGCCCCGGGCAGGGAGGGGAGCGATGAGGGGGTTGATCTTCACTTCCGGGCAGGGTGCAGGTGGGGGTGCGGCCCCTATTGGATCGTGAACCCGTTCGCGAGCGAGAAGGTCACGTTCCCCATTCCCGGCGGCCCGGGGAAAACCACGGCTGCCGTCACCGATCCCGGAACCGCATTCGCCGGAAGGACGAAGGTCGCCGAGACCTGGGTGCCATTCCGCGTGATCGCAGTTCCCAGGATCGTCCCGAGGGTTGCCGCGGCGGGTTGCACGTTCGCCGGCGGTGCCTGTCCGCCCAGCTTGAACGTCACGCGCACCGAAGTCCCCCGGGCCCCCGAACTGGGCGTCACCGACGCCAGAGCGGGGCCATCCACGCCACCGCCGCCATTGTTCGTCCCATCCACGGCGTCATGGGCCGCCACCGAAATCATGCGGACGCGGAACGCCGCCACGTCTCCCGCGGAAGCCACCGCGGCGGACCCCGTGTTCCCCGCCGAGATCGTGGTCTCACCCACGCTGGTCCAGGACTTCAGGTCTTCGGCCCGTTCAACCGTGTATCCGCCGCCCTCGACTCCGTTCCAGGTCAGCACCCAGCTTCCACCCGCCGCCCGCGACGGGACGGCGAGTTCGGCGAGAAAGTTCGTTCCCCCGACAAAGTTCGTGACCACCGTCTCGGCGATCGCCTGCACGGCGGCCCCGGTGGGAGTGCCGCGATAGGAGCGTCCAATATTATACGGAAACACCGGGGTTCCGTCGGCGGCAACGTTCACGAAGTAGGCGTAGACCCCCGTCGGAAATTCCGGCGTCACGCACCAGCGACCGTTGTATTCGTCGAGGTCGAAGTCCGTTCCCAACGCCAGCCCGAGATCGCCCAGATAGGCGTTGTCCTCCATGTACCGGCCCCGTGGGTACGTGGCGGAAACGGTCGGACCGGACTGCGCCGCCGCGACTCCATAGGCGCGGACAGCCCAGGCGGGGATCGTGCCGCGTCCGGTGACGGAGACGTTGTCGGTGCCGCGCCCGCCATTCCGGAGCTGGAAGCCCGTGCGCATCCGGGTCAGACCCGACGCCGGGTTGGTGGCGGTGGCAAAGCCATAGGGGCCGTAAACCGGCCAGCCATCGCGCACCCACCCCAGAATGGGAGAGTGCTGCTCCACGGGCGTGGTCATCTCCCGGTAGATCCCGGTGGCCGCATCGTACCTGACGTGGTCGCCGAGGAGGTGGCGGAGCGCCACCGGGTTGGCATGGTAATGGTACGTGCCGGCGTTCTCCTGGTGGGCATACGCAGGATCAAAGGTGGCTCCCTCGTTCACATAGGCATCCCGATTCCAGTACCCGGCCGCCGCGCCGCCCTGCTCCGCTGAACCGTTCCAGACAAACCCATCCCGCGAATCGAACATCGCCACGCCATCCACAAAGTACCCGATCGCCCCAAGCCCCGTGAGGGTTCCCCCCGTGCCCAGCACCGGGTTCCGGGGGAGGCGGTACAGGACATGTTGGTTTGCCGGAAGGTTCGGGAAGTTCGCCGGCCAGGGGCCCATCGCATGGGAGCCGAGTCCGGTGGTGCGCAGGTAGACCCAATCGGCAGACGAAAGGACCGCCTGAACCCCGCAGTAGGCGGGGGTGTTCTGGGACTGCGAGCCGTTGCTCCAGGTCGTGACCGAAGCGCCAGCCAGCCGATTGGCGGCCGAGGTGTAGATCCGGGCGTAGCGGGCCGTGGCATCGGTCAGCCACAGGTCCGTCCGTGGATCGGCACCGACGAGTGCCGGTGTCAGCAGGGCGGCGGCCATTGCCGCAACCAGAAGGTTTCGTTGGTTCATGTGCCCAGCCTGCCACGCACGACCTTGCCGGAACGTGAAGAAGTCCCCTCCATTTCTTCATCTTCCGTTCAGGTTTCAGCAGGCACTCTTCCCACGGCCGTTCCGCCGCACCATGCGACTCCTGATTGTCGAAGACGAAGCCGACCTGCTCCACAGCCTCGCCCTTGCCGCCCGCGATGAAGGTTACGCCGTCGACACCGCCGCCGATGGCGAGGAAGGCCTCTACAAGGCACTTCATTCCGACTACGACTGCATCGTTCTCGACGTCATGCTGCCCCGGTTGAACGGCATCGAAGTCCTTCGCCGCCTGCGACTGCAACGTCCCACCCCCGTTCTCCTCCTGACCGCACGCGACGCCACCAGCGACCGGGTCCGCGGACTCGACGGTGGAGCGGACGACTACCTCCTCAAACCGTTCGACCTCGCAGAGTTGCTGGCACGCCTGCGCGCCGTCATCCGGCGACACAAGGGCCAGACCACCTCCCGGATCGTCGTCGGCGACTACGAACTCAACCTGTCCGCCCGCACCCTCTCACGGAATGGCCAGGCGATCCCCCTGACCGCCCGCGAGTACAGCCTTCTCGAATACCTCGCCCTGCGTCGTGGCTCGGTGGTCAGCCGTACCGAACTGTACGAACACCTCTTCGACGAGAACGACGAAACCCTCTCCAACCTCCTCGACGTCCACGTCTCCAAACTCCGTCGCAAGCTCGGGGCGGATCTCATCGAAACCCGGCGCGGCATGGGCTACAGCCTGGCCGGCTGACCCCACCCGCCATTCTCCACCGCCGCTTCCCATGGTCTTCCGTTCCCTCCGCTGGCAGCTCCAGATCTGGCACGCGCTCCTGCTGATGGTGGTCCTCGCCGGATTCGGCACCACCGCGTGGCAACTCCAGCGCACATCCCGTCTCCGCGACGTCGATCGGGAACTCGACGCCGCAGCCCTCGAAATCCTCCGCTTCGTCCGCGACAAAGGCCCCGACCGCGGCCGTCCTCCGGGACCCCCTCCCAGACGGCCCCGACTGCCGCAGGACCGGGATCCATTCACCAACTCGCCGATCTACTTCATCGTGTGGGGACGGGACGGAACCCTGCTGGAGAAAACCCCGGAAACACCGTCCGACGCCGTACGCCCCGTGGTGTCCACCGAGGGTCCGCGACGACGCCCCGTCCACCAGACCCGGGGAACCTTCCGCGAAGCCATTGCCACCACCCCTCCGGGTGAGATGATTCTCGTGGGTCGTTCCATCGCAATCGAACAGGCCGACCTCCGCCAGTTCGCCCTCGGCCTTGCCATCGCCGGAGCCACCGTCCTCTGCGCCGCGCTGGCCATGGGCGCCTGGCTCGCCGGCCGCGCCATGCGTCCCCTTCACCAGATCGGGGCCTCGGCGCGACGCATCGCCGCAGGGTCCCTTTCCGACCGCATCGACGCCTCGGGACTCCCGGAGGAACTCGCCGCACTGGCGGCCGTCCTGAACGAAGGATTCGCCCAGATCGAGGAAACCCTCGTCCGCCAGCGACAGTTCACCGCCGACGCGTCACACGAGCTGCGCACCCCCGTTTCAGTGATCCTCGCCCAGACCCAGGCCGCCCTCGCCCGCCCCCGCTCCGAAGCCGAGTACCGCCAATCGCTCGAAGCCTGTCACCGCGCATCTCAACGCATGCGACGCCTCATCGAATCCCTCCTGACCCTTGCCCGGCTTGAATCTGGCGAAGAACCCCTGCTCCGACACCCCGTCGACCTCAACGACATCGCCCTCGACTCCGCCGAAGCGGTCCGGCCCCTCACCCGGGATCCACCGCTCCTTCTTCACATCGAATGCTCTTCAACCCCGGTGCCCGTCGGGGCAGACCCCGACAAACTGGGACAGGTCCTGCTCAACCTTCTCGGGAATGCCGTCGCCTACAACCGACCCAACGGCACCATCACCCTCACCACCGGAGTCCAGGGAGGCGACGCCTTCGTCCGCGTTTCGGACACCGGAATCGGAATCGAGGCGACCCATCTGCCGCGTCTGTTCGACCGCTTCTACCGCGTCGATCCCTCCCGCACCAATCCCCGGGGACACACCGGCCTTGGTCTCGCCATCTCGGCCCGCATCGTTGCCCAACACGGAGGTCGCCTCACCGTCGAGAGCACCCCCGGCCAGGGCAGCACCTTCACCCTCTGGCTGCCCTTGCAGCCGTCGTGACCGAACGTTCCGTAGCTGCCGACGTGAGGAGGCGGACGTCTGCGGGCTTCGCCGCGTCTTCGATCCGCCTCGTGACCTCGGCAGCTACTTCGCCGCCCCGGCCGTAGCTGCCGACGTCAGGAGGCGGACGTCTGCGTGCTTCGCCTCGTCTGCGATCCGCCTCGTGACCTCGGCAGCTACCTCCCTCGCGCCGTAGCTGCCGACGTCAGGAGGCGGACGTCTGCGTGCTTCGCCTCGTCTGGGGTCCGCCTCGTGACCTCGGCAGCTACC
>JBDNHZ010000399.1:0-16882 GCA_041688515.1 Verrucomicrobiota bacterium
GGCGTCGATTTCGTCGATGAGTTGGCGCAAGGCATTGAGTCCCTTTTCCCGAACGTCGGCGCGGACGCGCTGGAGCGTCTCGACTTCGTCCAGAACCAGAAGGAGGCCGGGATGGCCGGAATCGCGGAGCACCACGAGCAGTCCCTGAAGGAAACTGAGAGCTGCGAAATGATCCACGTCGCCCTTCAAATCCGCGGCCCGCTTGATCGTCGCCGAAACGTTGGGCTGACCCGCAACCCAGGCCATCAATCCCTCGGCCGTGGCATGGTCACCGTTGGCTTGGGCGGTGCGATAGCCCCTCAGCGCGGCAGCGAAAGCCGGCGCAGTACGAGAAATGGAATCGAGCCGTCGCTCCATCAATTCGTTGGTGGCCGCAACCAACGCGGCGGGATCATCCGCCGCCACCTTTCCGCTGCTGAGAACATCCTCTTCGAGCGCGTAGAACCAGGTGTCGATGATGCTGCGGAATGCGCCCGAGGATCCCGCGGCGGTCGCGAGCCGTTCTGTCAACCGCCGGTAGACCGTCTCCAACCGATGCAGCGTCGTCTCCCATTCCGAGATCTGCTCCTCGGCGGTCGCGAACTTTCGCGCTCGCGCCTGCTCTTGAAGCCAGCGAGAGAAGAAAGTCTTCCCGCACCCATACTCGCCGCGAATCGCCTTGAACGCGCCGGCCCCTGCACCGACGCGATCCAGATCTTCGCCGACGGTGGTATGGAACCGCTCCAGCCCCACTGCCAAACTCGCCAGGCCTTCCTGAGGCACGGTGCCCCGCCGGAGCGCGTCCAGAACCTGCTCCCTTCGGCGTGGACTGATGGTCGGGGTCATGGGATTCAGTCGGCCACGGCGAACTGCTTTTTCAACAGGGCAACGTTGAGCGAAACCGTTCCGCTCGCGGAGTCGAGGTTCACCACTTCGTATCCGTCCACATTGAACACCCGGGCCAGATTGGCAACGTGCCCACTGAGCCGAAGCATGGGCAAGCCCAGTCGTTCGGCGAGGGCCTCGCGAGGCATCGTTCCGCCGCGTGCCGCGAGCACTTCAAGGAACAGCACGACTTGCTCCCGCTCCGGCGCGCCGCGCACGGCCTGTTTGCGTTGTTCCGCGTAGATCTCCCCGTCGAGCAGCTTCTCGATCCACTCGTTGCCGCGCCCTTTCGCCGCTGCGTGGACAAACAGTTCGAGGCCGGCCGTATCCTTCGTGGTGGCAATGACGGTGGTTTTGGGCAGCGCCGGAATCTGCCGGGCTGAAAGCGTCCACCATTCCGGCCAAAACGGCGACGGAGCCGATTCGGTCCATCCCTCGGGCTTCGGGTTGCTTCGATGGACCAGAATGGCGAGCGGGATGACGATCTCCGACGGGCTTGCGCCGCCGTGGTAGCCCCGCTTCTTCCCTCCATACCGGATGCATCGCGACCACGCGGCAATGATCTCCGATCGACCGATGGCTTGCTGGATCCGTTGCCCTGCAACCCGGATCTCGCCGTCCGATGGTACGCCACCATCCGCGCGATAGCGGTCGCCGCCCTCCGTCATGCCGGACTTGAGGGACGTCTGGTGTTCGAGAACATGGCCATGATCACTGGTCAGAATGATGGCCCGGCCAGCTTCGGCAGCGATCTGGAGGATCTCCCGCAGCGGGCGGACGAAATCGAGATCCCACCGGGGAGCGATCTGGTCAGAGCCGGAAAGGTGATCGTCCACGGCGTTGAGCACGGTCGCCACCACCCGGCACTTCTTGTTGGCGAGGGTGTCCTTCACTCCCGGGGCCAGCCCCGCTTCGCCGGATGTCTGGAGATCGCCCTTCAGGAAAAGCACGGGCCGGACCGCTCCACCGGCCTGAGAGAAAAGACGGTCGTTCCCGGCGAAGGCGCTTTGCTCGGTGGGCGTGGAATCCGCTTGAAGCCGACCACGGAACAGGGCGCGTCGGGAAGCCTCCGTGATCGAGGGAACGGTCGCGAGCAACGCCGACGGCGCTTTGGGTTGTCCCGGCTGGCATTCCAACCAACCCCCACGTTGAACAATATCCCCGATCAACTCCCGGAATACGGCGGCGCTCATCCCATCCATCACGAGCACCAGCACCGGAACCTGTGCGGCAAGCGGCCCAACCAATTGTTCCAGCGCATGCTCGATTGGAACGAACGAGGAACCCGCCGCCGCACCGTGCAAGTTCCAGTCCGCGAGTTTCATTGCGAAGCTGGCCTCGAACGCCACAGAAGTTTCGTCCACACGCGCAATCAAGCCGTTGTAGGCCCTGTTCAAGGCCGGATCGGAATCCGCTTCGTTGACAATGGTCCGGGCCCAATCAACAAACCCACCCAACCGCGCATAACCCACGACCATCTCGTCGAGCGATGTACCGTCTCCGAACCTTTCCCCATCGCTCAACCAACACGCCAGACGCGCTGCCATCTGGCATCGCTCGATGCGCCGCCGGTGTTCCCCCGCCAGCAGGTGCGTGTCCAAACCATCGACGGCCGCGGCGAGCCTCTGGCTGTCGCGATTCGACGAAGGGCCGTTCTTGGCGGACTGCGCGAGAATCGTAGCGAACTGGCGTACCCGCATTTCGAACCCGCACGGCGAGTAGTCACTCTTCACCGCAACTTCCGAGATCTTGAACTCCGAAAGCAGCGCATCGAACCGCGCCAATACCGAGGATATCAGAGCGCGCGAGCCCGTTCGTTGCCCGAGGGTTTGCAGGATCGATCGGGCGGCGGCCGCCCAACTGCGAGCCGCAGTCGAATCGATGCTGTGCCCATCAAACCAACTCTCCAGCCGAACGCGGGCCGACGTGACTTCGGGATGGGCGTTCAAGGCGGGATCAAAAGCCAAATCGAGCAGCAGGCCCAAGGGGACCACGTCCGCAGTCTTGCCCGCTTGAACCAGATGCGAAATCCACGCGGCCGACCCATCGACGTTGAGGGCTGCCCACGCGAAGAACTCGCGGCGGAGGTCAGCCGGCATCTTGCCGAAGCGACCACAGAACTCCGCATCCAAGGTCGCCTCGATCAGGCGCCCAATGCCGACCACGATCTCGGGCTCACCCACAGTCCGTTCCAGGAGTCCCCGCCATGCCGTCTGAAGATCAAGGGCGCCTCCGGGCACCGGCAGGTAGCCATCCGAGGGTACGTTTTCGATGAGCCCATTCGTCAGCGGAACATTCGCCAGAATTCGGGGATCCACCGTGCTCGCCTGAAACAGGCTCGCAAGGATCTCCATGGGACGGGGCGGATGCACCCTGCGCTTGGCCAACCGCGCAAGGACGTCCTCTCCCAATTGGCCGCTTCCGAAGGGACACAGCGCCACCAGAGGCTCGTTGTCGGCGGCAGCCGACCGCAGCAACTCGCGCAATTCGAGATCCGACCGGCAGTAGGCCACTCGGTGAGACAAGCCTTCAATGGTAAGCCGCGATGGCCCATTCCAGGGCCCATCCGTGCGCAACGCGAAAGCGGTGACGAAAGGATTCGATTTCTTCCGGATCGCGCTCACCTGCGCCTTGATTTGGCCTTCCGTGAGGATCACGCGTTATTCCTCGGTTAAAGCTTCAACCTCCACCTCACAGTTCCACTTTGGAAACCGGAGATTCCCCGAGACCCACACCGCATCGCCCGCTTCCTGAATCAATCGCGCCGTCGTGCCGGTGACCACGATCCTCTCGACGCCCCCATCGGCCCGCGGGACCGAGACTTCGACCAACGCGAGGCTGCGCATCTCCGCAGGCACCCAGGGTGGAATTGCGTCTTCCCGGATCTGACTTCGACGTACCCGCTTCGCGACCCGGGGTATCGGCACCGGTAGGATCGGAGGTTGCGGGGGGAGAACCACCGTTGGCGGGACAACAGGCGCCTCGGGAGGCCGCGGCGGCGGAACCGACGGTGCTGCCAGGAGTTTCACGGCACTCCTCATCCATTCCGCTGACTTCGCCTGAAACCCCACCGCGATCTCGTCGCGGGAGAATGCGTCTGAAAGCTCGGCGGCCAAGGCTTTCGCCTCGGCGGTGCGGGTATCCCCCACCCCTTGAAGGGCGTTGAACAAGTCCCACTGAATCCCTTCCACCGCGCGCGCCACCGCAACCGCGGTCTTCATGCCATGACTCAGAACGAGTGGCTTGGCAGTCAACGGATGGGTGGCCAACACCTTTACGAAGGTCAGCTCCCCCGCCGTGTTCTTGAGCGCCTTGAGAAGCCCGATGGCTTCGCTGGTCGTCTGGACCCGTGGAAAGGACCTGGCTTGAAGACCGAACGAGCGCGACCCCTTGTCGAGTTCGGCTTCCAACACCTGCGAAGCGGGCAGCCACTCGTCGACCCGTGTGCGAACCTTGGAGCAGAGCATCGAGACATTGTTGGCATTGACCAACGGGGACGTGTCATCGAAGCCAAACAGAGCCTTCACCCGCTCCACCGCCTGCTTCCACTCGTCCGCCGCAGGCAATGCGACTTCCCGCAACACCATGGCGTCCTGCAAATCGCCCGGAACCGGCGGGGGCACGGACGTGGTGCCGAGGTGAAAGGAATGATGGGTCTGCTCAGCCCACGCTCGGATGACGAGGTCCTGCGCGAGTCGAGGCAATCCCATCCGCTGGGGTTCATCGATCCATTCCCTCAGCGCGGCGACGGTCACCGGTTGGCCCGCCTGACGCGCCTGGCGTTGCGCGAAATGGCTCCGCCAATGATGTCCGAGCTGGAAGCGTGACTCGTGCATCACCCCCAACTTGAGGGGATTTGCAATTTGCCGTGCGATCTTGCGAACCGCCAGGTCGGCCACGTTGAGACTGGGCTCGGTTGTCTCCAATGCCTTTTCGATAAGCTCCAGCACCTTGCTCACGTTGGCCTTCGTGAAGCGGGTCTCGTCCTCGAAGATCGGGTGGCCGGGATTCTGGAATTCAAGGGCCTGGTTGAGCAGGCCGACTAGTGCATCGCGCAGGTTCTGCGCGACCGGCGGTCGCAGCCTTAGGTCGCAAAGCACCTGAAATTGATCGGCTGCATCAATCTGGTTGGAAGGGTCCGCGTATAGCGGGTTGGGAGTTCGCAGCCCGTAGAGCGCCTCGATTTGCGACCGGAGCTGGCTGTGAAGCTGGTCGCGTTGATTTTGCAGCAATGGCTTGGCTGCGGCTTGGTCCTGTTCCGACAGGTGCTCGACGAACGTCTTGAATCGGTTCTCGGCGAGGATGTGTTCGAGCCGGACCAGCGTGCCGATGGCCTTCTGCGCCTCGTGATTCAGAAAGCTCGGCAGCCAACAGATCGTGCGCTGCGGTGGAAAGGTGGCGCGGAACGTGTCGAGACGACTGAGATCCTCGTTCAGGTTATGACCGTCGCGATCGAACGGGTAGTCGACGACCACCTTCCAGTCGTCGCCCCGCGCTTCGAGATTGTCGTCACTGATCTCCCGGATGTTTCCGAACATCACCTCCGCCTGGCGATCGGTCCCACGCCACCGGAATTCGTTCCGGAAAAACAGGTCCTGATGCTCCTGTTTTCCGAGCGCCTCAAAGACCAGCATCTTCAGACGGGCCACCTTGTTGCCGTAGTTGTCCACCGCCTCCGCCCGCTCAAGGATTGGCTGCAAGTCGACCCCGGTGATCCGGATCGAGATCGTGTGGGTGCCACCCGCGCCTTCCTGCACTTGCAGCAAACCGCCGTGGGATGCCCATTCCTTGCACCGGGATAGCACCATCTGCGCTTCCTGGCCCGGCACGAACGCCCGGATTGTCCCGTGGTTCAACGCCGCCAACCGCTGTGGCGTCATGTTCTTGAGCGACTCCACTTCGGGAGCGAGGGCCGCCAGCAGGAGGGTCTTGATCAGCCGGTCGTCGTTGCGCAACGCCGTCCGCTTTGGATCGGCCGGCGGCAATGCGCCGGCCGCTTCGAATGTCAGGCCGTGCTGCGCCTCCAACATCGGCTTGAGCTTCTGGTCGTACAGCTTTCTGGCTTCGTCGAAGTAGGCCTTCATGCCCGCGCTGAAGGCATCGTCGCCCTCCGCGATCAGGTCGAAGAGGTCGCCGACAGGAATGATCTGGCCCAACTCCAGCGTATCGCGCTGCCGGGAAAGCAACTGCACCATCACCTTGATCGCGGTTCGCTCTCGCTGGAGCAGCGACGAAACCACCACCAGCGTCTCCACCAGTGCCGGACTGAATGGATAGAGCTTCCGGAAATCGTCGCGGTTGCTCCGGGTGGTGAGCAACACCCGCATCACTTCCTCCCGGAACTGCTGCGTCTGGGCAAATGCCTGGTCGATCTGCCCCCGGGCCGCCTCCGACTGGGGCTTGAGGATGCGCTTCTCGGCGATCACCGGCAGGTTTCGGTCCTCCAGCTTGATGGTATCGAATCGTCCTTCCCAGTAGCTGAGGACATCCACGAAACCCATCTTCTCCGCGCCGGCCACATGCTGGCCAACCAACTCCCGCAAATCGCGTTGCCGGGCGACGAAGCTGATGATCGGGATCGGCCGGTTCGCGTTCTGCGATTCGACCAACTTGGGCAGCTTCTGCGCCTCGCGACTCACAAAGTTCACATCGGCCGCGTGGCTCGCCAGCCAGAGGATCAGCTCATCAAGGAACAGGATCAGGGCGTCGAACCCAAGCGACTTCGCGTGGGCGCTCATGATGGAGAGCCCATCATCGATACTCACGAACTCGGTCGTCGACCGCATTGCCGGGAAGTGCGTTTCAACGAGATCACTCACCAGCCTACGGCGCTGTTCGTCGGTCGGCGGTGCCTGACATGCCTGGCGAAAAGACGAGGCATCCCACTTCGCCCCAAAACTTCCCCAACCACCACCGCCACCAGCCCCCGATTTGCCCTCGTTGAGTCGCGCGAAAAACTTGTCGTCCCCCATGCTCGAACACTGCTGCCGAGCGTTGGCCAGGAGTGCGTCGGACGTGAACAACGGCGGATACGGAGCCTCTGGAAAGTGCTTCTGAACGTAGTCCGTGTAGCCCTTGAACAACGCCGACTCGAAGTCCTTCGCTGCGATCAGATGGAAGGGCACCATCAGGAACTTCTTTCCGGCCAACCATTGGGTGTGCCTCGCCACCACATCTCCCAACTCGCGGATCGAGCGCGCATCCGCATTTCCCTGGAGCAGAAAATGCAGCACCGCCATGAAGTGGCTCTTGCCGGAGCCAAAACTGCCATGGAGATACGCCGCCTTGCTGGAACCCTTGAGAGCCGACTGAACGAGCTTCAGGCTTTCATCAAAACAGACCGCGAGCTGTGGCGTGACCACGTAGCTGTCGAGCGTGGCCTTGACCTTGGCAGGGTCGGTCCCCTCCGTGAGCTTGAGCACGAAGTCGCCCTTGGCAACGTGCTCGGGGATGGTGATGAGGTCGCGAAGTAGAGTGGGCATGGTTCAACAAAAGCCGTGTCCAATCACCGAGGTGAGGATCGATTGGTTTTGGCGTAGGCCGGGGGATGCTCTCCAAACAACGCGCGTGCCTCACTCAACTGGTCGTCGAACTGGTTCTCCGGGACGTCGGTTTCGAGAATGATCGGTGCCGACCTGGGAATCAGGTTGGCCACCTTTGCAAATGCTGACCGGGAAGACGCGGTGAACGGACCATGCTGGCAGTCGTCGGAGACTTCGCTGGCGTGGACGTGGGCGATGCGTTCGCCGAACCGCCGGAGAATCTCGTAGGCCAAAGACATGCTGCGATCAATCTCGTGGGCATGGCCGATATCAAAACACAGTTTTGCTTGGGGTAATTTCGCGAATATTTCCGACACCTCGTCGGCAGTGCGGCCCAATGGTTTTCTATGGTCCATGTTCTCAATGCACAGGTTTTCGCCGAACTGCTGCCAGAGCTGATAGTCACCAATCGCATCAGGATGAACGACGATGCGGACTGCAACCTTTTCGAGAAGGGAACTGAGCAGGTTTACCACCCGCGGTTCGTCTGCTTCATCGAACTGGCTCGGTGCGTGGACGGCGACATATTTAAAACCGCCGACCCCCTCTTCCTTAAGTTGTCGGACCAAAGGTTCGAGCTCGACTGCACGTAACGCCGGGTATTCGACCGCTTCCGTTGCATGCTGAGCAGCCATCCCCAAGGCGCGCTTCACGTCGCTGCGGGCCAGCGACCCTGTCGAAAATCCAAATGCCTTCTTTTCCATCAGAATACCCCGTATTTGAGCGT
The DNA here is from genome assembly GCA_041688515.1 of Verrucomicrobiota bacterium. Lineage (GTDB taxonomy): Bacteria > Verrucomicrobiota > Verrucomicrobiia > Limisphaerales > UBA9464 > UBA6176. The sequence continues at coordinate 8,134 of JBDNHZ010000399.1, forward strand.
AAGCTTACCGAGTTCGGAATCGGGCTTCAAAAACAGCTCGTTCAACGCCCCCACTTCATACCCCAAAGCTCACTTCCTTCGGCAAGCTTGAAAGAGACTGCGCCACGAGCTCCAACAAGCGTTCAGACCGTTCGTAGCCCTCCTGGATCTTCGGGATCGTGATCCCGAGATGCCGCTCCAGCTTGCACAGTTCGCTGTCGTTCCAAGTCATGATCTCAACAAAATCCCGAGGCGAGTACCCACCGAAGATTAAACACAACCACCGTCCCAAGGGCGAGACAAACCTTGCCAGAACCGTTCACTCGGCGCCGCCCATCCTCATCCCCCCCAGATCCTCCCGGGTCACCCCGAGGGCGTGGCATTCGCCGTCGAGGAAGCCGCGGATGACTTCGGCGGGGCTGGTGCCGTAGGCGGGATCGAGTTCGCTGGGCCACGGTTTGGAAGTGAAACGATTGCAGCCCGGGAAGCCACAGTGCCATCAACCCAAAGATTCCGTAAGCGACATGCGCCTTACCGGTGTTCTTGTGCCTTGTCACGAGGGTCCTCACCCAGGGTTGGTGTTCGGGTTCCGTGGCCATACGGTGTCGGCGAGCAACTGCAGTTCCTTGGGACTGCAAAGTCCTCGAGGTTTCTTGTCGACCCAGTCGAATCCTGGCCCTCTCGGCGGCCCAGAGCTCGCAGAGCAACGCTGCACCCGCAGCCTTCATGCTCATTGAAACTCGATCGATGGCCACTCAGACCATCCTCACCCGCTCAACCCCTAAGCGCTGGGACAAATGCCCGTCCGGGTCATGGACCTCCAGATAGTTTGTCGGCGTGAGCGGGAGGCGATCGGAAAAGACCACCAGATTGTCGCCGTCACGGTCCTTGGCCGATGGGTACTTGATCCCAACGATCCGCCCGCTCTCGAACGCCACCCGCCCAATTCGCTGCGTCGGCGGCTCGGCCTCGATCTCCCAGGATCCAGTGAGTTCCTGCTCGGTGGTGCCGAGCGGCGCGCGGATGCGTGGGTCGGTCAGATCGAGGATGCCACTGAGGACGCCATTGATGGTCATCACCACCCACGGAGGCGTCCGCGGCTGCAGTCGATCGTTCGAGAGCAGGATGACCGCCTGCACCTCCGCAAACGCCGTCACCGCATCCCACGCCAGATGAATGGAATCGAAGCCCTGCCTCGGAGTAAATCGCGCGCCATTCACCCGGGCCGCGCCGCCCCACAATGGTCGAAGCCGGGAACTTCGCGTGAGCAGATGCCGATACATCACCGCCCGCGCCCATGGTCCATGGACGGCAATCAACTGAGCCGACGCCAGAGCCGTCGCGAGTTGCAGGTCCGCGAGCATCAGGACCAGACGCCTTCCCATGCGTTGCCAAGTAGCCGCTCCGTCGCAAACGCCTTGCCTTCCAGAATGAGTCCCAATGAGGTCTTCCCTCCCAGCATCGGGTGCGGCGTGTTGAGCCAGGCGCGGATGATTTCCGGCTTTTGAAAAAACCGTTGCAGGTGCTCCAGGGTTCGCTTCACCGGCTGCAGCGCCTCCTGGAAGCCGACGGCCGGCGGATTCCGATGCACCGCCTTGTAATCAAGCCCCAACCCTTCCGCGAGCCGCTTCAATGGCACCCCCATGAACTCGGCCACCTTTCGGGCATCAATGCGGCCGGTCGCTCGATCATGCAACTCCGGCAGGATGACCTTGGGCGGCTCGGCGTGGGCGAGGGCAGCGTCGATTACCTGAAGATTCTTCTTCAACTCGGCTTGCTCCCGCACCAGTTCGACCCGTCGCTTGGGCTTGGCTTCGCTGCTCTCTGGCCGCGTCGTCCGGACGATCGTAGCATTTCGGGCTTTTCGGCCGAGGGATCCGGCGGGTCCACTCCGGGGCCTTGCCTCCATCGGGACCCCGGCGATTTTTCTGCCCGCCTTCTTTGGATGCTCAATCGTGATTGGCATATCCGAAATCTACAAATGATCCACAGGATGTCCACACTCCATCACGTCCCCATCCTCACCCTCCCCAGATCCTCCCGGGTCACCCCTAGGGCGTGGCATTCGCCGTCGAGGAAGCCGCGGATGGCTTCAGCCAGGCTGGTGCCGTAGGCGGGGTCGAGTTCGCTGTGCCACTGGTCGAGCCAAGGTTGCAGTTCAATGAGTCCGGCCAGCAGGAGCTTCAGCTTCTCCGGCGGGAACGCGTAGGTCTGCTTGGCGTCCACGAAGTACTCGGCCAAACCACGGGCTTGCTGGGCCGCGTCCCACCCGGCCCAGGCGATCACCGGGCTCGGGTCTTCCGTGCGTTCAGCCCCCGGATAGCTGATCCACCGTTCCTTCGGCACGTCGAGCTTGCCGCGGAGGCTCCACCAGACGGTCTTCTTGAAATCGCCGCTGGCATACTTGGGCGGCACCGGCAGGTCGCCGATCTCGGCTTTCTTCCGGGCCGCAGCCTCCAGCTTCCGACTCGCCCGCACTGCGTCGGTGATCCCGGGTTCGTCCACCTTCTCGGCGGCATCGATGGCGTCTTCCTTCCGCTGAAGTCCCCAGACGTGGTCCCAGTCCTGACGCTTGAGCAGGCCGCTGGCCTTGTAGCGCAAGGCAGGAAGGAATGGAACGGAACCACCTTCCACCAATTCCCGAACCAACTTCGGGACAGAGAATCCCGGGCCACCCATCAATTCCTCGGCAACCGCGAGGAAGGACCGGTCGGTTTGCGCCACGCCCGCGAGCTGGTGGGTGGTGGTGAGCGCAGGGCGATCCGCTGCGCGGAAATGACGAATGTCGAATGTCGTATGACGAGTGGAAGCGCCGGCCCCTTCGTCATTCAACATTCTGGTTTCGTCATTCGCATTTACCGTCATGCGCTCGGCTCCAAAGAAATACGTCTCCAACCGCAGGAGCAGCCAGTCGCGCGCGGCTTGGGTGAATTGCTCGTCCCACGGCTCGGTGTTCCAGCGGCGCTTGTATTCGGGCTGCTCGATGAGGCGGATGGCCGGGTCGCTCTCGATCCGGGCGATGCGGCGCTCGACCAGCTCCCGATACGCGGCGGGCCAATGGCGCGGGAGCGCGGTGAGGGGCGTGGAGCCGTGCCGTTCAAACCACGTCGTCTGCACCTCGCCCGCGGCCAGGCGCCGCGCGAGCACGATCTCGAAGGCCCGCTCGCCGAGCGCCAGGCCCTCGGGCGGAATCGCCGCCAGGCCCTCGCCCTCCGGCAGGCTCACGCCGGCGCGGTCTCCTTCGCGGGCCGGCCCGCCGGCGGCCACCAGGCCGAAGGCTTCGTAAATCTGCCAATCCAGCTCCTCCTGCCAGGCGATGAGCTGGCGCCGCTGGCCCGCCCAAGCGTCGCGAGCGCTCGCCAGCCTCGCGCGCAAGTCCCCGCTCCCGGGGGCGCTCCACGCCGCCAGCGTCGCGGCCGGCGTCTGCGCCTGCATGGCCGTGCTGGTTTGGACGAGCGCGGTCGGGAGCTCTGTCGGCTGGTTTTCGGGGATGGGAAAATTGGCGACCTTACTGGCGTCATGCTCGTAAAAGTCGTGCCATTTCTCGTCCTTCGAGCTGCCGCCGCCGGGGCCTCCTTTGTTGTGGCAGACTTGGTGCAGCCAAAAGCAGCCAGCAGAACTATTGAGTAGGCCAACCAGACGGAGATGGTCTTCAAGAGTAGCGTCAGGCCGCAACTTGATGATTGGAGATGAACGGTTGAATACCTTTCTACCCGTGTCAAAAATGAAGTGGCTGTTAGTCGCAACAAACGCAAAGACGATTGAATTTGGTTTGCGGAGTTTTGGCACGTTGAGGCGTCCAAATTCATACCAGTTAAGACCTGACTGAACCTTTGTCTCTTGGCCGAACATGAAGTTGTTTGCGAGACACGTCCTGGCTGCCCACAGATAGCGCTGAACACGGTTTTTTGGATCGGGCGCAATTATTTGAAAGTCGGCGGTGTAGGGCCAAACCAATCCGCTGGTCTCAGCGAGTGCCCAATCCCGAATCTTATCGCCTTCAACCATTTCACTGCGCTCGTTCGGCGCTAAGTGTTGTCTGGCAAGAACGTCGGAAGGTTGCATGTAAGCATCGTCTTCGAGCGTAAATGCGGTGATGCCAATGTTCGGCTTCCCTCTTAGTTGATCGGCAAATTGACCAACCGTGGTTTCAGCCGCCTCATCAAGCGTCTGCTTTAACTCTGCTGCACCGCCACCACCAATACTCCACGGATGGCTAGAGAACTTGGTGCGCGGCGAATCGGCTGCACTGACCCATTTGCTCGTGCTACCAGGGTCATCAATTTGCCTGACAATCGCCTGCCAAACCGGAGCCGTCGTCGGGTCATTAGGTGTGGACTCTTCGCCGCGGATGCCGAGCACAGTGCGGATGGTGCCACTCACGGGCGGCTGATTTTTCCCAAAAAGAATGACGGTGGGCGTGCCATGGCCGGGGATGTAGGCGACCGAGGTATCGAGGACGTGCGTGAGGTCCCAGCGCCGGAGGTATTCCTCGATGAGCTTCTTGCCAAAGCCGCGCTTCATGAAGGAATTCGACGTGATTTGCCCGACGAAGCCGGCGGGCTGCGGCGGGGTGCCGTCGCCCCTTTCACCCCTGACCGCGAGGTCGAAGAAGCGCTCCATGAAGGGCACGGAGAGCGAATACTTGCCGCGGCACGAGGGGTAGCGCGCGCGGTAGAGCTCGCTGAGGGCGCGGTCCTTCACGGTGATGTAGGGCGGATTGCCGACGACGGCGTGGTATTGCTGGCCGAGGATGCGGTGCAGGGCCTCGAGGTCCTCGACTTCGTAGTGGTGCTTCAGCTCGTCGCGGAAAACTTCCTCCGTTCCAAAGGTCATCTGCGGGCCTCCAAGGCTCTCATACTGACGAAACCGCCGGCCGTGCAGCAGCGTATCCCCGGACGCGACATGGATCTTGAAATCCGGGGCGTTGTGGAGCCGCGCGGTTCCGGTGGCCCGCAAGGCCGCCAGAAGCAGGCGGAAGCGGGCAATCGCCACCACGTTCGGGTTCAGGTCCACGCCGAACACCTGGTTGAGCGCACGCTGGACCAACACCGCCGGCACTTCGCCCGGCTCCGCCTCCAGCCAGAGCGCGTGAAGCTTCGCGAAGGCGCCGAGCAGGAAGTGGCCGGAGCCGCAGGTGGGATCGATCATCCGCACCACTTGGAACCCGAAGGTCTCGATGGCCGGCGTGAGGGTCCGGTCGAGGATGAACTGTTCGATGAAGACGGGGGTCTGGAGGAGGGCGTAGCGCTTGCGGGCGGCTTCGGAGAGGTCCTGGTAAAGATCGCCAAGGAAGCGGGTGTCGGAGAAATTATGAATTAGGAAGGATGAATTATGAAGGGCGGATGGGGCGCTGCTTTCATCCTTCATAATTCTTCCTTCATCCTTGGCAAAGCTGTGGATGGGGCGGCCGGTCCCGGCATCAGACTTGCGCCAGAACTCGATGAAAGCCCGCGTGGCATCGCCGGTGGGCCCGACGGTCCAGAGCGGATTGTGCCGGCGGTCGAGGAGGTCCGCCATGCCCGGCAACCTTCCGATCTCCGAGAGAACGTGTTCGAGATACTCGCGTTCCGTGAGGCCGGGATGCTGCCGGAAGTAAACGATCTGCTGATCGCGCGCCCGGGTGATTCCCGACGCATCGGGGCCGGCGAGATGGAGGGTTTCCACCAACCCGTTGTCCTCCAGAAACCGGATGAAGACGCAGGCCAAAACCCAGGCGACCGCCACGTTGGTCAACTCCTCCTCGCGCCACGCCTTGTAGGTGAGCGCAGTTCGATTGCCCTTCCGCGCAGCCTCGTACTGCGCCTTCAGCGGCGCATCGACGGCGGCGTCCGCGTCGCAACGCGCACGGAGGTCGTTCTCAAATTTGCCGACTTCCTTCTGGAGGTCGGCGAGCAGGGCTTGGGAGTGGATCACAGGAAGAGAGTCAGGAATCCGGCGCTTGGGTGGACCGGGCGGGAAGCGCGATCGCGAATGGCTTCCCAAGGAGAGGGGTGATCGGTTCGAAGTGCTTTCGGTTCTTGGTAACAACCAGATGACCGACGGGCATCTCGATCGCGATCAGTCCGTCCCCAGCTCGATGACAGTGCGATCCCGTGAACTCCGTCCCGGCCGATACCGCGAGCAACTCACGCAATGCGTCGATGTGCCGGATGGTCTCGGAATCCTTCTGCTTTTCGGGCAGGCGATCCAAGCCGACCGCCAGTGCCGTCTTGGACGCCCGCGGGTCGTCCACGAAAGCCTGCAATCGGCACGCGGCGGGATTCCCACACTCTAAGAGTGGCAGGAGTTGGTCCACGCGTTGATCCGACCGTCTTAACGGGGGGGGGAGGTCCTCCCGGCAGCCGATGGCGTTCAGGGGGACGAAGTCGGCCTGAAGCTTGCGCCACCCGCGGCGGATCCAGCTCCAGAGTTTGGCACGGAATTCGTTCAACTGTTGATCGGGGTCGGGAGCGCCATCCTCTGCTTCAAGCGCAGCAAAGTAGTCGTCGAAGGCTCCCATCCAGGTTTGCATCTCATAAGGCTTGAAACGCCGTTGCCCCGAATGGGCTGCCTGATGGAGGGCGGAGAAGGACGGGTACTCAAAGGAGGCATTGTGCAGCAGGATCAGGCTCCGAAGGAACCCGCGCGCAATCTCGAACTGGACGTAGCGCGAGCCAACTCGGGCCGCGTCCTCTGGGATGGCCTTGAGACAGGCGGCGCGCTCGCCGGCATTCCGGAAGAGCAATCCAATGACGACACTCGAATCGAGGAAGGCGTCAGGCATCGTCGGCGCGAAGGGCTTCGGGGGCGAGGGAGTCGAATCCGCCCGACTCAAGAATGTCGATGAACCGATCCACCAGCGCGCCGTCCCATCGCGGCGCATCCACCAGCAGACCCAGCGCGTTCGCCATGGCCTTCATCGCCGTCACCGGGGTGTCCTTCCCCAAGTACTGAAATCGTGCGGTCCGAAGTTCAGCAATGATTTCGGACAGGGTGGCTGACGTCCCGAGAAAGGTCCTGAGTGTGCCAAGCTCCACCCAGAACAGGGTGCACTGATGCGCCCATTCGAGGGAATCCCCATCCAGCTGGACGATCGTGGCGGCATGACGGGCGAGGGCAGAAATGGCATCCCGGAACTGCTGCAAGCGGCTCCCGGCGGGGCCATAAAGTTCGTCAGTCGAATACGTCCCTACATGAATCCGGGCCGGGCCGAAGATCTCACCGCCTGCCTGTGGATTCTTTCGAACCACGTACAGGTCGTAGCTCGAAGGGCTGGCACTCAGGGATTCCACCCGGGTTTGCGCCTGCTTACTGACGAACCTCTGTACCGGATTGCTGCCCGATTGGGCGAGCAGGTGTTCCATCTTGGAGTCGTGTGAGGATAGGGTCTGGCGATCCATGGTTCAGGAGAGGTTGATTCCGAGCTTTGCCAGAAGTTCCTCGGTGTACTTGGTGCAAAAGGAAGAGATGACTGCCTTGGCATCAAAGTCACCGATTGCGATCCCGGCGAGTCCACGAACATCGATCTGAGCTGTGATGTGGGGCACCGCACCGGGAGGGGAGGCAGGTGCGTCCCCGCTGTTCCTTGAGGGCTCGAGATCCATTACCGCAATTCGGTCCACGACGAAAAAGTTCCCCATCCTATATTCCCCCTGAAGTGCGCTCCAACTGGCGGGCTCACGGATGAGGGCCATCTTCGCCTGTGTCTCCGGATGCACCAATTGCAGAAGCACCTTGTTTGCCTCCTCGTACGACCCACACTCCCTGCCCGCCACGTAGCGGAAGCGAAACTCCTGAAGGAATTTCAACTCGAGAACCTCGGCCGTCAGCTCAAGGAAATCCGCCGCCAGCGGCGCGAAATCCAGTCGGGTCGGCCGGATGGTCTGGATGGACGAACGAACGACCCCCGCGTAGGCCTCCAATCCTTCGCCCGGCAGGGTCAGATCAATCTGGTTCCTTTCGACGGTTTTGAGGGCCAATCCTGGCAGCCTCTCCTGCAATCGTTTGCAGAGGCTTCCCGCCCGATCCAAAAACAAGGCTCCGTCAGGGTATGCAAACTCGAACAGATGGAGAATCGGTTCCACGGAGTTGCGACCCTGCCAACTGCCGGCGACCAAGGCAACTCCGCTGTCCCTCAAGCGGCGGGAGACAGAGTCTGTGGTAACGGGGGCAAGCCCGCTGTCCTCAGCGGGCGTTTGCCCCATCACCACTTGAGGGCAGATGGCCTACATCAGCCCGCAGCGACGCTTCTTCACCGGGTAGGTTCTTGCTCATCACCCTTCACTCCCTGACCCCGGAAGCCCGGTGCTCATTGCGCAGCCACGCCGAGGTCAGGCGGGTGTGCTGGGCCGCGTTGGTGATGGGAATCGGTGCGCCGTCCAGGGTCGGCAAGGTGTGTTGCCCGTTGTCCGGCACGAGCACCCAGAGCCCGCGCGGTCCCCCTGCCCTTCCGACGTCCGCCGCCAAGCCGGCGATGACATTCATGTGCCCGTATCGCGCGAGCAAACCCGGATGCAACGCAAGGCAGGTCTTGGGTGTGGCCCGGATTCGTCCCTCGATCCCCGGCATTGCCCGATCGACGAGCCGTTGGAGATTGCTCCAATCGGTCGACTCACGCGGCGCGGCGTCGGCCGCCAACACCACGTCCCAACTGGCGCCGACGCGTTCAGCCTCGGTCCGCAGGTTGTCTAGAAACACGTCGTCGAGGTCGCAGGCATCGAGATCGAAACGATCAACGAGTTCCTCCCGGGCACGTTCAAGCTGGGAGGGTTCGACCGTCAGGATCAGA
>JBDNHZ010000400.1:0-6537 GCA_041688515.1 Verrucomicrobiota bacterium
GCATCGAAGGGCGCGGTGCGTCGCACGGCGGAGATCATGAGATTCTTGGAGGTGTGCTCCGGCGAGATGAACTCGAACACGCGCGCCTCGTATCCGGCAGCCTCCAGCAGGGCGGCCCGCAGGGCATCGGTGACGAACTCCGCTTCGCGTTGCAGAAGGATCCCGTGCTTGAGCGAATCCACCAGGGCCGGAGGCGGGACCAGTTGGCCGCTCATCTCCCGATGGCAGCACGGGGCGACCACGAGCAGTCGCGCCCCTGCTTCGATTCCCTTGGCGAGCGCGTCGTCGGTCGCCGTGTCGCAGGCGTGCAACGCGACGACGATGTCGGTCGGTTGAAGAACAGTGGACCCGATGATCCCCGTCACGAACTGAAGTCCGTCGAGGTCGCGTTCCTTGGCAATGCGATTGCCGGCCTCCGCCAGTTCGGAACGTTGTTCGATGCCGAGAACCCGGACCGGACGCGCATACACGCGACGCAGGTGATCGTGCAGGGCGAAGGTCAGGTAGCCCTTGCCGCAGCCCATGTCGACGGCGCTGGGGATGCGGTCCTGAGGAAGGCCGGCTTCGCGGATGATCGGAGCGAGCAATTCGATGAAGCGATGGATCTGACGGTACTTGTCCTCCATGCCCCCGCGGATCTTGTCATCGAGACCGGTGACGCCGAGGTCCCGTAGCCAGGTGTTGCCGGAGGTGGGCACCGCCCGCTTCTTTTGATGGTCGTGGTCCAGGTCGGGCGGCGTGGTGTCTTCGGCAGGGCCGAGTTTGAGCTGCGGGTTCCGCCCCTTGCGGACATTGAGATGCGCCGTGCCGGTCGTGGCGGAAAGGAAGGCATCGGAGAACTCGTTGCCCAGCAGGTCGTCGAGCAGAAGATAGGCGTCGGCCGGGGTCTGGTTCTTGGTCACGTCACGGGTGGCGTGCCGATAGACAAAGGAAAGAAGGAGTTCACCGCGGATCCGGACCGGGCGGATGAAGAGGTTCCGGATGGAACGATCGCGGCCCGTGGGCCCGCCCAGGTTCAGGCGGACGAGCGTATTGTCCGCCACGGCGGCCTGGAGCCGCTCGAGGAATTGCGTCTTGAAGGAATGTTGCGTCACGTGCACCCCATGGAACCTCAACGGCAGGGGAGGAGCAAGGCGCGGGGATTTCCGTCCAGAACGGGCATCGACCGGCTTGGGTCCGATTCGGACCCAGTGTAACCTGAACGCCATGGATGTGATTTCGATCCGGGACCTGGAAGTACACTATTGCGTCGGCGTTCCCGATTCCGAGCGGGAGAAGGCGCAGCGCCTGCTGGTGGATGTGGAGATGGAATCGGATTTTACCGAGGCCGCCGCCCACGATGACCTGACCCGGACCATCGACTACTACGCGGTGAGCCGTCGGCTTCTCCGGTTGGGGGAGGGACGCAGTTGGCGGTTGATCGAGGCGTTGGCGGTGGAGATTGCCGACCTGATCGTGAAGGAATACGGGACCAGTCGGGTGACGGTCGAAGTGAAGAAGTTCATCCTGCCGGAGACGCGCTACGTCTCGGTTCGGGTCCGACGGAGTGCAAAGCCCAAGGTCACTGCGTCGGATCGCCTCGTGCGGGCGATTGGCGGGGTGCCGGGTGCCTATCGGAAGTGATCTCCGGTCGGCTTCAGGTGCCCGTCTTCCATCTCGACGATGCGGTCGAAAAGATCGATCGCGCGGGTATCGTGGGTAACGACGACCACGGCGGCGTGCTGCTCGTGAGCCACCTTGGCGAAGAGTTCCATGACCTGGCGCCCCCGCTGGCGATCGAGGGCGGCGGTGGGTTCATCGGCGAGGATCAGGCTCGGATGGTTGGCCAGGGCGCGGGCAACGGCCACGCGCTGTTGTTCGCCGCCCGACAGGGCATCGGGCAGATGATCGGCCCGTTGGGCAACGCCCAGGTACTCCAGCAATTCCATGGCCCGCTGGCGGGCGGCGCGGGACGGCACATCGTTGACTTCCAAGGCCACCTGAACGTTTTCCCGGGCAGTGAGAAACGGGATGAGGTTCGCCTTCTGGAAGACAAAGCCCAGGTGCTGACGTCGGAAAGCGCGCAGATCCACCAGGGCACGGGGACCGTCCATGACCGGCTCACCGCCAATCCGGATCTGACCGGACGTCGGTGGATTGATGAGCGCCATGGCGGTCAGCAGGGTGGATTTTCCGGCCCCGCTCGGACCGAGCAGCGCCACCATCTCGCCGCGAGCGACCCGCAGGGACACGTCCTTGACCGCCACGACTTCGGTATTCCCGGAGCCGTAAATCTTGGTCAGGGCGGTGACTTCCACGCCGGGATGGGTGTCGGGAGACGGGTTCATGCGGAGAGGACGGTATTCGCCTCAACGGTCAGCGCCTTCCAGATGCCCAGCAGGCTGGCCAGCATCGAGATGCCCAGCACGATCAACGCGAGTTGGGCCAGGTCAGCCGGTTCGATGACCACCAGTCGTGGAAAGTGCGGGAAGGCAAATCGTCCCAGCCACCAGGCGAGCCCAAAGCCAAACGTCCCCATGAGCAACGCCTGCTGGAAGATGAGCCCGACAATGACGCGATTGCGTGCACCAATGAGCTTGAGGAGCGCGATGTCGCGGATCTTGTCGAGCGTCAGGGTGTAGAGGATCAACGCGATGACGATGGTGGAGATGAGGATGAGCAGGACACGAAACAGACCGAGTTGACGCCGGGCCTTGTCCACCATGCCCGACAACAGCAGGTCCCGCTGTTCCTGGGTTGAGTAGACCGTGACATCGGTCCATCGCGAGATCGTGGCGGCCACGGTTGCGGCATCCGCTCCCTCCCTCAGGGTGACCAGAACCGCACTGACCCTGGGGGGAGCAATCGCCGGAAGCTGGTTCGCCGGGGCCATCGCCCGTTCTGACAACTGCGGGCTGACTTGTCCAAGATCGATGCTCTCCAGTCGGTGGAGGCGTGCGGCGCGTTCGAGTCGGGTTGCCTCCCCGGGGAGATCGAACTGGATGGCCGTCGAATCGCTGACCGTGAAAAACGCCAGGCCGTCGCCGCTCGATCCCACCATTCCGCGGGTAAGGCCCACGACCTCGTACAGGTCCATGCCCAGTCGAAGCCTCTCGCCGAGCGCGAGCCCAAGGGATTGGTCGGCGATCAATTCGTAGTGCGCCTGTCTGATCGGACGCCCGGCCACCAAGGGCACCCAGTCACCCCGGTCTTCCGGCCAGGAAAGTCCCTGCACGACCATGCGCAGGGCACGGCCCTGATGGGGACGTTGGATCGTATGGGAAACAAAGCGTCGGGCCGAAGCCACGCCCGGCACGGCCCGCACCCGGTCCTCCAGATTCGCCGGAAGCCGGGAAACCTCGGCGAAGGGGCCGCGGGTATTCCCCTGCACGACCCACAGATCGGCCCCGATCCGATCCACCAGCAGAGTGGCTTCGTAGATCAATCCTCGATAGATCCCGCCCATGCCCATGACGATCATGAGCAACAGACCGATGCCCACCGTCGTGAAAGCGAAGCGCCCCAGGTGATGTTGGATATCGCGACGGGCGAGATTCATGGCGTTCGGATGCGTTGACCCTCGGTCAATGGCTGCTTCTGGGCGGGCGGGGGCTTCACGATCTTCTCACCCGAAGAGAGGCCCGAGGTGACCTCGACCTCCGTCCGTCCCTGCAACCCCAGCGTGATCTCACGCCATCTCGCCTTGCCGTGGTCGTCGACGAAGACGCCGGGCCGACCCTCCCGCCAGAGGACGAACGACGCAGGCACGGCCAGGACTCCGGCCTTGCGTCCGGTCTCGATGAACACCTCCGCGCGCTGCCCCACGGTCCAGTTGGAAGGAAGCGCATGCACCCGAACGTCCACGACGAACTCCCGCGTTTCGCGGTCCGCCTCGCGTCCCAACCGCGCCACTTCTCCAGTCAGCGCTTTTGCCGGATCGGATCGGAAGTGAATGCGCGCCGGTTGATTTGTCGCCAGTAGGGACATGGCGGTTTCATCCACCCAGGCACTGATCCAGATCTCGTTGGTGGCGATCAGTTGGAGAATCGAACTTCCCGGAACAACGACCCCACCGGGGTCCCGGTCCCGGCGAAGGATCAACCCGCCGTAGGGACTGCGGATCTCCGTAAAGGCCAGTTGTTCGCGGCGGTAGAGCAGGGTCTTCCCGGCAGTGAAAGCCTGGCTCTCTGCCTCCAGGATGGTGGCTTGGGAACGCCGGGCATCGGCTTCGGCCACCCGCAACGACTCGACCGCCTTGTCGAGGTCCGACTGGGATGCGGTTTTCGCGGCGACCAGTTCCATCCATCGCCGGTGCTCCAGTTGCGCCTGCTGCAACACCGCCTGAGCCCGGGCTTCGTCCGCGCGTACCCGCTCGACGGTGGCCCGCACCGATGCCAGGCCCGCGTCGGCAACCGCGACTTGCTGTCGAAGTTCCGCGTCATCCAGGCGCGCCAGGAGTTGGCCGGTCCGAACGAGGTCCCCCTGATCGACCAGTACCTCTGCCAACCGCTCCTGGATGCGGGGGCTGATGGTCGTCTTGACCCGCGCCTCCAGCGTGCCGGTGCCCATGATCTCGCCACGGACCTCCCCGCTCGAAACGGTGTGTGCCATCACCGGTGTCGGTTTGAATTTCAGCCGGTAAACCAGGAAAGACGCAAACACGGCCAGCACCAGCCAGGGCAGGACCTTGCGGACAGAGGGGGTTTTCATGTCGATTGGACCGCTTGCAAAATCCTATCGGGCCTTGAGTTGGTCACGGCGTCCTTCGGCGTAAGCGGTAAAGACGCGGCGGATCTCGTCCCGCACGCGACGGAAAACGGCCAACTTCTCCTCGTCGGTGCCGGTCGCATGCGCCGGATCATCGAAACCCCAGTGATGGCGATTCAACTGGCCGGGGAACATCGGGCAGGCCTGATCGGCATTTCCGCACACCGTGATGACCGTCTCGATGTCCTGCTGGAGAAAGTCGTGCATGTGCTTGGAATGATGCGCGGACAGGTCGATGTCGATCTCCTGCATCACCTGGATGCCCAGCGGATGCACGTATCCCGCCGGTTTCGAGCCCGCGCTGTGGACGTCGAGGAGATCGCCGGCGATCGAGCGGAGGATGCCTTCGGCAAGATGGCTGCGGCAGGAATTGCCGGTGCAGAGGATGAGGACGGAGGGCTTGGTCATGTGCGGGTGCGTTTTGCTTTGGCAATGGAACGGGGAGTCGGGCAAGGAGCTTGGACCAGTTGGCCCACCCAGCAGCAGTCCGGTTGGAGGGCCGCGAGCTTGCGTAGGTCCCCCTGAAAGATCGGATGGCTGGAAAGACACTCCTGAAGACAGCGGATCTGCCAGTCGAGCTCGCGCGGACGTTGGGCCGGCAGGGAATAGATCATCCATTGCTCGTGCCTTCGCGATTCCACCAAGCCACGGGTGCGCAGGGTTGCGAGATGTTTGGAGGCTGCGACCTGGGTCAGGCCAAGGATGTCCTGCAAGTGACAGACACAAAGCGGCGATTCCGCGAGCAGATGAACCATTCGAAGGCGTGTTTCATCGGAGAGCGCGCTGTAAACCTCGATCAGCGAAGGTCTGTGCATACCAGTGACGGGAATATGCCAAGATGGGAATGAAGGTCAATGGGTCGTTCCCCGGAGGCGACGAGGCTCACGTTCGGGTCGGCGGGGAATGCGCGCGGGCCGGGGGACGTCCGAAGGGAAGTCAGAGTCTCCTGAGATCTTCTACGGGCGCCAAGGAGGCCGTAGACAGGGGAGACGTGGGTGGGTCAAGATCTCGGCGGAGAACCCCTCTTCATGACCCGGCTCATCCTGATCACGCCCGAGTTCGGCGCCCAGTCCTGCGAGTTGCCGAATGGCATCCTTCGGGTTGGACGCGCGCCTCACAACGACATTGTCCTTCGCGACGAGTCCGTCTCGGCAGAGCACTGCGAACTGCTGGTGCAGGGGGTGGAGGTGATCGTGCGGGAGTTGGGCTCGCGCAACGGGACCTACGTCAACGACGTCCGGGTGGCTGCGCAGAGCGGTGTCACCCGGGGCCAGACCCTGCGGATCGGTCGGGTGGAAGCCCGCCTGGATCACCCGGAGATGACGGAGGATTAGTCCACCTACAACACAGCGGTGTTTGCCTATCGAAAGGCGGTGGTGACGGAGGAATCGCGAGGCGCGCCCCCGGCAAAACTTCCGGTGATCTTTGAACCCGGGTTGCCGAGTGTTCGCGGGACCGGGACGATGATCCTGCCACGCCCCGTGGCGGCGCCGGAGATTCCGAAGGCGATGGTGCTGTCCGAAAGTCCGGCCCACCGCGCAACGGGTCGGAATGCGTGGGTCATCCCGCTGATGCTGGTGGCCGGGGGATTGGTCGCGGTGCTGATCGTCTGGTTCCTTCGATGAACCGTCGCAAACCTGGGAAGCTGCCGACGTGAGGAGGCGGGTTCCTGCGTGCCGCGCTTCGTCTGGGATCCGCCCCGTCCGTAGCTGCCGACGTAAGGAGGCGGGTTCCTGCGTGCCGCGCTTCGTCCGGGATCCGTCCCGTCCGTAGCTGCCGACGTAAGGAGGC
>JBDNHZ010000401.1:0-25706 GCA_041688515.1 Verrucomicrobiota bacterium
CATCGTGCCTCGTAGAATGTCTTCAGGTACGTGCCGTACCCCACCCAGACCTCGCCCCCGCCACCTGGGCCCGGGGTCGAGATTTCCGTCTGCCCGGAAAGCCCCTGGGCGAGCTTGCTCCGGATGCCTCCCACCGCGTTCTTCCATTGCTCTGCCGCCATCCGCGCCGCTCGTTCCCTCGCGTCGTTGGCTGCCCGCTCCGCCGCCGCCTTCGCCTCGGCGATCTCCGCTGCCGATGGCCCCTGGGGTGCCGCGGCAACCGCAATCGGGCGTCGCCCGGCCGGCCGCGGGCCGTCACGGGGATCGGCTTTGCCCTTGGTGGAGGGGTCGATGTCCTGAGCCTGGACGAGGGTGGAGGACACCTTGATGCCGGTCTCGGTGCGCTCCGGCTTGTCTGGTTTCTCCGGCTTCTCCGGCTTCTCCGACCGCTCGGTGCGGGTGGGTGCCGGGGTGACCTGAATCGGGACCGGAGTCACCCGGGCTACCCGTTGAGGCGGAATCGGGATCACCCTGGGCGGGGGAGTCGCCGGCGCGGTCGTCGGTAGAGTCGGTGCTGAAGGGGGCGGCGTTGGGGTGCCTCCTCCGGCTCCGCTGCCATCGGTGATTCGAACCCCCTCCAGACTGATCAATTCGATCGGCGGAAGGGCGTCCGGCTCCAACACCCGGCGAGCCGCGACGGCGGAGGCCACCACCAGCACGACCACCATCGCGGAATGCGCGACGGCGGACGTGGCCAGACAGCGGCGCTCCACGGTGTTCATCGGCGCGGGACCTCGGTGGAAATGTCGAACCGGGTGATGCCGTTACGCCGGCAGACATCCAGAATTTCGGCGGGGAAACGGAATTTTCCGTCCCGATCGGCCCGGATCTTGACGATCATCTCCGGATTGCGGCGGAACTCGGCGACCAACTCGCGCTCCAACGCTTCAGCCGTCCCGACGCGCCGTCCGCGGAAGTAATAGGTGCCGTCGGGCGACACTTCGGTCAGCACGGCATTTTTCGGATCACCGGTGGTGCGAGCGGCACCGCCCACGGGAAGCTTGAGGGGGATGCTCTGCTCCAGAAGCGGCGTGGTGATGATGAAGATGATCAGCAACACGAACGCGAGGTCGAGCAGAGGCGTGATGTTGATCTCGTTCAACGTCACGAGTTGGGTTCGCTGGGAGAATCGTCTCATGGCCGGTTCGACCGTTGAATGCCCACTACCAGAGGCGCGGCAGCTTCAATCCCGAGACCACAAACAGGAGTGCGATGGCAAAGACGATTCCGCCCACCACCATTCCGACGATCCACCAGTTGAACCCCGAGCGTCGCGAATGGGCTCTGGATGAATTGGATCGCCCCTTGTGCATGCGGCGCTTGCACTCGTCGCAACGCACATTGACCCGACGGTTCTTGGCACCGCACTCGAGGCATTTGACCCACAGATGCGCCTTGCAGACTTCGCATTCTTCCAGCGCGATGGAGTTGAGATGCTCGCATTTGACGCACAGGACTCCCCGCGCGTCACTCGGCCGCGATCCGGAAAGGGGACCGACGCCCGAGACGGCGTTCAGGGCACCGGATCCGTCCGGATCAGACAGGTTTTCGGAATTGCTCATTCGTCCCGCAAGAACTCGGTTTCCATTCGGGACGCCAGGCTCTGGGCAAAATTGTCGAGCTCGACGGTGACGACCCGAAGGGTGTGCAACAACCAGTTGTATCCGAACATCGATGGAATCGCGACGAGCAGTCCGGCAACGGTGGTGATGAGCGCCGCGGAGACGCCGGGCGCCATGGCCGCGAGATCCGCCTTCTGCTTCATGGCCACACCGCCAAAGGTGTCCATGACGCCCCACACGGTGCCCAGCAATCCGAGGAAGGGTCCCCCGGAGACCGCAATCGCCAGCAGGATCAAGCCGGACTCCAGCTTGGGGGATTCGCGGGCGACCGCACCCTCCAGCGAGCGTTTGATGTGCTCCATGGACTTGATCGTGAGCTCGGTTTTCCGTGTGCCGTCCGGCTTGTTGAGGCGGGCGTCCAGATCCGTGCATCCGTCCTCATAGACCGAAAACATAGGGCATCCCTGAATCCCCAACCGACGCTCGAAGATCCCCAGAACACTGCCCTGCCGTCGGAACTCAATGTCGAAGTGATGATTCAACTTCTTGGCCCGGTGCATCTGCAGCGCCTTCGCCGCCATGGTCGACCAGGCAAAGATCGAAAAGACCGCCAGAATGACGATGATGATCTGCGCTTCCGCAGTCGCCAAACTCCAGATCTGGGGGAGAGAGAGTTTCTGCGCGCTGGCCGCAGCCAGCAGTCCCAACGAAAAATTCATCGCAACGTTGATGCCCGTTTTCGCCGCTGACAACGGACCTGAACTGGAGGCACCGAGATTGACGTCAGCGACGGGTTCGTGACGCACAGACGGGCGTCACAGACCTTGTGTTCGATCAAAGCCCGGTTCTTGGCAAGGTCGAACATGGATCCGAGGCCTTTTTCGACTTCCGCAGGGCCCCCTCACTGACGGAGACTCACGCAGCTTCATGAATTCCCCCTTCACCTCCACATCGCGGCGCCGCTTCCTGCGGACCGCGGTTGGTGCCGCTTTCGCGACGCCCATCATCATGCGCGACCTCCTTGCGCGCCCTCCGTCCTCCCAAGTGATCCACGCCAGCTTCGGTGCCGGCGGCATGGCCTGGGCGGATCTCAACGAGATCGCCTCGCACAAGTCCGTGCGCATGGTGGCGGTCGTCGATGTGGACTCCAACCGGACCGCGGAATTCCGGAAGAAGTTCCCAGAAGCCCGGGTGTACGCCGACTACCGGCAACTGCTGGACAAGGAGAAGATCGACTCTGTCAACGTCTCCACCCCGGATCACATGCATGCCCCGCAGGGAATGGCGGCATTGCGGCGCGGCATCCACGTGTACGGCCAGAAGCCCCTCGCCCACGACCTGTATGAGTGTCGGCAGTTGGCCGAAGTCGCCCGCAAGAAGAAGCTCGTGACCCAGATGGGGATCCAGATCCATTCGGCCACCGAATACCGCCTCGCCACCCGACTGGTCCAGGACGGCGTCATCGGTAAGGTCCGCGAAGTCCATACCTGGAGCTCCAAGGACTGGGGTGACAACGGTCCCCTGCCCCAGCGCCAGGATCCCATCCCCGCCGGACTGGACTGGAACCTGTGGCTGGGCGTGTGCACCGAGCGCCCGTTCATTGGCCAGGGCTGGTATCATCCGGGCAACTGGCGGCGTCGCCTCGATTTCGGCACGGGCACCTTCGGCGACATGGGATGCCACATCTTCGACCCGGTCTTCAGTGCGCTGAAACTCACCGCGCCGACCTCGGTGAAGTCTCTGGGTGCCGCGCCCAGCGCCCACTCCTGGGCAAACAACGCCGTCATCGAATACCTCTTCCCCGCCACGCCATTCACGATCCCCGGAAAGATCCCGATCACCTGGTACGACGGTTCCAAGCGCCCGCCAGCAGACATCATCAGTCTGCTCGGCAAGGTGAAGCTGCCCGACCAGGGCTCCATCATCATCGGGACCGAAGGAATCATGGTCGTTCCCCATGTGGGCCGTCCGATCCTGCTGCCCGAGGCCAAGTACACCGGCTTCAAATTCCCGGACGTCGGCTCCGCCAACCACTGGCATGAGTTCATTGATGCCATTGCCGGCAAAGGCACCACCTCGGCCGGGTTCGACTACTCCGGTCCGCTGACCGAGAGCATCCTTCTGGGTTCCGTGGCCACGCGATTTCCGAACCAGGTATTGGACTGGAACGCAAACAAACTGCGCTTCACCAACGTCGCCCAAGCCAACCAACTGGTACGGCGCACCTACCGCAAGGGTTGGGACACCAAAGGTCTGTAATGGAGTGCCTGGAGCGGAATGACTCGATGGTGGAAGGACCGACGATCCGGTCGGGGACGAAACGGTCTCGCGCCGTTCGCGCCCTGCTTCCAGCCCTGACCTTGACGGCAGGCCTGGCACTGCCAGGCCAGGCCGCCCTTCCCACTCCGCATCCGCTCCAGATCCTCGCCAACGAGTGTTTCCCCTGCCATCGGGAGGACAAGGCCAAGGGCGGACTCATCCTCACCTCGCGAGAGGCGATCCTGAAGGGGGGCGGCAACGGTCAGATCGTCGCCCCCGGCAACGCGGCCCAGTCGAAACTGATCGACGTCCTTCGCAAGGACACGGATCCCCACATGCCGCCGAAGAAGCAGCTCGATGCGGCGCGGATCCGCGCCCTCGAACGGTGGGTTCAGGAGCAGATGCCCTGGGACGATTCAGCCCTCGATGACGCCACGGCCCCGATCGCCGCGGTCGCTCTGGAACCATTCCCCGCCGGGTATCAACCGGTCCAGAGCCTCGCCTTCCTCCCGGGCTCCAACACGCTCGCCGTCGCCCGCGGGCCCCGTCTCCATCTGCTTGCCATCGGCACCAACGCGCCCGCCGTCGCCTCCCCGATCATCGCCCATCCTGAGGGGATCGATTCGATGGCAGTCAGTCCGGATGGACGATTCATTGCCACCGCCGGATTCCGTCGGGTGCGACTGTGGGACGCCCTCCAACTCAGCGCCGTCGCCGACATCACCAACGGACTTTCCGGACGGATCACCGCCCTGGCTTTCTCATCTGACTCGACCCAACTCGCCGCGGGCGATGCCACTCCGGGGCTCTCCGCACAGCTTCGGTTGCTGGACGTCGCCACCCGGCGCTGGACCCGCTCCTGGCGCGCCCACGGCGATTCGATCCTGGGGGTGCAATTCAGCCCGGACCACGCGCGTCTGGTCACTGCCGGAGCCGATCGTCTGGTGCGGGTCTGGTCGCTGCCTGAAGGCAAACCCGTCGCCACGCTGGAGGGCCATACCGCCCAGGTCCTTTCCGTCGGGTTCAACACCAATGCGACCCAGGTGGTCTCGGGAGGCGCGGACAAGCAACTCTTCATCTGGGACATCGCCACCCGCGAGAAGCTGGTCACCCTCGGCAACCACGCCCACGCGATAAACGCAGCGGCCTGGCCCGACGACAGCCGCGAGGTTTTTGCCGCGACGGAAGCCGGCGCGGTCCTGCGCTACGAAAACCTCCGCACCCACACCGGCGAACAGAGCTCCGCGTCGGGGGATGAACGCCGGGTCGCCTCCCTTTCCGGACATCTCCAAAGCCTGGCCGTCAACGATCACCGCAATCGCGTCGCCGCCGGCACCCAGGAAGGCTTGGTCGTCGTCTGGAATCGCGATGGTCGTGAACTGGCCCGACTCCAACCCGAACCGCCCGAGGCGATCGCCGTCGCTGCGTCGCGGATGCTGGACCGGGCGAAGCTCCCGCGGCCCCGCATCAAACCCGGCCCACCTGCGCTTCCTCCGTCCCGTTTTACACGACTGTCGATCCATCCCGATCGCGTCCACCTGTCGGCCGATGGACCGTCCCACGGCTTTCGCGTCACCGGGCTTACCGGCGAGGGCCGCGAATACGATGTCACCGATGCGGTCAAGGTGGAGATTCCGCGAGGCGCGGTCTTCGCCCTGAGCGCCCCCGGCGAACTGGCGGCGAACGGGGGATCCGGGTCGAACACGGTTTTGCTGAAGCTGGGCCGGCTCGCGATCCCACTGCCGGTCGTTGTCACCGGCACCGGAAAGAATCCGAAAGCACCCTGGTCCGAACCCGCGGTCTCCTTCACCCGCGACGTCCTTCCCGAACTGGGCCGGGCGGGCTGTGCTTCCGGCGGGTGTCATTCCAAGCCCGAGGGTCAAAACGGCTTCAAGCTGTCCGTCTTCTCCTACGATCCCAAGGCCGACCACGCCGAGATCGTTGCCGACGTGCGCGGACGACGCCTCTTCCCCGCTGCGCCGGAGCAGTCCCTCCTGCTCCAGAAGCCGATGCTGGGAATCCCTCACGAGGGCGGGCGCCGCTTCGAACCGGGTTCCTCCCCACACATCACCCTGCTCCGCTGGATCCGAGCCGGCACCCCTTACACCCTGACCAACGAGCCGGGCCTTTCCCGCGTCGAGGTGTTTCCAACGGAACGTACCACTGCTCCCGGTTCGTCCCACCGGTTGATGGTCCGGGCCCATTACCTGGACGGATCCCTCCGCGATGTCACGCGTCTGGCGGCCTTCGAGACCAGCGACCGGGAACTCGCCGCCGTGGATGAACACGGCCGGTTCATTGCCGGCAAGCACCCCGGTACGGCGGTGATCGTCGCCCGCTATCTGGGACGGGTCGCCGCCTCCCGCGTGCTGGTTCCGGCCGAGCGCCTGCTTCCAGCCGAGCGTTACGCCGGGCTGCCCCGAAACAACTTCATCGACGACATCGCGTTCACGCGGTTCCAACGTCTGGGCCTGTTTCCCTCCGACACCTGCACGGATGCCGAGTTCCTGCGTCGGGTGAAGCTGGACGCCATCGGGATGCTGCCCACGCCGGACGAGGTCACGGCCTTTCTCGCGGATCCCGCGCCGGACAAGCGCCAGCGGGCCATCGTCCGCCTGCTCGACGACCCGGCCTACGGTGATTTCTGGGCGGGACGCTGGGCGGATCTGCTCCGTCCGAATTCCGATCGGGTCGGGGTGAAGAGCGTTTTCATCCTCGACCAATGGTTGCGGGAACAGTTCCGGATCAACCGGCCTTACGACCAGTTCGTTCGCGACCTCCTGACGGCCGAAGGCTCCAACCACCGCGACGGACCCGCGGTCGTGTACCGCGACCGTCGGGAACCTCCCGAGCTGACGACGCTCTTCTCCCAGGTGCTCCTCGGGGTCCGTCTCGAATGCGCCCGGTGTCATCACCATCCGAACGAGAAGTGGAGTCAGGAAGACTTCTACCAACTGGCCGCCTGCTTCGGGTCGGTCCATCAAAAGGGGGCCGGGCTCTCGCCCCCCATCTCGGCCGGCCGCGAATCCTTCTACTTCGCCAAGGGCGGCAGCGTGAAGCATCCGGTCACCGGGGAGGTCATGACTCCACGCGCACCGGACGGCCCGCTGTTGAATGATCCCGAGGCGGACCCCCGACGCGGTCTCGCCGACTGGGCCACCGCCACCAACAACCCGTTCCTCGCCCGTGCCCTGGTCAACCGGGTCTGGGCCTTCTGCTTCGGACGCGGCCTGGTGGAACCGGTCGATGACTTCCGTCTGTCCAATCCCTGCGTGCATCCGGAACTCCTCGACGCCCTGGCGGACGATTTCGCCCGTCACGGCTACGATATCCGGCACCTTCTCCGGACGATCTTCGCCTCGCGTCTGTATCAACTTTCCACCCAACCCAACGAGACCAACTCCGGCGATACCCGCCACTTCTCCCGAGGATACCGCCGTCGATTGCCGGCCGAGGTCCTCGACGACGCGGTGTCGGACGTGACCGGCTCGCCCGACACCTTCGTTGCGACCGCGCCGGGTTCCCGCGCGACGCAGACCTGGAGCTACAAGATCGAGTCGCACTTCCTGGACGCCTTCGGACGGCCGAACTCGAGTTCCGATTGTCCCTGCGAACGCGACCTGCGCCTGAGTGTGGTGCAGTCGTTGCACCTGATGAATTCGCCCCGGCTGCAGAAGCGCATCGCCCATGCGGAAGGGCGCGCCAGGCGATTGGCCGCATCGAAGGAGGCACCCGAGACCATCGTGACCGAGCTCTACCTCGCCGCCTACGGGCGACCTCCAGTCCCGGCCGAGATCGACGCCGCCACTGCGCCCTACCGGATTCCCTCCGCGAACCGGCAGACCGCCACCGAGGATGTCCTCTGGTCCCTGTTGAACTCACCCGAGTTCCTGTTCAATCACTGAGCCGTGTCTGACACCGGGGATTCCACCCGCAGGTAATCCGGATCTCCGTGCTCGGGCTCTTCCTGGACCGATCCGTGACGACGCCGAGCTTCCCCACCTGCTTCAGCATCTCGCGGCAATTGAAGAAGGCATCTCACGTGGTCTCCATCAGGCCACTGAGGCTGGCGCGCAACTGCTGCCGAGCTCGGCAAATCCGCATTCCCACCGCCTTCGCCGAGCATTTGAAAATCGCGCCGATCTCCGCATGCGAGCGCCCCTCGTATTCGGCAAGGATGAGCGGTTGGCGAAGTTCCTCGGGCAGCGCAGCCACCGCGCGGCGCACGGCATCGGCCCGCTCACCAGCCTGGACATCCTCGGTGGGCGACGAGCCGTCTTGCAGAAGGGCGTCGCGGAAGCCTCTCGAACGAACGCTTCTTGAGCGACGTCGGCCGCGCCGTCTTCGTTCTGGAGGCAGCGGAAAAGGGAGTGGAACAACTTTCCGGCGTGACGCTCCATCAACTGGGTCAAATCCGTGTCATGCCCTTGCACGAGGCGTCGTATGTCTTGCGCATCCACTTCGTCCGGGTTGAGCGAGTTCATGCGGGCTTCAGGGATTGCGGGCGCGAGTTGTCGTCTGGGCGTGGTTGTCCTCGCGGCGGTCCATCACCTCTTCGCGCAGGCAGGTGTTTTCCTTTGCCCAGGCGAGATATCGTTTCCCCTCTTCCGGCGGCATGATGCGGCTGACCTCAAAGAAATGCTTAAGCATTCCCGATTGGAAGGCGGACCGCATCTGCGCGCGCTCGCTCAAAACAACCTACCAATACCAACCGCAGTTCATCGGATTCTAACTTGACCACGATGTGCGCCGCTATGGCCACCTGCTATGGGGTGATACCCTGATGTGCCTGTTTGGCGGCGAAGTGTAACCTTCGGGTGGTCCGTCCGTTAGCTTGGGTGAAAATGAGACCTCACGATACCAACGCCGTCCCGCCTCCCGCGGAGGGAAACCTCGGCCAAGTCCTGTCAGAGAATCTGGCCACCTTCCAGGCCTTCGCGCAAAACCGCCTCGGCGACGCCGAACTCGCGGCGGATGTCGTCCAGGACGCGTTGCTCAAGGCGCTCCGCGCGGAAGCGAACCTGGCGGACGACGACAACTTGGTCGCGTGGTTCTACCGCATCCTGCGGAACACGATCACCGACCTGCACCGCAAGAAGGCCGCCCAAGCAAAGGCACTGGAGCAGTTCGGCCATGAACTTGCGGCCGAACCGGACGAGGAAAGCCGGCGGATCCTCTGCGGCTGTCTGAGGCGCCTCCTGCCAACGCTGAAACCCGAGTATGCGGAGGTCGTGCAGCGGATGGACTTCGACGGGCACTCGACCGACGCCGTCGCCGCAGGGTTGGGCGTGACGCCGGGCAACCTGAAGGTGCGGCTGCATCGCGCCCGGCAGCAACTCAAGGAGCGGCTGATCGAGACCTGCCAACTCTGCGCGACGCATGGCTGCCTCGACTGCCAGTGCGAAAACCATTCCTGACCGAACTGGAGACATCATGAAGACCGACCCCATCTGCGGTATGACGGTGGACGAAGCGACGGCGCTCTCCTCCAAACGCGACGGCGAGACGTTTTACTTCTGCAGCGACCACTGCCGGCAGAAGTTCCTCGGGCCGGCGAAGCCAAGGCAGATCATCGCCCTCACGCCATCGGTGACGGCGAAGGATTGCTGCGGAGGCAAGTCCACGGATGCCGGGCCGGCGAAGCAAGCGCACGGGCACGACCACCCGGAGAAGGCGCCTTCGTGCTGCGCAGGAGAGAAG
The DNA here is from genome assembly GCA_041688515.1 of Verrucomicrobiota bacterium. GTDB lineage: Bacteria > Verrucomicrobiota > Verrucomicrobiia > Limisphaerales > UBA9464 > UBA6176. Next base: position 9,561 of record JBDNHZ010000401.1, read on the forward strand.
GAAGCCGCTGCCAGACCCAAGGAGCCCTCCTGCTGCGCTGGCCACTCCGCGGACAAAGCCGTGAAGCCTCCGGCGATGGCGAAGTATTTTTGCCCGATGTGCCCCGGCGTGGAGTCCGATCAACCCGGTGACTGTCCGAAATGCGGGATGGCGCTCGAACGTAACCCGGCGTGGAAGTCCGCGGCCAAGGTCATCTACACCTGCCCGATGCACCCGGAGATCGAGCAGGACCATCCGGGCGATTGCCCCAAGTGCGGCATGGCGCTGGAACCGAAGACGGTCAGCGCCGCCGACACGGCCGATGACACCACGGAACTGCGCGACATGACGCGGAGGTTCTGGATCGGCTTGGCGCTCACGCTCCCGGTCTTCGTCGCGGCGATGGCGCACCTCATTCCGTCGCTCGCCCGCCAGAGTTGGCTCGACAGCGACGCGTCGCGCTGGATGCAGTTCGGGCTCTCGACCCCGGTGGTGGTGTGGGCGGGCTGGCCGTTCTTCCGGCGCGGTTGGCGTTCCCTGGTCACGTTGCAGTTCAACATGTGGACGCTGATCGCGCTCGGCGTCGGCGCGGCGTTTCTGTTCAGCGCAGTGGCGATGCTGGCTCCGGGCGTGTTCCCCGATTCCATGCGCGTGCATGGCAAGGTCGGCATCTACTTCGAGGCAGGTGCGGTCATCGTCGTGCTCGTGTTGCTGGGGCAGATGCTCGAACTCCGCGCCCGAAGCCGCACCGGCAGCGCCATCAAGGCGTTGCTCAATCTCGCGCCGCCCACCGCGCGTCGAGTGAGGGATCAGGGCGACGAAGAAGTCCCGTTGGAGCACGTCCGCGCGGGCGACCTGCTGCGCGTCCGCCCGGGTGACAAGGTGCCGGTGGACGGCGTCGTGACCGAGGGCCATTCCAGCGTGGACGAATCCATGATCACCGGTGAACCGGTGCCCGTGGAGAAGCACGCCGATGCCAAAGTCACCGGCGGCACGGTGAACGGCACGGGCGGGTTCGTGATGCGCGCCGAGCGGGTCGGCAGCGACACGCTGCTCGCGCAGATCGTGGACCTCGTCGCGCAAGCCCAACGCAGCCGCGCGCCGATCCAGGGATTGGCCGACAAGGTGGCGGGCATCTTCGTCCCGGCGGTGGTCACCGTGGCCCTGCTCACCTTTGTCCTGTGGTTCTGGCTCGGGCCGGAACCGCGCCTTGCCCATGCCATCGTCAACGCCGTCGCGGTGCTGATCATCGCGTGTCCGTGCGCCCTGGGATTGGCCACGCCGATGTCCATCATGGTCGGTATCGGGCGCGGCGCGCAGGAGGGCATCCTTGTGAAGAACGCCGAGGCGCTTGAACGGCTGGAGAAGGTCACCACGCTCGTCGTGGACAAGACCGGCACGCTCACCGAAGGCAAGCCAAAGCTCACCGATTGCCTGCCCGTGGACGGCATGGAGGCGAAGGAACTTCTCCGCCTCGCCGCCGCGTTGGAGCAAGGGAGCGAACACCCGCTCGCCTCCGCCATCGTCAGCGCCGCCAAGGAACAATCGCTGCCGCTCGAAGCGGTGAAGGATTTCCGCTCCGTCACCGGAGGCGGGGTCATCGGCAACGCAGCGGGGCGGACGGTGATGGTCGGCAAGCCGGCCTTCCTCCGCGACCAGGGCATCACCGGTTTGGAACCGCTCGAAGAGATCGCCGGCCGCCTTCAGGCGGATGGGAAGACCGCGCTCTACGTCGCGGTGGACGGCCGCCCGGCGGGCATCCTCGCCGTGGCCGACCCCATCAAGGCCACGACCGCAGAAGCCATCCGGGAACTCCATGCCCTTGGGCTGAACATCGTCATGCTTACCGGCGACAACCGCCGCACCGCCGAGGCCGTCGCCAAGCAACTTGGCCTCGACGCCGTGGAAGCCGAGGTCGAACCGCAAGGGAAGATCGCCCACGTCCAGAAACTCCGCCGCGAAGGCAAGGTCGTGGCGATGGCCGGCGACGGCGTGAACGACGCACCCGCCCTGGCCGAGGCCGAAGTCGGCATCGCGATGGGCACGGGCACGGACGTCGCCATGCAGAGCGCGGGCGTCACGCTCGTCCAAGGCGACCTGCGGGCGATCGCGAAGGCCATCCATCTGAGCCGCGCCACCCTGCGGAACATCCGGCAAAACCTCTTCTTCGCCTTCATTTACAACGCGCTGGGCATCCCCATCGCCGCCGGCCTGCTCTACCCGTTCTTCGGCCTGCTGCTCAGCCCGATGCTGGCCGGGGCCGCGATGAGCCTGAGCTCCGTCTCGGTCATCTCCAACGCGCTCCGACTGCGGCGGGCACGGCTGTGACGTTGTGCAGCCCTGCCAGTTCCCCGAAACCTCGGGCGAGTCGGCCTCCTACTTCGCCAGTTCCTTGAGCAGGAAGGCGCGACGGCCGGTTACCTGACGGCGGAAGGAGTCCATGTCGCCTCGGAACTGGCGGAGCAGGCTTTCCTCCGTCGATCCCCGAACCTCGGCCCGATGCGCGACCTCGGGTTCGAGCCGTCGGGCCAGGTCGTCGATCACCGGCCGGAACTTCGCCTCGGTGAACTCGGTCTCGACGAACTCCTTCAACCGCTTGAGATATCGCGCCCGAAACTCGGGCTGCGCCAGCAACGGTCCACTGAACCAACCCGCCGGACGCCACCACATCCCCGGACCGAACCCGCCGCCGCCCCAGTTGCCTCCGCCGGAGGGCGGTTGATCGCCGGTCATGCCGTAGGTCAGCGGCAGGCCGTACCAGTCGTAGCGGGCCGAGGCCCCGTCGTAATCGCCCCAGGTCTTGTCCTCGTCCCAGGGGATCAACTCCCACCGGCCCTGAGCTCCGGGAGCGTGGTAGGCGAAGTAATTGTTGAAGTAGCCATCCCAGTTCTGGATGCACTGGTTGACCACGAAGTAATCGACGCAGGGCTCGATCGCGAAGTTCTGCTCGACCGCTTCCCAAGAGAGCCGACCGCCCTTCCCCGACAACGCCTGCACCACGGCCTTGAGATCCACGTGGCCGGTCGTCGGGTTGTTCTTCTTCTCGTGTTGTCCCACCAACCCCTGTCCGTACCAGAGCAACTTGTAGAGGTTGCCCGAGGTATCCCGCTCCCGACGGGACAGGAAGGCCGTGTTCGGTTGTTCGACCATCAGGTGATAGCCCTCGGATTGGCCGTTGTGCACCCACCGGACCAACTCGGAGTGAGGCGTCATCACCTTCGAACGCCGGAACAACTCGTAGCTCAGGTGCTCGGAGAGGACGGACCGCGCCTTGTCTTCGAACACCACGTTGGCCGTCCGCATTCCCGCCAAGGGCGCATCCTTGTGAAACCGCACCTTCCAACCGCCCTTGCGCGCGCTGAGGCGAAGAAAATCACGCAACTCCGGCACCGCGTTGGTCGCATCGGCGGCCGGGAGATAGACGGCCGTGACCGCGCCCCGAGGCTTCGGCAGGCCGGCCACCTTGCGACGGGCGGGACCGTAGCGTCCCGCCTGACCGGAGGCTTCCACCCGCCCGCCATCCCAGACGTGCAACTGGCCGATGGTTCCCCGCGCCGGTTGCTTCCAGGAAAGGAACGAGAGAGCCGGCCGCACCTCGTTGGTGGAGGGCCACCGGGAAATGCGACCGGAGGCGTCGCGGGATTCCACCCAGAACCGGACCACGCGGAGGTCGTCCACCCCCGGAACGGTCGCCGCCCAGATGGCCGCGGCAGCGGCCCCGGTCGATTGGGCGGTCACGGATTTTTCCGCACCCGGTCCTTCCGGACCCACCACCACGTACTTCAGGGTGGCGGTCGAGACCTCGGCGGTGCCGCCGTACTTCCATTCGACCCGATTGGGGGCGGTGCGGACCCAGGGTTCCCATTTCAGGTCACGGACCTGGGGGATCGGCTGGGTGGCCGCCGAATCATTGACCAGGCCAGGAGTTCCGCCTCCCACCTTGCTGGAGCCCCAACGCGACGGAGCCCAGTTTGCCGGTTCATCCCCGCGATCCACGGCCCGGATCCGTTCCAGGGTCGCTCCGTAACCATCGGGAGCGAGCGGCCACGGATCGCGATCCCCGAACTTCACCGAGTCCGCCACCTTGCCGGCTGCATCCTGCAATTCGAGGCGTTCGCCCCCGCGTTTCAATCGTCCTTTGAACTCGGTCAGGATTGGAACCTCGGCGCCGTACCGGCTCTCGAACACCTTCCGATCGCGCACCAACACCCCGAAGCCACCCGGAGGAAGGGAGGTCCCGGGCGCGAACTGAACGTCGATGCCCTTGGAGAATTTCCACCCGCCCAGATCCACCGGTGTGGTGGCGGTGTTGTGCAACTCGATCCACTGCAACGCCTCCCGATCATCGGGCGGATGGTAATGGATCTCATTGACCACCACCGGTCCGGCACCCGTCAGGGGCCCGGTCAACAGGCAGGCGAGACCCAGCACCGCGCTGCGGACGAGGGACTTCTTCATGGGAGTTTGGGCGGGGCGTTGCGCCATTCGTCACGGACCGCCCAGAGGTTCACCGGGCGGACCGACATGCCATAGCGGAGGGAGCGAGTGGAACCATCGGCGAAGGAAAAGTTTGAACTGCCACCCGCTTCATTGGCTCCCACCCGATGCCGCCCCTGATCGATCTCCTCGACGTCATTGCCGTTCTGGCCCTGGCTGAAGTCCATGTGGATATGCCGGGATCCCTCGCGTTTCTCGCCAAAGGTGATGGTGTCGGATGGCTGGGGAATCTGATTTTCCTTCATGCCTGCGGGCCATTGGTGGTCCTTGAACTTCTCATAGTCTTCGGGCGGAAGGCTCGCCTGGAAAAAGTCGTTGAAGCCGTTGATGACGTAACTCCGAAAGTCTTTGGAACGGTCGGCCGGGCACTTCAGAACCTTGGCGTCCTTGTAGTAGGAAGCCATCGCCACGAACCACGCCGCCGCCCGCTCCCGCCGCGGCGGATACTGTCCGTCGGCATCCGCTGCATACATGTTGAGCGCCAGATTGACCTGACGCTCGCTGTTCAGGCACTTGATCTGGTTTCCCTTCCTCTTGGCCCCGGCCAGGGCGGGAAAGAGCAATGATGCCAGGATGGTGATGATCGCGATCACCACCAGCAGTTCCATCAGGGTGAAACCCGCCCACCGCCCACGGCTTTCCTTCCCCGATCTTCCAAAGGTCTTCATTCAGTGTTGAGTGCCTCCATCGAATCCACCTGACGGAACCCGGCCCGCAGACGACTCCCAGGATGCGAACTAGGACAGGGCGAAAGCACGATTGTTTCAAATCAGTTGTTCCGGATTCCCCCCTGACAATTCCCGCCCTCCGCCCCACCGTATCCTCACAACATCTTGAGTTCGGCCTCTTCCAAGTTTACCCCCGCCCGGCTTCTCATGGTTCTGATGCTCATCCGCGCTCTCTGGGGCGTTGTCCACGGAGCCGATGCGCCCACCGCCGGCCTCGATCAATGGAAGGCCACCGTCCGCGCGAAGTTTCCGGCGGTTCCCCAACTTTCCACGGCCCAACTCGCTACCTGGCTGGGCGAGACCAACCGCGCACACCCCGTCCTTCTCGATGTCCGCACGCGGAAGGAGTTCGAGCTCTCCCACCTTCCCGGAGCGCGCTGGACGGATCCCGACGCCAAACCGAAGGAGATCGAACGGACCCTCGCCGGGCATCCGGGTCCGGTCGTGGTCTATTGCTCGGTCGGATGGCGTTCCTCAGCCCTCGCGCAACGGCTGTTGGAGGCAGGCCGGACCAACGTCTCCAATCTGGAAGGCTCGATCTTTGCCTGGGCCAACGAGAACCGACCGCTGGAATCCGCCGGCAAACCGACCGACAAGGTGCACCCGTACAACCGAACGTTCGGGCGTCTCCTCATTCCCGAGCGCCGCGCTCAACCGTGAACGCTGAAACCGCAGGTTTTTCCGGGTAAACACAAATGTCCCTCGACGCAGAACAACTCCATCGGTGGCGTGGCCTGGGGAGCGTGGTCTGGCTCGCCCTGCTGCTGGCCTGGGAGGGGTTTGCTCCGTTCTTCCACTCCTTCGCCTCCCTGGCGGAACGCGGACGACACGGTCTCCGCAACTTCGGCATCGCGGTCGCGAATGGTCTCGTCACCGCCCTGCTCTTCGTCTGGGTCTGGCGTTACGTCGCCGAACTCGCCGCCACCCATCAGTTCGGGATTCTGAACTGGCTGCGCCTGCCGTCCGCCGTCCATTTTGTGGCCGCCATCCTCCTGTTTGATCTGTGGACCTATTTCTGGCACCGCGCCGGACATCAACTGCCACCCCTGTGGAAATTCCATCGAATGCACCATTCGGACCCGCAGATGGACGTCACCACCTCCAACCGATTCCATCTGGTCGAGATCGGGATCTCATCGGTGTTGCGGATCGCCCTGATTCCATTGCTGGGGGTCACGTTCACGGAGATCGTGGTGTACGAGACCCTGCTCCAGTTCTTCGTCCAGTTGCAGCACGCCAACGTCGGTTTGCCCACCCCGATCGAGCGCGGCCTTCGCCTGATCTTCGTCACGCCCATCCTGCACAAGATCCATCACTCGCAGGACCAACCGGAAACCGACTCGAACTTCGCCTCCCTGTTTTCCTTCTGGGATCGCATCTTCGGCACCTTCCGACTTCGCCGTGATCCGGAGAACATCCAACTCGGTCTCGCCGGCTTTGATCAACCGGACTTCCAGAGCTGGCGCGGCCTCTGGAAGACGCCTTTCCGCGAACCCTCGATTCCACCCGATCCGTCGTCCCGGAGGGACGAACTCCGCGAGTCCGATACTCCCAAGGTCGGGAATGGGGACTCGTAGAACTCGTCCCTCCGAATTGGCCGGGCGTCCGCAGCCATCCCCTAAGGCCACACCGCGTCGCCCGCTGAATCCCGCCTTGCCAGTGACGTGGTGCTGCGATAGCACCGCCGAGTGACCCCTCCCGAATCCCTCTTCCTCCTCCAGGATGGCCAGCAGGTTGGCCCCTACCCGTTCGAAGCTCTGGGGAAGATGGTGAAATCTGGAACCCTGACCCGGGAGGATCTCGTCTGGGGCGAGGGAATGCCCGAGTGGATCGCCATCGGGACCTTCCTGCCCGAGGCGAGTGAGGTAGTCGGCGATGCGGCGGCCGCAACTCCGGCCGCCTGGAATTCCAGCGCCACCCCAACCGCCGAACCCGGGTTCGGCTGGTACGTGATGGATGCCTTTTCTTATCCGTTCCGGGGCGATGGGTTCATCATCCTCGCCCTGGGAATGGTCCTGTTCACGATCGTGGATTTCATCGGGCTGTTCAGTCTGTTCATCAGCATTGCCGCCTGGGGATACCTCCTGCTGATGCTGCAGCAGGTGATCCACGGCACGGCGATGGGGGAGAATCGGCTGCCGAACTGGCCCGATTTCGACGGCTTCGGAGAACTGTTCACCAAGTGGGTGCAGTGGCTGGTCGTGATGGTCGTGTCGTTTGGTGCGGCGATCGTCCTCGCGGCCATGGCGGGTGCCGAGCGGGATCAATCCCTGCTGATCGGCGCAGTCGCCGCGTTCCTCGCCGGCAGCGTGTATTTCCCCATGGCCATCCTGTCGGTGGGAATGCACGACACCGTCGGAGGCCTGAGCCCGATTCTCGTCTTCCGCAGCATCTTCCAGGTGCCGGGACACTACCTGCTCACGCTGGTGATCTTCGGCTGCCTGGCGGGCTTGCAGATCCTGACCAGCGAACTCAGCAAGGTCATTCCGATCGGCGGCGTCCTGATCGACAAGCTCGATGAACTCTGGTCCGCCGTGTTCCTCGCCCGGGTGTTGGGCGGACTCTACTACGTCAACCGCCGCAAGCTGTCGTGGTTTGGCGAGTAGGCGCCTTGAAGCAGCGGCCGTGGCGAGGCCATCTGGAAAAGGTCGTCTTCAGGATTCACCCGACGTCCACGAGCAAAACTGCATCGTCGGGAAAGGCGCGGATCCACTTGGCGTCCGTCGTGACCAAGCGGACTCCCAGTTTCCGCGCCCGCACCACGAACTCGCAATCGTAGGCGGAACAGTGGCTGTCGCGCACCCGCTCCAGCACCGCGACCGAGTCCACCTCGAACTCCCTCCCGGCGAGCAGCGCCTCCGCCTCCGCCAGCAAGAGGGTCGCCTGCCCAAACTTCAGCGTCCCCCGTCGAAGGTATCCCGCCAGGATGTTGCGAAACTCACTTCTCCACAGAACAAGCGCGACCCAGTCGGGTTCCAGTTCCAGCAAGGCCTCCGCCCGCGCCGTGTATTCACCGGGCAAGAACAGGGACGCCACCACGTTGGAGTCCACGACGATCACGGCCGCTCCTGCCGCTTGAATCCGTCGATGTCGCGTGACTTGAACCGGGATGTCCCCAGGGAAGCCCGGACCTCTCGAATCCTCGCCAAACGGGCCTCGGCAGGGATGCGATCAGGAAGAAGAACCCCCTCAAGACAGACGATGGCCTCGTTGTTCAGGCTGCGTCGATTGGCCGCCGCGGAGAGTTTCAGACGCTGATAAAGGACGTCGGGAATATTCTTCAGGGTCAGGGTGGTGGCCATAATTCGGTTCAACCAGTTGGCCCTTTTTGGTTGCCAGCCCGAAGCCGATCAAGCCGGCGTGCCCGGGCTTCTTCGCCACCGAAATTTTGCAACCGACCGCTGGCGAAGGGGAACTGGGCCGTGTCATTTTAGGCGCGTTGATGCCGTCATGAATTCGAAGCGCACCATTCTCCTGACTTCGCTGGGACTCCTGGGAGTGCTCATCGCGCTCCTCTGGGCCAACCAGTCACGTCCGAAGACCCAGCAACGCACTCAGGCCCTTCTGGTCTATTGCGCCGCCGGCATCAAGACACCCGTCGAAGCCGCCGCCCGCGATTACGAACGCGAGTTCGGCACTCCCATTCAACTTCAGTTCGGTGGTTCCGGAACCCTGCTCAACAACTTGAAGCTCTCGCGGCGCGGCGACCTGTTCATCGCCGCCGACGCCAGCTTCGTCGAGATCGGTCGATCCAACCATCTCCTGGCCGAGGTCTTTCCCTTGGCGCGCATCGCGCCCGTCCTCGTGGTCGCCCGCGGCAATCCAAAGGGAATCCATGCCATTGCCGATCTGATGAAGCCCGGCATCCGCCTTTCCCTGGCCAATCCCGAGGCGGCCGCCGTGGGCACGCTGACCCGCCAGGCCCTCATCCACAGCGGGCATTGGCAGGCCCTCTCGTCCGGAGCCACCGTCTTCAAACCCACCGTCAACGACATCGCCAATGACGTGAAGCTCGGTGCCGTCGATGCCGGCATCGTGTGGGACGCGACCGCGGCGCAGTACCCCGAGCTCAGCGCGATCGGCCTGCCCGAACTGGCTGCCTTCTCGTCTGAAGTTTCCGCCTGCGTTCTGACCGCCTGCGAACAACCTCCCGCCGCGCTCCATTTCGCCCGCTACCTCTCGGCCCGCGACCGTGGCCTCCGAAGGTTTTCCGAGCAGGGCTTCCGTCCAGTAACGGGCGACGTGTGGAACCCGCACCCGGATGTGCTGCTCTACAGCGGGTCGGTCAACCGGACGGCGATCGAATCGACCCTCCAAGAGTTCGAGAAACGCGAAGGCATTAGCATCACGCGGGTTTACAACGGATGCGGCATCCTCACCGCCCAGATCCGATCCGGCCAGAAGCCCGACGCCTACTTCGCCTGCGACATCTCCTTCATGGAGACGGTGACGAACTTCTTCGGTCCCTCGGTCGAGATCGCCGAGACCGCCATGGTGCTGTTGGTGCAGAAGGGAAATCCGGCAAAGATCAACGGCCTGGCGGACCTGGGTCGCAAGGGGCTGCGCGTCGGACTGGCGCATGAACAGCAGAGTGCACTGGGGGCGTTGACGGCCCGGATGCTCCAGCGCGAGGGCCTGTACGAAACCGTCCAGCCCAACGTCGTGGTGCAGGCCCCCACGGGTGACCTGTTGCTGAACCAATTCCGGGCCGGCGGCCTCGACGTGGCCCTCGTCTATGCCGCCAACGCGAGTCAGGTCCGCGACCACCTGGATCTGATCGAGATCCGCGAACCCGGGGCACTCGCCGTCCAGCCCTACGCCGTGGGACTCTCTTCCGGCAATTCCCGCCTCATGAACCGCCTGCTCGACACCCTCCAGGCAGCCCAGTCCCGCGAACGCTTCGAACGTTCCGGGTTCAAATGGCGTGGCACCCCGGTACGGCCATGACGACGCCCGATCCGTCCGCTCCCATCCCACCGCACCGGCCCGGCTCCGACCGCGCCTTCTTCGCTGCGCTGGGGATTCTCAGCGGGACTTATATCGTGCTGCTGACGGCGACCGTTTCCGCCGATTTCTTCTACACCACTCCCGGGCATTTCTGGCGGGCACTGCAAAGCCCGGAAATCCGGCATGCCATCCGTCTGAGCCTGCTGAGCTGCACCCTGACCACGCTGCTCTCGCTGTGGGTCGCCGTGCCCATCGGCTATCTCATGACCCGGGTCCGTTTCCGTGGACAGGCCCTGTTGGACGCCTTGCTGGACATCCCGATCGTCCTGCCGCCGCTGGTGATCGGGATCAGCCTGCTGATCCTGTTCCAGGCTCCGCCGCTGCGGGCACTGGAGCGAATCTTCCCGGTCACCTACGCGGTTCCCAGCGTGATCCTCGCCCAGTTCATGGTGGCCTGCGCCTTCGCCGTCCGCACCATGCGCGCGACCTTTGAGCAGATCAGTCCGCGCCCGGAGCAGGTCGCGCTCACGCTCGGCTGCAACCGCAGTGAAGCCTTCTGGCGCGTGGTGCTTCCCTCCGCCCGCCGCGGAATCCTCACGGCGGCGACGTTGGCCTGGGCTCGTGCACTGGGTGAATTCGGCCCCATCCTGATCTTCTCCGGGGCGACCCGCATGAAGACCGAGGTGCTCCCGACCACCGTTTTCCTCGAACTCAGCGTCGGCAATCTGGAAGCCGCCGTCGCGGTCTCCCTCCTCATGGTGATCGCTGCCGTCGCCGTGCTGTTGTTGATTCGCGGGTACGGCCTCAACTCCACCCTCAACCGCCCCCTCTGAGGTGATCGAACTCGACCACATCACCCTTCAGGTCGGCGGCTTCCGGCTGAGCGATCTCTCCTGTCGGATCCCGCGGGGAAGCCACACCGCGTTGATGGGCCGGACGGGGGCCGGCAAGACCACCTTGCTTGAAGCCATCTGCGGACTGCGCCCCCTCGTCTCGGGCGTCCTCCGCATCGACGGACGCGACGTCACCCACGAACCGCCCGGTGCGCGCGGCCTGGGATTTGTTCCGCAGGACGGGGCCCTGTTCGCCCACTTGACGGTCCGCCAACACCTGGCCTTTGCTCTGGATCTCCGCCGCTGGCCAGCCCAACGCATCGCCGAACGGGTGCAAGAACTCGCCGGCTGGCTTCGCCTCAAGCCTCTGCTGGATCGTCATCCCCATGGACTCTCCGGCGGGGAATCCCAACGGGTGGCACTGGGCCGTGCGCTCGCGTTCCACCCGGCCGTCCTCTGCCTCGACGAGCCATTGAGCGCCCTCGACGACGACACCCGCGCCGAGATCTGCGATGTGCTTACCGACATCCGTCGCCGCACCGGCGTCACCTTTCTCCACATCACCCACAACCGTCACGAGGCAGCCCGCCTCGCCGACCGAATCCTCCTGCTCCGCGATGGCCGGATCGAATCGCTCCCCGTTCCCGAAGCCTGACGCCAACCTCCCGGAACTCACGGCCGAGGAACGCGCCACCTACGAGTGGCAGTTGCCGGTCGGGGGACTGGGCGAACTCGGCCAGCGCCGTCTCAAGGGAGCCTCCGTGCTGATCTCGCGTGTCGGCGGCCTGGGTGGCGTGGTGGCCCTCGAACTCGCCGCCGCCGGCGTCGGACGCCTGATCCTCGCCCACGGCGGCAACCTGCGTCCGAGCGACCTGAACCGTCAGGTGCTCATGACTCAGGATCACCTGGGCCAACCGCGGATCGAGAGTGCCGTGCGCCGTTTGAAGGCCCTCAACCCGCGCCTCGAGATTGTCGCCGAACCCGCCAACGTTTCCCCGGAGAACGCCGCCCGACTCGTCGCCCAGGCCGATCTGGTCGTCGATTGCGCCCCGCTGTTTCAGGAACGGTATCTCCTCAATCGCGAAGCCATGCGCCAGGGACGGCCGATGATCGAGGCCGCCGTGTACGATCTGGAATTCCATCTCACCACCTTCCTTCCCGGTCGGACCGGTTGCCTGCGCTGCCTGTATCCCGACCTCAGCACCGACTGGACCCGGCGCTTCCCCGTCCTCGGTGCGGTTCCCGGAGTTGCCGGTTCACTTGCAGCGCTTGAAGCGATCAAGGTCATCGCCGGTTTCGGGGAGATTCTCGCCGATCGATTGCTCACCTGTGACCTTCGTGTCTTTCATGTGAAAATGCTCCGCCTCCACCGGATTGCGGATTGTCCGGACTGCGGCTCCGTGTAGCCTCCTCGATTCAGATGCGGCATCGAATGATTCCAACGTGGGTACGGTTTTGGCTCTGTCTGGCCGGGGCCGGCGTCGTGCTGGCCTGCCGCTACTCCGTCCGGGACACCGGCTTCATTGATCTCGCCAGCGCCGGGAGTTCCTACCGTCTGGAGCTGATCGCGCCCCCGGACTTTTCCCCGACCACCCGTCGTTCCCTCGAGCAGGCAGCCGCCGTCATGCTGATGGACGCCAACATCACGCTCGAATCCGGCGAACCCGGGCGTCCGGGCGATCCCGCCTCGCTGCGCCTGATGGATTCCGATGGGCGCGCGATGACGGTGGCGACACTCACCAACGCGGCGCAGGACTTCCTGCCCCTGTTCGAAGCCGTCGCCACCTCGGCTTTCCGGGATCAGCTCTATCGGGAATCGCTCCGGGCCTATGGGTTGATCCTGCTGATCGAAGGTTCGGACATCGCCGCCAACCAACGTGCCCGCGCCGACGCCCAGGCCGCCATCGCCGCCACCGCCAAGTTGATCCCCGGCATGCCCAAGCCGGTGGACGTCCCGCCCCAGTTGGTGGTGCTCGAACGTGCCGTCCAGGCCGCCGAATCGATCCTCATCTGGGGTCTCGGCTTTGAACCCACTCCCTCCGATCAACCGCGCCTCGCTCTGCTCTACGGCCGGGGCCGGCGACTCGGCTCGCCGCTCGAAGGCCCGCTCATCACCCAGACCGCCCTGCGCGAACGCCTCGTGCTCATCGGCCAGGACTGCGAGTGCGATCTCGACCGGGCCTGGCTTCGCGGCCCGCTCTACCCCGGACGTTGGGATCGAAGCCTCCAGGAAGTCGCTGCCAAAGTCCTCGGCTTCGACCCCGAGAACCCCATGGTCCGCGCCGAAGTCAGCCGGATCGTCGAGCGCGGTCCCCAACCCGGCCAACGCAAGAAGAACGCCGGTACCGCCCAGGCCCTCGGCTACTCCGAGGAAGCCGTGGAATCCCCGGCTGATCAGACCGACCAGGCTGATCAGACCGATCAGTCTGATCCGCCTGTTCTTCGGTCCCGGGGGCTCTGGTACTTCCTGGGGGGTGCCGGACTCGCGGCCCTGATGGCCGGTGTCTATCTCTTCCTCCGCGCTCGCTCCCACTGATGTCCCTCGTCACCCTGATCCTCCGTGAACTCCGGCATCACCGTCTGAATGCGGTGCTATCCCTGTTTGGATTGATTGCGGCGGTGGCGTTGCTGGTGATTCTCCGGCACCTCACCACGGCGGCGGAACGAGAGACCCGCCGTGTGGTGCGTGACCTCGGATTCAACGTCCGCATCATCCCTCGCGAGACGGACCCGGAACAGTTCTTCAGCACCGGTTACTCCGACAAGACCCTGCCGGCCGATGCCGTCCAACGCCTGGCCGACGGTGCCCAGACCTTCGTCAGTTTCAATCATCTCACCGCCAGCCTGGAGCGGCGCATCCCGATCGGCGATCGCGACGCCCTGCTCACCGGGCTGGGACCCGCCGTGGTCGGGGGCGGCGACAAGAAGCAGCCGATGGGCTTCAAGATCGCTGCCGGCAAGGCCCACATCGGTTTCCTCCTGGCCCGACGACTCGGGGCCAAGGTGGGCGGGACCATCCCGCTCAAAGGGAAGTCCCTGGTCGTCGAAAAAGTCCTGGTCGAGACCGGCACGGACGACGACATCCGGCTGTTCACCTCGCTGGCCGACGCCCAGGTGATCCTCGATCTCCCGGGACGCATCTCCGAGATCAAGGCCATTGATTGCCTCTGCCTCACCGCGGATCAGGATCCGCTCACCCAACTCCGCGCCGCCCTCGCCAAAGTCCTTCCCGAAGGCCAGGTCCTGCAAATGCGGACGATGGCCGATGCCCGCGCCAAACAACGCCGCTCCGCCGAGCAGTTTGCCGGGTTCGCAGTCCCGCTCGTCCTCGGCATTGGTGCCGCCTGGGTGGGCATCCTGGCCGCCCTCAACGTCCGCGAGCGCCGCTCGGAGCTCGGCCTGTGGCGGGCGCTCGGCTGGAGCTCCGGCCGGATCGCGCTGCTGTACCTCGGTCGTGCGGCCCTGCTCGGGCTGCTGGGTGCCGCCGGCGGATACTTCATCGGAAATGCCGTCGGACTGCACTACGGCCCGCGGATGTATCCCGTGACCGCGGGTGGATTTGCCGCCGAACCCCGCCTGCTGCTCTGGGCGATGATCGTCACCCCGGCGTTCGCCGCGCTGGCAGCCTTCCTGCCGGCCATGTTCGCCGTCGCACGGGACCCGGCGGAAACCCTGCGCGCCGACTGACCATGATCACCTGCGACCATGTCACCCGGAATTTCGCCACCCGCCCCGGCGGGGTCGCGGGTCTCCTGGACGTGTCGGTCCAGATCGATGCCGGCGAGTTCGTCGTGCTCCACGGTCCGTCGGGTTCCGGCAAGTCCACCCTGCTGCTCGCCATCGGCGGCATGCTGCGACCGGAGTCGGGGACGATTTCCGTCGGCGGCAAGAATCTCTATTCCCTCTCGGCTGCTGATCGGGCCCGGTTCCGTGCGGCGCAGATGGGCTTCGTCTTCCAACTGTTCCACCTCGTCCCCTACCTGACCGTGCGCCAGAACGTCCTGGCCGGAATGACGCCCTCTCAGGCCCGCGCCGAGACGGTCCGGGTGGACGAACTCCTCTTCGAACTGGGTCTTAGCGAACGACGGAATGCCCTGCCCGGCACCTTGTCCGCCGGTGAACGCCAACGGGTCGCCCTCGCCCGCGCCATGGCGCGAAAGCCCCCGCTCATCCTGGCGGACGAACCCACCGGCAACCTCGATCCCGCCAACGCCGCCCTCGTCTTCCGACATCTCGACCAATATCGGCACGCCGGCGGCACCGTCCTGGTCGTCACCCACGGCAACGACGCCGCTCCGTACGCCACCCGCACCCTGCGCCTCGAAGCAGGTCGGCTTGTCGCTCCCTCGCTTTCCTCCATCCCCGCCTCCATCTCCCCGTGAAACTCCCGGTCACCCTCCTCGCCCTCGCTCTCGGTACTGTCGTCACCCACGGCACCGATTGGCCCACCTACCGACGCGACTACTCGCGCAGCGGGGTTTCCCCGGATCCGTTGCCAGCCAACCTCACCGAGGCCTGGTCGTGGAAGTCGGCGCATCCGCCCCAGCCTGCCTGGCAGGGTGAAGCCAAATGGGACGGCTGGAACAAGGTGTACGACATGAAGCCGCGCCAGACCTTCGATCGCACCTTTCATGTGGTGGTTGCCGGTGACCGCGCCTACTTCGGCTCTTCCGCCGACGACCAAGTCCGCTGTCTCGACGCCCGCACTGGCGCGCCCCTCTGGACCTTCTCCACCGAGGGACCCGTCCGCCTGGCTCCCTCCATCGTGGATGGCCGCGCCTACTTTGGTTCTGACGACGGCTGCGTGTACTGCGTCGATGCCGCCACCGGCAAACTGGCCTGGAAGGTCCGCGCCACGCCGGTGGACCGTCGCATTCCCGGCAATGGCCGACTGATCTCCGTCTGGCCGGTCCGCACCTCGCTGGTCGTGCAGGATGGCTTGGTCTACACCTCGGCCGGGATGTTCCCCGCCGAGGGCGTCCATCTGATGGCCCTCGACGCCGCCAACGGCGCCGAGAAATGGCGTCAGATCCAGACCGATCTCCCGGCTCAGGGATATCTCCTCGCTTCGAAGTCCCGCCTCTACGTTCCCGCCGGCCGCAACAATCCGGCGGTGTGCGATCTCCAGAACGGGAAACGCGTCCGGGTCGTCGAAGGTGCCG
>JBDNHZ010000402.1:0-26525 GCA_041688515.1 Verrucomicrobiota bacterium
CGTCTGAGGTCCGCCTCGTGACCTCGGCAGCTACCCCTCGGGCCGTTGGTAGCTGCCGACGTGAGGAGGCGGATGTTCTTGTGCTTTGCCTCGTCTGAGGTCCGCCTCGTGACCTCGGCAGCTACCCCTCGGGCCGTTCGTAGCTGCCGACGTGAGGAGGCGGAGCCCAGTCGGGCGGGGGCAGTGTCAAGATGCGCCCCACCAAGCCCAGCCCGAGCCCCGACGATTGCCGCACCCGAGCCGCGCTGATACGATCGCACGCTCATGGGCAAACGGTTCTACCTCACCACCGCCATCTTCTACACCAACGGCGCCGCGCATCTCGGGCACGCGTACGAGATGGTGCTGAGCGACGTCATCGCCCGGGCTCACCGGGGCTTTGGCGAGGAGGTCTTCTTTCTCACCGGCCTCGATGAACACGGCCAGAAGGTCCAGCAAGCGGCCGGGACCGAGGGCAAGGATCCCCAGGCCTACTGCGACGAACTCGCCCTCCAGTGGGAAGCCCTCGCCACCCGGTTGGGACTCACCAACGACGATTTCGTCCGCACCACCCAACCGCGTCACAAGGAAGTCGTCTGCGCCGTGCTGTCGAAGCTCCACGCTCAGGGCGACCTCTACAAACAGGGATACGAAGGGTGGTACTCCATCCGCGAAGAGACCTTCCTGACCGATAAGGACCGCAAACCCGACGGCACCTGGGACGCGAGCTGGGGCGAGGTGGTTCCGCTCCTGGAGGAGAACTGGTACTTCAAGATGGCCCGACACCAGGAGTGGTTGATCGCCCACATCGAAGCCAACCCCTCCTTCGTCCAGCCCACCATCCGACGCAACGAAGTCCTAGGATTCCTCCGTTCCGAGAAGCTCGAAGACCTGTGCATTTCGCGCCCGGCCAACCGCCTGAGCTGGGGCATTCCCCTGCCCTTCGCGCCCGAGTGGGTGACCTACGTCTGGTTCGACGCCCTCACCAATTACTACTCGATCCCCGCCGCCCTCGGTGACCGCGCTGCTGTCGTTCCACTCGAAGGCTGGTACCCGCCCCGGCCCGAGGCTGGCCCGGAACTCTGGCCTGCCGACGTCCACGTCATCGGCAAGGACATCGTCAAATTCCACGCCGTCTATTGGCCGATCATGCTGCACGCCGCCGGGATCCCGTTGCCACGGCAGATCCTCGCCCATGGCTGGTGGCAAAAGGACGGTCAGAAGCTCTCCAAGACCACCGGCAACATCGTCGATCCCCTCGGCGTCATCGAGGAGTGGGGACTGGATGCCTTCCGCTACTACGTCATCCGGGAACTGGCCATCGGACCTGATGGCAACTGGACCGACGAAGGCTTCCGGTCGCGCTACAACGCCGAGCTCGCCAATGGCTTGGGCAACCTGCTCAACCGCGCCATCAACATGCTCAACAAGTACCGGAACGGCATCGTGCCGACGGTCTCCACCGAACTCCAGGCCGACGCGGATCAGGCGGTCAGTCGCACCGCGTCCCACCTGCGCGCCCACGAACTCCAGGCGGCGCTGGTGGCCATCTGGGAACTGGTGAACCGCGCCAACCTGTACGTCGAACAGACGCAACCCTTCCGCATGGCCAAGGATCCGGCCCAGGCCGAACGTCTGGACGCCGTCCTCTACAACCTCGTGGAGTCATGCAGGGTCCTGGCCGTTCTGCTCGCGCCGTTCCTTCCCGACACCGCCCGACGCATCTACCAGCAACTCCGTCTGGAGACCTCGCCCGCCGACTGGTCCCAGGCCCGCTGGGGCGGTCTCCAGGCCGGTCACCAGGTCGGCGCACCGGAACCCCTCTTCCCCCGACGCGACCTTCCCCCCAAGGACGCCAAGCGTTGAGATGCCCCCCGATTCCACCCTGCTCTTCCTCCGCGCGCCCCGTCTCGGAACGGTCAAGACCCGGCTCGCCCAAGACCTCGGCACTGCACCCGCCCTCGCCGCCTATCGGCTCCTGCTCGACCACCTGCATCAGCAACTGCGCAGCGTGCCCGGCATCCAACTGCGTGTGACCCCCGACGATGCCGGTGCCGAAGTCGAGTCTTGGCGGTATCCGGGATGGACGATCGCCGCCCAGGGTCCGGGCGATCTGGGTGAACGCCTTGCCCGCGCCGTTCAAGCCCATGTGGATCACGGTGCTCCCAGCGTGGTGATCATTGGATCCGACTGTCCCCGGGTTCAACCGACGGACCTGGAAGAAGCCCATCGCCAACTCCGCCAGCACGACGTCGTGCTCGGTCCGGCAACGGACGGCGGCTATTGGCTGATCGGGGTCCGACGCCCCTGCCCGGCCCTCTTTGAAGCGATGCCTTGGGGAACCGACGCTGTGTCCGCCGAAACGCTCCGTCGCGCCCACGACGCTGGCCTCGCCGTCGCCACGCTCCGGACCTTGTCCGACATCGACACTGCCGAAGACTGGGTCCAGTGGCGCGAGGCACCGTGAGCGGGTTGGGGTGAGGCAACGCCGCAGAGAAGCGGAGTCCAGTCCGGTCTTGGACCAAACCCGCGTACCGGCGCCCCCCTTGGCGCGACCGCGTGGGTCGACGATCGGGGAGCGAGTGAGACGCAGGTTCGGTCGGCGTTTTCGGGCGCGATTAGACCACGCCAATCACGCCGAATTACTGCCCGGCAGTCGGCGGGGTAGTCCCGGTCGGAACACTACGCTTTGCGTACCGTTCAAACATCGCATGGGCGTTTACCACAGGCAGACGCAGGGTGGGCGCAATCATGCGACTTGTCGTCGAAGATAGGAATTCCCGGATGTACGGAATGGCGTGCGCGAGAATAATCGGGTCCTTAAATCGGGTCCATACGTCTTCCGTAGCCTGCTCGGCCCTGTAGGTCATCGCGTAGGCGAAGCGGAACTCTAATTTCGGATCCGGGACCTTAAAAAAGGCATCAAAAACCAAGAACGCCACCAGGCCACTATGATCCTGCGAAACTTGTCTTTGGAAGCTTACCAACTCCAACCGGTGCCGGAATTCACTCGAGGGCCCCCCTCGTTGCTCAAGTCGGCACGAAACGAGGTCGACGCGTTCCAAATGGACGGCGAAAGATTCGGTTGGGTTACTCATGCGGCAAGCGCCAACTCCTCGTGCGAAGGATCGTCCCCACCTATTGCGCACCCGTAACCGTCACACGCCGAATCCCACTGTGACCCCGCGAGGGTACCCGGCTGAGCCTTAGGGGAGTTTCCCGCCTGAATCGACCATTCAAGATTCAACACCCAATCGGGGAACTCCCGCTCGATGTCTGGCGAAGTGGTGGTCTGGAAAGCGGTAGAGCCCCCACGGCATCGACCGAACCCTTCGGCTACCGGCACGACTTCCTCGGAGGTGTCCATCTGTTGCCATTCGAACGTTGCCGACTCCTGAAGCTCCGTCTGGAGAAAATCGCTCAAGGCAGGAGGCCAGAATGTGATGGGCCGGTCCGTGGGGTAGTAGCGAGCCGTGATCTCGCGATCCTTGACGATCGGGACCAAGGAGAGGCCCAAGAACTCGGCTTCGTCATCAAGTGTGCGCACAACCTGCTTAATGGCAGGTACATCCATCCGCTCCGCGTTCAGCACCAAAACGTTGAGCCAAGAGGCGTCATCCGCAGATGGCGAAATCAGCACCCGGGTGCAGGGAAAGCGATAACTGATCGCCTCAGTCACCTTCGTCTTGAACCGATCCAGGTCCACATGGGTCATAGCGCTCTCCTTTGAAACTCGTTCAGCAACTTTTCTGCTCCCGGACGGAGCACCCTAAGTTCAGAAGGATCGACTGGGTCGGGCAGGTAATCGGCCGTGACCCGAAGCTCCCTCAGGTCGTCAAACACGTCATACAGTGTCCGATTCTCTCGCTTCAGAAATCTGCCAGCCTTTCCGTGCACGCTGTCCGTCTCGGTCGGGGTCATTTCCCCAACCTCCACCATGTGTGCTTTGATGGCCTGAAACGCGGAGTAGTAGTAGCGGTTGGCAGCACCATTTACTTCGCCTTCTCTCCACAGCTTCTCGGCAGTAGCCCACGATTCTTTCGACCGGGCAAAAAGCGGATGGGACATTGTCAGCCTTGATCAACGAGTTAACAAAACTGGCAGCAGTGGTGCGCGGGGCGGGAATTGAACCCACAACCTTCGGCTTCGGAGACCGACGCTCTATCCAATTGAGCTACCCGCGCACGGATGCAGGAGGCGAAAAGTAGGAATCCCGGGGGTCGGGAGCAATGAGTTTATTTACCCGATTGCAGGAACGTCTACGGCAGGAAGCGTCGGGCTCCGGCGAATCGCTTCTGCCAGTAGCCCCGATCGTGCGAGGCGAACCGCACCCCCTGTGAGGTGCTGGCATGGGCGAATTCGCCCTCGCCAATCACCACGCCCACATGGCTGATGCCGTCCCCGAGTCCGGAATGGAAGAACACCAGATCCCCCGGACGCAGCGACAGCAGGTCGATGGGCTTCCCTTCCTGCCACTGTTGCGAGGTGGTCCTGGGAATGGTGACGCCCGCCACTTCACCATAGAGTGATCGGGCAAACCCGGAGCAATCCGCCCCCTGCCGATTGTCGCCGCCCGTTCGGTACGGCGTGCCGATCCAGGAACCCGCCGCCGACCGCCAGTCACTGGCGGTCAGGAGATATCGGTGCCCGGAGGCATCCGCCCGCTCGAAAGTGGCGGCGGGAGGCCGCGGTGCGGGCGGAAGAGGTGCGACCGGACGGTAAGGAAGACCGGTGCTGGTGCCCGGATCCGGATCGCCGTCGGTGGCGCATCCTCCACCCAGCAGGCCTGCCACGAGGGCCGCACAGCACCAGACCGGCAATCGAATCGATTTCATGGGGAGAGGATCCGCGGCAGGCGGGTCAATTCGGAGCCTGCGCCGGCGTTGGCGTGGGATAGATGGTGAACCCGGCGGGCAATTCCACGTAGGTCGGATTTCCGGGCGGGCGGTAGGGGAGGCCGGTGCTGGTGCCAATGTCCTGGCCGGTCTTGCGGGTCCGGCAACCGGCGGCGATGGCGACCAGACCGATCAGCATCGCGCCGAGGACCCGTCGGCGGACATCGCGGGTGAAGAGAATTCGCATCACGGCTTGGGACGATACACCGCTTCGGCCTCCGGCAGCAACCGTCGTAGGTTTTCAACCCGCTGTTGATCGGTCGGGTGCGTGCGGAGGAACCACGCAGTATTGCCGCCCTGCGCCCGGCTGTATTCCCCGAACCGTTGCCAGAAGGAGACCGCTGCTGAAGGCGGGTAGCCGGCGCGCGCCATATAAAGGAGCCCCATCCGGTCGGCCTCGGATTCCTGCAAGCGACTGTGGGGCAAGGCCACGGCCAGTTGCGAGCTCATGCCGTAGCCGGCATTGAGCATGTCGCGGTACTTGGAATCCTTGGTGGCGGCGCCGACCCCCACTCCGAGCACTTGAAGGCCCATGGCCTGGCTCATCCGCTCCCCGCCATGGCGAGCCACCGCGTGGGCGACCTCATGGCCCATGACCGTGGCCAACCCGGCATCGTCGAGGGTGATCGGGAGGATTCCTGTGTAGATCCCGACCTTCCCGCCGGGGAGGCAGAAGGCGTTGGCCTCCTTGGATTCGAACACCACGAACTCCCACTGGGCATTGGGCATATCCCCCTTGGCCACCTGGGCGATGCGCTTGCCCACCCGCTGAACGAGGGCGTTCAGCTTGGGATCCTTGGAGACCGGGACCTCCTTCTTCATCTTGTCGAACTCGGACAACCCCAGCTTCATCTCCTCGCCGGCGGACATGAAATTGAACTGACTCCGGCCGGTGACTGGCACGGTGGAACACCCGGACAGCAGGATCACTCCAAGCGCCACCGCCACCCCGGCTAATCCCTCGCGAAACCATGGACTGTGCATGAAAGGAACCATTCTCGACCGACGGCCAATGGCAAGAACGGAGGCAGAGGGAAACTACCCATGGCCGAAGTCCTCCCTCCGCCCGGGGCCACGGGCGTCCTCGCCCGCCTCTTCTTCCCTGCCTACCCGAGCGGTGCCCGCAGATTTCCGGATGGCGCGGTGGAATGCACTGCCTCAACCTTCGCGCGCTCGCGTCCGTACCCCCTTATGAAAGCTGTCATCCTCGCCGCCGGCAAAGGCACCCGCATGCGGGAACTCACCCAGGAACTCCCCAAGCCCATGCTCCGGGTCCAGGGTCGGCCCCTCCTGGAACACATCATCGAAGGGCTGATCGAGAATGGGATCCGCGATCTGTGCATCGTCACCGGTTGGCACGCCGAGGTGGTCGAGGACCATTTCGGCGACGGCTCCCGTCTGGGAGCCCGCATCACCTACCGGCGTCAACTGGTCCAGGATGGCACCGGCAAGGCGCCCGAGGTGGCCCGGGATTTCGTGGGGTCGGAAGATTTCCTGCTGACCTACGGCGACATCCTGGTGAAGGCCGACACCTACCGTCGGATGCTCGAACGTTGGAAGGCCGGCCACTACGCCGGGCTGTTGACGGTGACCGCTGGCGAGGATGTCACTCAGGGCGGCCTCAACTTCTTCAACGAGCGCTTTGAGCTGACGCGCCTGGTGGAGAAGCCCAGCGCCGCCCAGGTCGAACAACTCCGGACCGAGGGTTGGCTCAAGCCCGGTCAACCGGCCTGGTACAACGCCGGTATCTACCTTTTCCAACCGTCCCTCTTCGACTACACCGCCCGGCTCCAGAAATCGCCCCGGGGCGAGTACGAACTGACCGACGCCATCATTGCCATCATCGGGGCCGGTCACATCATCGCCGGACTCCAGATCGAGGGCCGCTGGGTGGATGTGCGCGACCCCGAGGTTCTTGCCTCCCTTCAATCCTAGCGCCCGGTGCCACCCACTCCTCCCCGCCTCCGGCTTCGTCTCACTGCCGCCGCCGAAACCGCCGTCCGATCCGGGCATCCCTGGGTTTACTCCGACAAGATCCGGGAGCAGAACCGCGCCGGGACCCCCGGTGAACTGGCGGTCATCTACGACCGCAACGACCGGTTCCTCGCCATCGGCCTCTACGACCCGGATTCACCGTTGGTGGTGCGCGTGATTCACAAGGGCGACCCGGTCACCTTGAACGCCGGCTGGTGGCGGGCCCGGTTGAAGGCGGCCATCGACCGACGCCGCCCGCATTTCGATGACCAGACCAATGGCTACCGGCTGATCAACGGAGAATCCGACGGGTTCCCGGGACTGGTCCTGGATCGCTACGGCGCGTGTCTGGTGCTCAAGATCTACACGCCGGCCTGGCTGCCTTGCCTGCACCCCGCCGCCGGCACAGCGATCCCACTCGAGGGACTGAGTCTGGTTTCCTTCCTCCAGGAACTCCTGCAACCGGATCGGATCGTCCTGCGCATGAGTCGGAATCTCGGGGCCTTCCGCGCCCAGGCTCCCTGCGCCGATGGCGGCAACCTGCTGGGAACCGACCCCGCGCCGTCCGTGGTCTTCCTCGAAGACGGATTGCGTTTCGAATCCGATGTCGTTCAGGGCCAGAAGACCGGGTTCTTCCTGGATCAACGCGACAATCGACGGCGGATCGGAGCGCTGGCCGGCCGCGGCGAAGTGCTCAATGTCTTCAGCTTCTCCGGCGCCTTTTCGGTGCATGCAGCGCGCGGCGGGGCCCGGTCGGTCACCGACCTCGACATGAGCCCACATGCGCTGGCATCGGCCCGACGCAACTTCGCCCTCAACCGCGACCATCCCCGGGTGGCAGCCGCAACCCATCATCAGGTGCAGGCGGACGCCTTCGAGTGGTTGTCGAGCGCGCCACGGGAAGCCTATGACACCGTCATTCTCGATCCGCCTTCACTCGCCAAACGCGAGACCGAACGTGCCGGTGCCATCCAGGCTTATCATCGCCTGACCCGACTGGGCATGGACCGGGTCCGGTCGGGTGGAATGCTCCTGACCGCCTCATGTTCGGCGCATGTCAGCGAGGAAGAGTTCTTCGACGCGGTGCGAACTTCCCTCCGTTCCACCGGACGCCGCTGGACCGAACTGGAGATCACCAGTCATGCCCCCGACCATCCCGCGGGCTTCACCGAGGCACGGTATCTGAAGGCGTTGTACGCGCGGGTGAGCTGAGGTTGGGCGGGCCGCTGGAACGAACGCCGAGCGGTGCGTCAGCGTCCCTTTTTCTCGATGAGTTTCGGCCAGTTGCCATCGGCCTTCTTCAGGTTGCCGGCAGCATCTTCGTTGAAGTCGTCGCGAATTCCCGGGTTCTTTTGCATGAGCAGCCGTCCATCGACGATCTGCCAAGCCTCGATCTGGATGGGGGCGAGCGCCGCCCGACTGACCCCGTAGGCGCAGTAGCCCCCAAATTGCGGTTCGTACCGGGCCGGTTCGGAGTCGAACTGCGACTTGCCCTTGACCGAATGAAACCAATACCGGGCACCATTGAATTCGCTGGTGAAATCCATTTTCCCCTTCACGGGGGCCTTTACGGTGAAGAAGGCGACCGGGTCATAACCTTGGATCGCCACACCTTGGTCGTTCAGATTGAGCAGCCTCTTGTCCGCCGCCCACGCCGGAAGGACCGTGAGGCCGAATGCCAGGACACCCGAAAGAAACAAACGTCGATTCATACGGAAAGGAAGTCGGGCCGAAACCAAAAGCCTTACACCCCGGCAAATGCGCCCCGATTCCGCAAGGCACCGGAGAAGATTCAGTGCAAGGATCCGAAAGGAAGCACGACCGCTTTGGAAGCGACGTCCTGTTCCCCGCGTCATCTCGCAGCAAATGAAGACCAAACCAGCCTCAACCCCGGATTCCTGGTGGCTCCGGACGCGTCGCCTGCTGCTCCCGAGTTGTCGCGAGATGACCCGACTGACGTCCCAGGCCATGGATCGTCCTCCGGGTGCCGTTCAACGCTTGGGAATGGGGCTGCACCTGGCGATGTGCGCGGTCTGCCGCCGCTATCGGCGGCAGTTGAACTGGATCCGGAAGGTCGCTGGTGCGATGCCCGACGATCCCTCGAACCTCGTTCCCGTCCGATTGCAGCGGGAAGCCCGGGAACGCCTGAAGGAAAGGCTTCGAGCGGCTTTGAAGGCCTCCGAAGCGCAGGAGGGTTCGAAATGACACCGATACCGGCCCCGGCGGTGCTTCCCGGCAATCTGGATCCCGAGCGATGGATCGATGAACACGGCGATTGCCTGTTCCACTTCGCCCTGGGACGGGTACGCGATCCGGGAGTGGCGGAGGATCTGGTTCAGGAAGCGCTGCTCTCGGCGCTGAAGGGGGCCGACCGGTATGAAGGACGTTCCAGCGAGCGCACCTGGCTGGTGGGCATTCTGAAGAACAAGGTCCTGGATCATTTCCGAAAAGCCGGACGCGAAACCAGCTTCACCGACCTCGGATTCTTCGCCGACGCCGAGGAAGGGAGCTTTGAGCCGGGCGAATTTCCAGCCCACTGGGATCCCTCTGCGGCACCCGGCGAATGGGAGGCTGTGGGTTCCGAATTGGACCGGGAGGAATTCTGGGGCGTGTTCCACCGTTGCTCTGGTCACCTGCCGGAGCGGATCGCCGATGCCTTTGTCCTGCGCGAGGTCGAGGGGATGCCGAGCGAAGAAGTTTGCCGCACCTTGAACATCTCGTCGGCCAATCTCTGGGTGATGCTGCACCGGGCGCGGATGGCGCTCCGGCGCTGCCTCGAAGTCCATTGGTTCAACACCCACCGGCATGGCGGGACGCGCCAAGGGTAGCCGCGACGTCAGGGTTCCACTGCCACGCCGACCATTGTGAGATGACGACCGACTCAATGCCCTCCTCTTCTGTGAACCAACCCGCCCTTAAATCGTGCCGCCGCCATGAGATCGCCAGCTGGATCTTCCAGATCCTCGCCGCGGTCATCCTGCTCCAAACCCTCTTCTTCAAATTCACCGGAGCACCCGAGTCGAAGTTCATCTTCACCACGCTGGGGCTCGAACCCTGGGGTCGCCTCGGCACCGGGGTCACCGAGCTGATCGCCGTCGGCCTGCTGTTGTATCGAAGGCTCGCCGCCTGGGGCGGGGTGATGGCGGCCGGACTGATGAGCGGCGCTCTGGTCAGTCACTTCACCCGCCTTGGGATCGTGGTCCAGGAGGATGGCGGCCTGCTCTTCTGCCTGGCCGTCGTGGTGTTCGGATCGGGGCTGATCGTCGCGTGGCTGCGACGCCACCAACTTCCCCTGCCGCGATTGCTCCTTCGGTCGCTCCCGGAGCCCTCCTGCGCGGTGAAACCGATCGATGCCGACGCGAAAGGCCAGGGATGACGGATCCTTCCCCCACCCCATCGCCCCCGCCCGCCAGGGATCCGCTGGGCGGATCCCCGGAAGGGTACCGCGTTCGACTGGCGCGCAGTTCAACCGACATTCGCGCCGCCCAGCATCTGCGGTTCCAGGTGTTCAATCTGGAGCTGAAAGAGGGCCTGCGTGCCTCGTTCGACACCGGGCTGGATGCCGATCCCTTCGATGCCATTTGCGATCATCTGCTGGTGGAGGACATCGCGAGTGGCGAAATTGTGGGCACCTACCGGTTGCAGACCGGAATGCGCGCGGCGGTCGGCCGCGGCTACTACAGCGCGCAGGAGTTCGACCTGACCCCCTTTGAGGGGTTGCGACCCACACTCCTGGAACTGGGACGCGCGTGCATCCTGGAGGGGCATCGCAGCTTCAGTGTCCTGAGCCTGCTGTGGCGCGGGATCGCACGGTACGCCGCGGCGAATGGGTCGCGTTACCTCATCGGGTGCAGTTCCCTGGCGCTGACGGATCCGGGCCATGCAATGGCCGCCTATCGGGCGCTCGAAGGGCACCTGGCCGAACCAGGACTGCGCACCCAACCCCTCGCGGCCTTTGCAGCGCAGGAACCGGCCGCTGCCAGCACGCCGAAGATCCCGCGCCTGCTCCATGCCTATCTCGCCCTCGGAGCCCGCATCTGCGGTCCACCCGCCCTTGACCGTGAGTTCGGCACCATCGACTTCCTCACGATCCTGGACATGGCAACGCTCTCGGACCGAACCCGCTCGCGATGGGGCCTCAACGAAGCCATCGATTCCAGCGATGACCTGTAAGGGATCCCAATGCCGCTCAACTGCTCCTTCGAGAACGCATGATTGCTGATCCCACCCCCACCGACTGCGAAAATACCCAAGGCGAAGCCGAGATCCATGGCCAACGGATCCTAGTGGCGGCCGACGCGCTGCTGTCCCAGGGCGGGCTATTCCTCGGGAGTCTGTCCCCGGGGATTTATGCCAGACGCATTCCTGCCGTGCTCAATGGATCCATTGGAAACCACTACCGCCATTGCCTGGATCACTTCGCCAGCTTGCTGCGCGGTCCTGGCGATGGCCTGGTCGACTTCGATTGCCGGGCCCGGGATGCCCGGATCGAATCGGATCCGGCCTTTGCCATCCGTGCGACTCTGGCAATTCGCGCAGGTCTGGCGGATTGGTCGGCATCGATGCTCTCGGCCCGGGTGGAGACGCGGTGCGAGGTCAGCGATCACGCCGGTGCTGCGCCCGTGACCGGTTCAACCCTGGGACGGGAACTGGTGTATGCGATCATCCATGGGGTTCATCACTACGCCCTGATTTCGGTCATCGCCGGCCTGCAAGGCATTCAAATGCCCCCAGGATTTGGCCTGGCTCCCTCGACGACAGCCTCCCTTCGTCGCGCTGGAACCGCTCTGACACCCGGCCCGCGATGACCCCGGAAATGCAGGCGGGCGTCGGGCTGTCCTTGCCGCAAGGATGGGCCATTGCCGCGGCCACCTGGGTGCAGGAGGACGTGCCGACCATCACCGCCGCCTTGCTGGCCGCCGGGGGGCGGATCCATCCGGTCACGGCGTTCCTTGCCTGCTTTTTCGGGATCTGGCTGGGCGACGTGGCGCTGTATCTGGCGGCGCGATGGCTGGGGCGCCCGCTATTGGCCACCGGCCTGGGTCGGCGGTTGGCGTCTCCCGAGGCGGTGGAGCGGAGCGAAGTCTGGTTTGCCCGGCGCGGACTTTGGCTCCTGGTCCTGAGCCGGGTGATCCCCGGAACGCGGCTGCCGACCTACCTCGCCGCCGGATTCCTCCGGGTTTCCCTGCTCCGCTTCTGCCTCGTCACCGCCGTTGCCGTTGCCGTCTGGACCGCGGCCATCTTTGCCATCGCCCAGATGGCCGCCCCCACCATCGAAGATTGGCTTCAACGGCGGCCGGACCACCTCTGGATCCTGCCGCTGGCGGTGTTTGCGGCCTGGTTGGCCGCACGCATGGTCTGGCGTTCCGCGACCTGGGTCGGACGCCGGCAACGCTGGGCGCAGTGGGAATTCTGGCCGGCCTGGCTGTTCTACCTCCCGGTTATTGCCCGCTATTTTCAACTGTCCATCCAGTACCGTGGATGGACCCTGCCCACTTCTGCCAACCCCGGCATGACCACGGGCGGAATGGTCGGCGAATCCAAGTTCGTCACACTGCTCGATCTCCAAAGGACCAGTCCCGAATTCACCGCCGAAGCCTGGTTGCTCCCCGAAGGACCCGCGCACCAGCGACGCGTGGCGCTGGGTCAACTGATCGAGATCCACGACATCGCCTGGCCCTACATCCTGAAGCCGGATGTCGGCCAGCGCGGGGTGGGCGTGAGGCTCGTGCGAGATGCTTCGGCCGCCGACGAGTACCTCGCTTCGACCGACGCAAGGTTGGTCGTCCAACGCTACGTGCCCGGCCCGTGCGAGGCGGGAGTCTTCTACTACCGGTTTCCGCATGAGGACCACGGTCGGATCTTCGCCATCACCGAAAAGATCTTCCCCGAGATCGTCGGGGACGGAAGCAGCACGGTGGAGGAACTGATCCTGCGAGATGACCGGGCACGGTTGATCGCGGACATCTACCTCCGCCGGTTTGAAACGCGGCGCGGCGAGGTCCTGGCTCCCGGAGTCCCACTGCGGCTGGTCGAAGCGGGGAACCACGCGCAGGGTTGCATCTTCCGGGATGGCCACCGCCTCCATACCGACGCGCTCGCAGCCTGCATCGATGCCATTTCGCGGCGCGTCCCCGGCTTCTACATCGGGCGCTACGACCTCCGCTATTCGAACGAAGAAGATCTCCGCGCGGGACAAGGATTCCAGATCCTCGAACTCAACGGCGCGGCTGCCGAAGCCACCAGCATCTACGACGCGCGCACCCCGCTGCGTCAGGCCTACGCCACGCTGTTCAAACAGTGGGACCTGGTCTTTGCCATCGGCGCTGCCAACCGGGCCCGGGGCCATCCTCCTGACTCCCTCCAGACCCTCTTCCGGGCCTGGCGGCGCGCGCGCGCCAGCATCCGGACCTACCCGAAGTCGGATTGAGCGCCGCCTCCGATCCACCATGTGCACCCTGACCTTTTCCCCCCACGCCACCGGATATCTGTTGGCAATGAATCGCGACGAGCAGAGATCGCGGGCACGGGCGCTCCCGCCCAACTGGCATCGGCTTGGGGATCGCCGCGCCCTCTTCCCCCACGAGCCCGGCGGAGGCGCGTGGATCGGACTGAACGATCCTGGGAACTCCTGCGCATTGCTCAATTGGTATTCTGCTCCAACCCGGATCCTCGCGCACCCGATCTCGCGCGGCGTCGTGGTCCCTGCCCTGCTCGAAGCCGACGGGCCCGAATCCGCCGGTGCGATCCTGAGCCGACTGCAACTCGGGCGGATGCAACCCTTCCGGTTGGTGGGATTCTTTCAGGCATCGGAATCGCCGATCGTCCGGGAATGGCGCTGGGACGGCACCCTGCTGGAAGCGATCAACTGGGGATGGCAACTGCGGCATTGGATCTCGTCGGCGAAGGACGAAGTGGAGGCGCAACGGTTGCGGGAGGCCTGCTTTCGCCGCCACGAAACGGAGGCGGATGCCGGAAGCGAAGCCTGGCTTCAGCGGATGTATTCCACCCATGAACCGGAGGCAGGACCGTACTCGATCTGCATGCATCGCGACGACGCGATGACCGTCAGCCACACGCGACTGGAGATCCGGAAGGATGACGTCCGGATGCGCTACGTCGATGGCCCCCCCTGCGAATGCGGGAGTCCGGTCCACGTCGCCGGCGGGAAGTGCGGCCACTGAAGCGGCGCATCTTGACCCTGGACCTCCTGGGAGCGCGGGCGTCCTCGCCCGCTGCCTTGCACCCCAAGTCCGAGCGGTCCCGCCATGCGGGACCGCGCTCCCAGGATTTTCCCGGCAAGGCCCGAGAATCCACGGTGCGCATGGGGACCGTGGCAAGCGGTGCCCGCACTGAAGCCCTGCCCCGAAAAATCCATTGCCGCACTGGGCGTGCGGGTTCACAACGGCCATCAAATCTTCCATCCCTCCTTGGCCCAAGCCCGTCCGACTCATGCGCCCCCTGACTTCACGACCTGATTCTGCGAGCCCTCCCGGAAGCGCGCAGCGACCCCTGGGACTGCGGACGTCCTCGCCCGCGTTGCGGGATGCGCGCGGATACGCCCGGTGTGGATGGCTGCTCGCATTGCTCCTGTCGGCGACGACGCTCCTCGGCCAGCCATGAGGACCGGTGGCAAGCCGAGCCGAGCGTGGCTCCTGCTGAAGTGGATCCTCGCGCTGACGGCGGCGGTTCTGGTTCTGGCTGGAATCTTCGTTGGCGGATGGCTGTTGAAGTACCGGTCCATTGTCGGTGCCGGTCCCGGCACGCTGCAAACTCCCGTCGCCCCCGGTGAACTCGGGCGCTGGATGGATCCGTTCGTCGGCACCGGAGGTTTCCCCTGGATGTGCGGCAACAATTTCCCCGGGGCGATGGCCCCTCTCGGCATGGTCCGATTGGGCCCCGAAACCACCTCGCTGATCTTCCACCGCCGGGCGCTCAACACTTCCGGATACTTTTACGGGGACGAACAGTTGCTGGGCTTCAGCCATACCCGGCTCAACGGGACCGGAGCCACGGACGGCGGCCATTTCCTGGTTCTGCCCGCTGCGGAACCCACCTCGCTGAAGCGTCGGGCGTCGGGCCAGACAGAGACCTTCTCGCATCGGGACGAACGTGCCTTTCCGGGGTATTACGCCGTCCGACTGCCTGGCCCGGGAGTTCTGGCCGAACTGACCGCGACCCGCCGCGTGGGGGTCCATCGATATACGTTCGATGCCGGCCGAACTCCCCATCTGATTCTCGACGTGGCCAATGCCCTGGGCGGACGCCGCAGCCAGGCTGCGAAGGTCCGGGTCCTGTCGGGTGGACGGGAACTCGAAGGATCGGTGCACACCTTCGGCACCTTCGCCGGTCGCTACGGCGGGCTCACGGTCCATTTCGTGGCGCGCTGCGATCGAGCCTTTGCCGGATACAGCACCTGGAACGACGGCACCCTGGTTGCCGACCGGGGCGAAGCCGAAGGAGACGCGGCCGGCGTGGATCTCGCCTTCGCTGCGACAGAATCTGCCCAGACCATCGGGCTTCAGGTGGCGATCTCGCACGTCAGCCCTGCGAACGCCCGGATCAACCTGGAGGCGGAGATCGGCGACAAGGACTTCGACGCGGTCCTCGGGCAGACCCAGCGCGCGTGGGAACAGCAGCTCGGATCGGCTCAGGTGGAAGGCGGCACCGAAGATCAGCGGCGCGTCTTTTACACTGCGCTCGGACGCGTGTTCCAGATGCCCACCCTCTTCAACGACGCCGACGGCCGCTACGTCGGGCTGGACCATCAGGTGCATCGGGTGGAGGGCTTCAATTACTTCACCGATCTCTCGCTCTGGGACACGTTCCGCACGGTCCATCCCCTGCTTTGCCTGATCGCCCCGGACGAACAGCGCGACCTCTGTCGATCGCTGGTGCAGATGAGTGCGGACGGCGGATGGCTGCCGCGCTGGCCCTCCGGGCATGGCTACGCCAATTCGATGTTCGGCACGCCCGCCGACATCGTTCTCGCGGACTCGTGGCTGCGGGGGGTGCGCGACTTCGATGTGGAGGCGGCCTATCAGGCGATGCGCCGGACGGCGTTGGGTCCGGCGCCGCCAGGCGCGGCCTTCTCGGGCCGGGGTGGAATCAAAGATTATCTGGAGTACGGCTACTGCCCGACCGATCGCGTGGATCGATCGGTGGCGCGCACCCTGGAGTACGCCTGGGCGGACCATTCCATCTCGTTGCTGGCGGAGGCCCTGGGACACACGGACGATGCGAAGCTCTTCCGGGAACACGGACAGTCCTACCGCAAACTGTGGAATCCGGAGACGCTCCATTTCCAACCCCGGGATACCGCGGGCGGGTTTGCCGTGCCGTTCAAACCACTCCTCCTCACCTACCTCGATCGCGAGGGGAAACTCACCCGCGACTACGTGGAAGGCAGCGCCCGGCAGTGGCGGTGGTGCGCGCCACACGATGCGCCCGGTCTGGTTTCCCTCTTCCCGTCGCGTGAGGCGTTCGTGTCGGAACTGGACGACTTCTTCCGCAAGTCGGATCGGCCGCTGGGCGACTGGACGCCCGGCTCCCACTACTGGCACGGCAACCAACCCGACATCCATGCCGCCTACCTCTTCAACGACGCCGGTCGACCCGACCTGACCCAGAAATGGGTGCGTTGGATCCTGGCGAACAAATACGGCACGGGGTACGCCGGCCTGGATGGCAATGACGACGGCGCCACCCTCTCCGCCTGGTACGTGTTGAGCGCGCTCGGCCTTTATCCGGTGGCAGGGTCAGAGCGTTACCAACTGGGCTCGCCGCTCTTTTCCCGGGCCGAGGTCCGTCTCAGGGATCAACCCCTGATCATCGTCGCGGAGAATCAGGCTCCCGCGAACGTGTACGTCCGCTCGGTGTCGCTCCGGGGGGTGCCATTGGACCGACGATGGATCCGGCATTCCGAGATCGCCTCCGGCGGAGTCCTGAAATTCGAGATGGCGGCGGAACCTTAGGCGCGGCCACGGCGCGCCGGTGAACGGTTTCCTCGCCCGCCTCCCTCTCCCGGTCTTCCCCGTCAGCAGTTGGCCCGTTTGAGCCATCGTTCAAACGCCTGGAGCGTTTCGGGACTGACGTGATGCTCGATCCCCTCGGAGTCCATGGCTGCCACCGTCTCTGGAATCCCGAGGCTGAGCAGGAAAGCCACGACGATCTCATGGCGCCGCTTGCACAGGGTAGCCAGGGCCTGTCCCTCCGCCGTCAGGAAGATGGCCCGGTAAGGTTGGGAGGTGACGAGCCCGGCCTGTCGCAGGCGGGCCACCGTCCGGTTGACGGTGACATGGGTGACTCCCAGGCGGCGGGCCAGATCCACCACCCGGGCTTCCCCTTCCGAAGCCCCCAGATCCGCGATGGCCTCGACGTAGTCTTCCGCCAACTCACTTGCATGCTCCTCGCGCGTCCGTTTCATGCCCGCCGCCTGAAGGGCAGAGGGTCGCACCACCGAACGTTTCTTGCGCTCGGGGCCGGAAGGCTGCTTCGGGTCTGATTTCACTGGATTAGGTAGAGATGAGCGCCTTGGTCTCCCCGGGATGCCCCTCTCGAGCACACCGCAACCGGTTCAATCGGACTCAGCCGCCGGCGGACCCCTTTATGACCACGATTGGGTTCCAACTGGCAAGAGTGTTGTGTCGAGGCCTGCGCCCGGTTCAAAACTGCAAGGTCAACTCCAGGTAGGCGAAATTCACGTCACCTTCGCGAGTGGAGTTCGGGGCCGTGCGCTGAAAGTCCCCGGCGAACAGGTGCGTCACCCCCGTATCCACCCGAACGTTTCCCGGAAGAAGATCCCATCGGGCCCGAAACTCCAGTTGCTGCCCCAATTCGGTACCCGACGCGCCGCGGGTGTCCCGGACTCCGGCTGCCGTCCAGGAATCCCGCGCCTCGGCCAACCACAGGAACCGGTGGGAAAAACTGACCTCCAAATTCCGTCGGGGTCGCACAGAGAGGGAGTATTCGGGCGAATTCAGGTTGGCCCGGCCGACGGCGCCGTAGATGCCGGTCGGACCAAACTCAAAGCGCCGTGCCCCGAAGAGGGTGTCGAACCGGCCATTGCTCCCGTCGTTGGGATCGGCGTCGCCCGAGGCGTAATCGTAACGAATCGCGGCGCGCGGACGCCAGGCGAGATCCAGGGTATAACCCAGCGTCGCATGCTGATGATGGGCCAGGTGATCGAGATGCGGTTGGCCGGTTCCAGCGCGCACCTGGGACGATCCGAACTGAAGCGTGCTTTCGACCTCCACATCCCACTCGCCGGGAGCGGGCTGCCGGTACAGGCGCATTCCTGGCGTGTGGAGATGCCGTCGCCGCAGGAAATCGGTCGCCTCTTCCTGCAACCGCAAGTAGTAGCCTTCGAGATGGAGCGTCAGCGGAAGTTTGCCCGCATCGGCGTACACGCCCCAGAACTGCTGATCGAAAGACTGGGTATCCGCCGCGATGTCGTTGTCGAGCAGTGAATCCACGTCGTCCGGCAATCGGCGCACCGGCAGGAGATAGAACGCCCGAACCCACGCTCCGTTGTCCGCCTGCCACAGCCAATCGACCCCGGTGAACGAATTGATCGTGTTCCGAAACGCGTTCCGGGCGATCAGGCGTCGGTTCCCCAGATCCAGCGTTTCCCGACCGAACCGGACGGTGTTGGTCCCGCCCGGGATCAGGTCGCCGGCATCCCAGCGCACGTGCGCCTGGAGCACGTCGAAGGCGTTGACCATCGTGGCATCGATGGGGGAACCCTCATCTGAAAGGAACTGCCGGGCATCGAGCAACTCGGTCACGATCCGGCCCGACTCGGCCTTCAACTGCGCCATCAAGGAAGTCCGGAAGGTCAACGCCTGATCACCCCCATTGCGTCCCGCACGGAACTGACCGTCCAGCGTTTCGTATCGGGTCCGTTGCTCACCGGAGATCTCCAGCCACGGCGGCAGATCCAACGCGCGGGATAACCGCCACGGCGGTTGCGGATCGGCTCCCCCCGCGGACTTCGTTGCCAGCCCAAGGCTCGCCACAGCAACCCAGATCATCCCCAGACGGTGCACTGGCGTTCCCTATCCCACTCCACCCCCCGCATCAACCCGGCAGTTTCCCGTTTCATTCTCCCACGTGGCCCCGTATGCCCTCCTGCCATGCGGAACATCAGTCAGGGCACGGCGTGGTGGCTGCTGGCAGCCTTTTTGTTCGCGGGTTGCAGCCCGTCGCGCTTTGTCGCCAACGGACTGTTGAAGGCACCGAATTCCTACCCGACGTGGTTCGCTCCCGAACCGCGGGTCTATCTTGGCTACCAACCCCGGATCACCGACCAACTCCAGCTCGAGGCCCTGCTGGCCCCCTGGGATCGTACCTTCGCCCTCGGCCGCGTCCTGCCGGGGGGACATTTCCCCTTCGAAACCAACCCCTCCCCGTCCAGCGCCTTCATCCAGCGCTTCGCCTCGGATCCGGCGCGCCTCGTCTTTCGCGTGGTCCCGCCGGCCGACTACCAACTCACCATCACCGCCACCCACTGGATCCAGAACGGGCGCGAGAAAGCCGCGTTCGATTTTCACCGGGCCATCCCGGCGACTCCCAGCCTTGCCCGTCCCCACGGCACCGTCGTCCTGCTGCACGGTTATGGGCTCGACCATGAGACCATGCTGCCATGGGCCTTCTGGCTGGGCGAACGGGGTTGGCAATCGGTGCTGCTGGATCTTCGCGGGCACGGTCGATCTTCCGGGGATTCCCTCTCGTTTGGTCCAATGGAGGAACGGGAGTTGAGTGCCCTCCTGACCCATCTTCAAAGTACCGGCCGGGCACCGGACCCGGTCGTGGTGCTGGGCGTGTCCTACGGAGCGACGCTGGCGCTGCGCTGGGCGAGTGCCGATCCCAGGTTGGATTCGGCCGTCGCCATCGCCCCGTATTCCCACCTGGGAAATGCCATCGAGAATCTTCGGGCCGATTTCGCTCCCTGGCTCCCGGCGGCCTGGATTCGCGCCGGCGTCCGGCGCTTCCCCGAGATCCTGGGAGTACCAGCAGAGGAACTCGACACCCTGACCGTGCTTGGGCGACGACCCATCTCGGCCTTGTTCCTGGCCGGCGGGCACGACGTCATCGCACCGCCTGCCGCGGTGGAAGCCCTTCAGAATGCCAGTCGTCCGGGCAGCCGACTCTGGGTCCTGGACGGCTCCAATCACGAGGCATTGCCGTTCCGGTTTCCGGAAATGGCACCGGTGATCGAACGTTGGATGAACGAGCGGAGGCAGTCCGGTCGCTAACCCTTGGGCCGCTCCTCTAAAAGACCGTCGTGGGCAATCCGGTCGTGTCCTTCACCCGTCGCGCGATCCCGGAGAGCTCCGCCAGGGTGGCATGTCCGCATCGGGTGGAGACCGGGGGCCGACTGGCGGAGTAAACTTGGACCGAGGCGATCCGGGCCCCATTCCGTCGCAACTCATCGACCCGGGCGGCGAAGGCATCCTGTTCAGCCAAGGGGATGGCGCGGCCCTGAATGCGGGGGAAGAGACTCTGGAGGATCACTTCGCGGCTCTGGGCGAAGCGCTGCAAGGTTTGCAGCAGTTCCACGAAGGGCATCTCGGTCTGGTTGACCTGCCGAAACCATCCCTCGGAACCCGCATCGAGCTTGGCCCAGACTTCATCCTGGGCGGTCAGAAGCCGGAGTCCCCGGCGGACGTGCGGTTCGAGCAATCCCGTGCTGTTGGTGATCAGCGCGACCTTGAAGAAGCCGTGGCGACCCTGCGCGCGCAGATGCATGACGGCTTCGACCACCTCTTCAAAAACCGGGCACAGCGTGGGCTCACCATTGCCGCTCAGGGCCACATGCCCCAAACGCAGGCAATCCCGCGGAGCCCCGGCGCACCCGGCGAGTTCTTCGCCCTGCCCGGCCTGGATCAGATCCAGTACCTCTTCGAGCTCCCCCAGCATGACCTTCACATCCGGAGCGGCCGCGGCCCCACAGAGAAGGGTCCGCCGGACATCGCAGTACACACAGTCGAAATTGCAGCGTCCGTCCGGGTTCAGATTGAGGCGGACCGACAGTCCTCCGGCGCGGGGTGAGACCACCACCTGAACGAACTGATAAGTCTTTTGTCGTTGGCCAACCGGCGGGGCAGCGACTGCATTCATGCCCGGAGACGGTTGGCATCGCCCGCGGATCCTGCCAACCAACCGTTGCCGCCCATATCCCCATCCTTGCCGCGCCTGTTCCCCGCCGGGACAACCCCGGTGCGGTCCCGGGCAAGCGGGGAACAGACCTGGGAAGCGGTCAGGAACACACTGTTTCCGGGCCAGATGCTTGACCCGTGCCGTGTTGGTCTGGACTTTTAAGCGCATGTGCGCAACGCGACCCGATCACGGCGCACCGCATTACCGATTCTGACATGTCCTCGCATACCACCAACCTCCACGTCCTGTCCTGGGTTCAGGAACAGGTCCGCCTCTGTCAGCCTGACCGCGTCGTCTGGTGCGACGGATCCGAGGCGGAGAGCGAGCGGCTCTACAAACAGGCGGTCAACGAGGGAATCCTGCTCCAGCTCAACCCGGAAAAGCATCCCCGGAGCTACTACCACCGCTCCAATCCCAACGACGTCGCCCGGGTCGAACAACTGACCTACATCTGCACGTCGACCGAGGAGGAAGCCGGCCCCACCAACAACTGGGCCGAACCGCGCGCCATGTACCGACGGATGGAGGAACTCACGCGCGGTGCCATGAAGGGCCGCACCCTGTATGTCGTGCCTTATCTCATGGGGCCGCCGGGATCTCCCCTCGCCAAGGTCGGCGTCGAGTTGACCGACTCCCTCTACGTCGTCCTCAACATGCGGATCATGACCCGCATGGGCGACCCGGCCTGGGATCAGCTCAAGGATTCAGACGATTTCAACCGCGGGCTCCATTGCCTGCTGGATGTGCATCCCGATCGCCGCTTCGTCTGCCACTTCCCCCAGGACAACCGCATCATCTCGGTCGGGTCCGGCTACGGCGGAAACGTGCTCCTCGGCAAGAAGTGCCTCGCGCTCCGCATCGGTTCCTATCTCGGCCGACGCGAAGGCTGGCTCGCCGAGCACATGCTCATCCTCGGGGTCGAGTCCCCGGAGGGCGAAAAGACCTTCGTCGCCGCCGCCTTCCCCTCCGCCTGCGGCAAGACCAACTTCGCCATGCTGGTCCCCCCGACCTCCTATCAGGGATGGAAGATCTGGACGGTCGGCGACGACATCGCCTGGATGTATCCCGGTGCCGACGGCCGGTTGTGGGCCATCAATCCGGAGAACGGCTACTTCGGGGTCGCCCCCGGCACCAACGGGAGCACCAATCCCAACGCCATGGCCACGCTTTCGCGGGACACGATCTTCACCAACGTCGCTCTCAAGCCCGATGGCACCGTCTGGTGGGAAGGGCACGATGATCCGCCTCCTGCGGAATGCCTCGACTGGCAGGGCCGACCCTGGACTCCGGCGTCCAAGGAGAAAGCCGCCCATCCCAACTCCCGTTTCACCGCGCCCATGGCCAACAACCCGTCGCTGGCCGCCGAGGTCAACGATCCCGCCGGCGTTCCCATCTCGGCCATCATCTTTGGCGGACGCCGGGCCTCGACCCTGCCGCTGGTCTGTGAGGCGTTCAACTGGGTCCACGGGGTCTATATCGGTGCCACCATGGGCTCCGAGACCACCGCTGCCGCCGCGGGAACGGTCGGACAGGTCCGGCGCGATCCCATGGCCATGCTGCCGTTCTGTGGATACAACATGGGTTGGTACTTCCGCCATTGGCTGAACCTCCGTAAGAAGATCAAGCTGCCCCCCCGGATTTTCCAGGTGAACTGGTTCCGCAAGAGCCCGGACGGCCGCTTCCTCTGGCCCGGCTTCGGCGAGAACATGCGCGTCCTCAAGTGGGTGATCGATCGCGCCCACGGCCGGGTCGGAGCCTGGGAAACGCCCCTGGGTTGGGTCCCCCGCACTCAGGACTTCGACCTCGAAGAAATGGAGTCTTTCACCACCGAAGACTTCGAGAGCCTCCAGAACATCAATCTGGAGGAGTGGCGCCGCGAAGTCCTCTCCCAGGACGAACTTTTCATGAAGCTCTACTCCTTCCTCCCCAAGGAAATGATCTTCCAACGCGAACTGCTCGTGGCCCGCCTGTGACGGGTCTGCCGCTGCACCACTCAACCCAGACGTTGCAACGCCCGGGCGGCTTCGGCTCCAGAGACATCCCGCGGCATTTTCACTTAAGGGAGAGGACCGGATCCTCCACAAAATGCAGCCGGACGCGTGATGGGCGCTGGCCGGCCGGAAAATAGCCCCCACCGCGTCTGCAACCATCGCTTCCAGTTCGGTGACCGTGTCGCCCTGCGTGGCAATGCCGCCCCGATCGGGTGAATCATCCCATCGCGCCACGTAGCCACCGGTTTCGCCTCAGACGTCCACGGTGAACGTGATCTCTTGCATGAAATCAGGGTTGCCGTACCGCTCTCTCAACGCAAGCGGGCTCTAATGAATCCAAGTCCGGTTCGACCCGTTGCAAATCAGGCCGCGCCCTTTGACGGATCCGCTCCCACGACGGAAGCTGCCGCATGCGGTTTTTTTCCCTCCTGCTTCTCGTCGGAACGAGCCTGCTCGTCTCCGCCGCTGAATCCACCAATGCGCCCGCGCGACGATTGGTGGTCCTCGGTGATTCCTTGGCCGCCGGCTACGGCGTAAATGCCGGCGAATCCTGGCCCGACCGGCTTCAAGCCCGCATCCGACAGGTTCAACTTCCCTTCACCGTCGTCAATGCGGGGGTGTCCGGCGACACCACCGCGGGAGGCCTCCGCCGCGTCGACTGGATCCTGCGCCAGCCCGTCGAGGTCCTGTTGATCGAGCTCGGGGGCAACGACGGTCTCCGCGGGATCACTCCGATCTCCACCCGATCCAACCTGGTCGGGATCGTCCGCAAGACCCGTGAAAAATCTCCCGGAACCACCATCGTCCTCGCGGGAATGCAGATGCCGCCTTCGATGGGACGGGAGTTTTCCGAGGCCTTCCAGAAGCTGTTCCCGGAGGTGGCCACGGCCGAAAAGCTGCAGCTCATCCCGCACCTCCTCGAGGGCGTCGGCGGTCTTCCGGAGATGAACCAACCCGACCTCATCCACCCGACCCCGACCGGACACGACCTGGTCGCCAGCAACGCCTGGAGGACACTGGAGCCGCTTCTGCGACGACTGGGCAACCTTGACCGCTAAACCTGAAGAAGACGGTTTCATCCACAGATGACACCGATGACACAGAAGGAGAGCGACTGAGACGCAGGCACCGACCCATTCGGGCAGCTCTTTTCGAAGACCAACTGGGACCCTTTCCGACTCCTAGATCATCTGTGAAATCGGTGAATGAATGAACGGCTGCTTCCAGGCTAAACGGCTTGGTACAGCGCGGAGACGGCCCCCGCCGGA
This sequence comes from Verrucomicrobiota bacterium, assembly GCA_041688515.1. Taxonomy (GTDB): domain Bacteria; phylum Verrucomicrobiota; class Verrucomicrobiia; order Limisphaerales; family UBA9464; genus UBA6176. Next base: position 24,268 of record JBDNHZ010000402.1, read on the forward strand.
TCGCGGATCACCACGAATCGCCCGCCTGGCCCCTTCGCGGATCGGAGTGAGCGCCAACCCATCTGACCCGTCTTGGGATGGGACATGGATTCTCCTTACTTTTTGAGCCCGGCCGTCGCGGTGATCTCGACCGGACAAAAATTCGTCAGCATCTTGCCCGAGGGAACCTCGAAGACCCGGAGGCGTCCCTCGAACCCGGCGGTCACCAGTCGCTTTGCATCGGCGGAAAACGCCAGACCGAACACCGCACCGGCATGTCCGCGCACCGTGGCCACGCGCTTGCCGCTGGCGGCATCCTGAACCCGGACTTCATCGGCTGGAACCCCGGCGTAAGCGAGGAGGACTCCATCAGCGCTGAAAGCGATGGCGGTCGTTCCGTCGCCGTAGGAATCGAACTCGCGCACAAAGTTGTGATCCTTCCCCAGGTCCGTGCTCGTCGGCTTCACTTCCGCCTTGTAGATGCGCGCCCGGGAATCGCCCCCGGCGAAGGCCACGCGTTCCTGCCCCGGTTGACGCGCCAACCGGACGACCGGCTCGGTCTCGCGGTTCAAAACGTCCAGGAGCCGACCCGAACTCGCGTCCAGCAATCGGAGCGAACGGTCGCGTCCGCCGGAAACCAACTGCTCCCCGCCCTTCACGAACACGGCACCCATCACCCAGTCCGAATGGGCCGGTGCCCGGAGCAACTCGCGTCCGTCGGACGCCTGAAAAACCCGCACGGTCCGGTCGGCCCCGCCGCAACTCAACCGCAGTCCATCGGGCGACCAATCCACGCCGAACAGGCTGTCCTCGGCCGGAGCCACGCGCACCAGGGGACGCCCGCTCTCCACCTCCCACACCTGGACTTCCCCACGCACTCCGGGATCCCCGCCGACCACGGCCAAGCGACGGGAGTCCGGGGAGAAACGCAGGGCATCAATGCGCGCCGGAGCGCCGATCCATCGGGCGATCCGAACCAGCGATGCGGCGTCGAACAGCAGAACCTCCTGGTACCCGCCCACGGCGAAGCGCCGGCCATCCGCAGAGAAGTCCATCGCGCCGAGAACGGGCGGAGCCAGGTAATCCGGGGGCTCGGTACGAGGGGGAGGCGGGGGTGGCGAATCATCGTTGGCCCCTTCACGGATCCAGCGTTCGAGCAACTCCACCTGGCCGGCAGAAAGCCGTTCGCCGTCCTTGGGCATGGCCGGATCCGGCCCGCTGATCTCAGTGATCAGGACACTGGTCCCGGGTTCACCGGGGACGACCGACGCTCCGTGTTTTCCCCCCTTCCGCAACAGCGGCACCTGGGTGAGATCGACATCGCCCTTGAGCTTGCCCGGATGATGACACCCGTAGCAGTGACGTTGCAGGAGCGGCGCGACCTCTCGGTGATACGACACCGGTGCGGCTTTCAGCAGCGGGATCGTCGTCGTCAGCATCAGCAGGGCGAGGGCACGATTCATGACTCGGGCGAGCGGGTGCATCCGGCTATTTCTCCTCCATCGACAGGATGTACTCGTGCGTCGAGGCGGCCAGGTCATTGGCGTAGCTGACTGCCACGAAGTACTCCCCCGAATCCTTGACCTCGAACTCCACCACCGGATCCCGGCCCAACACATCATCGACGGACGCGATCACGGCGTAGCGGGCGTCATAGACCGTCAGCATCGCGTCGAGGGTGGACTTCCATCGGGCTGCCATCACTTCCGCGCGAAACGTCTTTCCGGCCTTCAATTCCACCCGGAACACGTCCACATCTCCCTTCGCTTCCATGGCTCCCCGGAGACGGATCGGGAGCGTGGCGCCCGGAGCCGCCCGGAAGCCGTCGTTGGGTTCCTTTTCGCCGGTGACCGTCCCCGTCGGCAGGATCAGCAGCGGAAACGGCGACGACTCTCCGGCCGGGCCAGTGATCATCAGCACGGTGTTGGTCCCGGGAAGCGCCTCTGCCGGGAGGGTCAACTCGACTTCGAACTGACGGTCACCCATCCGCCCGGCGTCGAATCCGGTCACTGCCTTGGCCTCGACGGCGGTGCCGACCTTGACCGGAATCTTCACGTCGCCGTTCTGCACCCACATGGCGGTCACGCCGTCAAAGAACTGCCCGCGCACCCGCAACTTGGTGGGCTTGCCCGCTTCGATGCCGAGGGGTTGAACCAACCGGATTCCCGGCGGCACCGGTTTGGGTGCAGGTTTGGCGGGTTCGTCCGCAATCAGACCCACCGGGATCATGGCCAGGAGGAGCGCCCAGCAACCGGAAGGAATTCCCCGTCCCAGAGCCA
>JBDNHZ010000403.1:0-4551 GCA_041688515.1 Verrucomicrobiota bacterium
CACTTCCTCTTCGGCCAAGGGGGCGGCCGGAGGGAAGCCGAGCGCCGCGGGTTTCCCTTCCTCGGCGAGATCCCCTTGGATCAGCGCATCCGCGAGGGAGGCGACCAAGGGGTTCCCATCGTCATCGGTCAACCCGAGCACCCGGCCGCCAAGGCCTTCCTCGCGGTCGCCGCCACCTTGAGACAACGGTTGGGATGAATGCCGCACCGCTGGGGGGACTCGCCGCCAATCCTTGGTCCACGTTGTCGGCCTGCGGGGCGCATTTTGATACTACCCCCGATCAGTTGGTCGGCGACACAAACCTCGGTAGCTGCCGACGTGAAGAGGCGGATCCCAGTCGGGCGGGGGCAGTGTCAAGATGCGCCTCCTCCGTCCGCGCGGACCTTTCCTTTGACGGCAGGCCGTCACTAGGTTAGCACCCTTGAAGTGATGTCTTTCCGCTGCGACCCCCTGAGCCGATGCCTCGCCCCCTGGCTGGGTGCCGTGCTGACCGCCAGCGTGCTGACGACGGCGGTTGCGGGTGAGAAAATGGTCGAAAGTGCCCCGTCGAAGGAACGCCCCAAGGTTGTCGCTCCCACGCCCTCCATTGATCCCATTTTGGACCGCGTCTTGAATCCGAACGGCGCGGGGAGCTTTTCCACGCCGGGAGGCTTCCAACCGATGCCGGTCGTTCCTCCGGCCCGTCCGGGTCTGGATCCCCTGACCCAGAAGCGATTGGGCCAGCAACTCGACAAGCGTCGGAACTGGCTGCTGGAGAATGCCGCACAGATCAACAGCCAGGGACAGATCCGGGACAAGCAAACCGATGACACGCCCCGGTTCAGTCAACCTGCAGGCAGCTTTGCCCTTCCCGGAGCAGGCGACCGCTACCTGCGCGCGACGGATCCCTCCCCCGGCGGGACCGAAAATTCGGGTCAACGAAGCAATTCCTCCCAGAACCAGACGGGCCTGAGCTCCGCTGAGAATCCCGAAGGAACCGAAGGCCAAGGCGGAGGAACGGGAGAGGCAGGCCGTGCCGTCCCCTTCCGGAGCTGGACCGGGGACGCCACCGGCCCCCTCAATGGCAAAGGCAGCGACGTTTCCCGCAGCGGAAAGGAAGTTTTCAGCGAATCCGGTCCGTTTTCGAATCCCGGGCGATCGATCCTGGATGACAGCCGCCGAACGGCGATGGACGAGCGGAATGCCATGTTCGATCGACTGCTGACCGGGGCGGCGGCCACTGCCGGGCCTGCCGGTGCCGGCGCCACCTTGAACAGCCTGGGGCTATCGACCACCACCCCCTCGCGGTCACAGCAGTTCCAATCCCTGCTCGCCGGCCCTGAAGCGCCCGCGGCCGGCGCAAACCTTTTCGGGAATCCGTTCGCTGCCTCCGGTCCGGCCAAACCGTCCGGAATCCTGGCCGACCGCGCCCCCTCGGCGAATCTGGGACCGATCGGTCCGGTCGCCCCCCAGCGCCCGGCAGCGGTACGGATGGAGCCTCGCCCGGCGCTCCTGCAAATCCCGACGCGCGGCTTCTGACGTTTGATCCCATGGGACGTCTCTCCCGCCTCGTCCGGATCGCCTTGATCGCCGTGTGGGCTTCCTCCGCCGCATGGGCCGCGGATGCCCAGATTCGGAAGGTCCTTCCCTCCCTGCTCGACCGCGAAGGTCGGGCATCCCTGCATCCCAGCCTGTACGAGCGCGACGCCTACCAAGCCCACCTCCGTTCGAAGCCGACGCTGGTCGGAGGAATGCGGTTCGATGTCCACTGGAGCGCGCCGCGGACGGGGACAACCCCGCTGGAACTCCGATTGGAACTGAGGGGTTCATCCGTCTCAACCAACTCCACTGTGGGAGTCGGCAGCACCAATTCCGTGGTGCTCAGCATCCCGGTGAATCCACCCCGGTGGGGTGCCCGATGGACCCGGATCCAACTGGAGGAAGCGGCCCGGCAGCAGGTGGGCGATGTGACCGCCTGGCGGGCCACCCTCCTGCGGGATGACAGGGCCGTTGCATCCAGCCAGTCGTTTCTTTGGTAATGCGCCTCTCCCGGGGCCGCGGGTGTCCTCGCCCGCCTCGGATCGACGGATTCCCCGGATGAACGAGTTCCGCGAGTCCCATGTCCGACCTGCCTCGTTTCGGACTCGCGAAGATCGTCCCAGGGAAGAAGCGGGCGGGGACGCCCGCGCTCCCGGGAAGGGTAGGGTCAAGATGCGCCCCAAATTGCAGGCGGCCGGGAGTTCCGCGTTGACGGTCCTCGGCATGCCTCCCACCTTCGCCTCCTGCGTTGGCATGAAGTCGCTCCTGTTTGTCTGTACCGGCAACACCTGCCGCTCCCCGATGGCCGAGGGAATCGCCCGTCTCGTGCTGACGGGGAAGCCAGGCTGGAAGGTCGCGTCTGCGGGCGTCGGCGCCATCAACGGCCAGCCGGCCAGTCCGCACGCGGTCACCGCGATGCGGCAGCTCGAAGCGGACCTCTCCGGGCATCGGTCGCAGATGTTGACCGCGCAGTTGGTGGGTGAGGCCGACTACATCTTCGCCCTCACGCACAGTCACGCCGAGGGCATCCTGTACTACCATCCCGAGGCCGTAGAAAAACTGTTCCTCCTCCGCGAATTCGATGACTCGGTCGAGTCCTTCGAAAAGGACATCGCCGATCCGATCGGCGGCCCGCTGAACGGTTACGTGGAGACCCGGGACCAGATCGAGCGCGGCGTGCGCTCGGCCATCGAATTCATCGAGCGATACGAAGCCGAGATTGCGTCCAAGCGCGCCCTCCCGGAGTTCGCGCTCGGCTCGGACCACGCTGGCTTCGCGCTCAAGGAATCCCTGAAGCCCGTTCTGGAACGCCTGGGATTGTCGTATGTGGATCTGGGCACCCACTCGACGGAATCCGCCGATTATCCGGACTTCGCCCAGGCGGTGGCCCGGCGGGTGGCGGACGGCACGGCCCATTTCGGCCTGCTGGTCTGCGCCACGGGGGTTGGAATCAGCATCGCCGCCAACAAGGTCTCCGGCATCCGCGCCGCGCTGGTCACCGACACGGAAGTCGCCGCCCTGTGCCGGAGGCACAACGATGCCAACGTCCTCTGCCTCGGTGCCCAGACGAGTTCACCCGCCCAGGCCGCCCAGATTCTTGAAGTGTTCGTTCGCGCCAGCTTCGAAGGAGGCCGCCACGAACGCCGCGTCAACAAACTCGAAACTCCCATGTCGTTCCGCCTCGCCCAAGTCGATCCCGCCATTGCCGACATCGTCTCCAACGAACGCCGGCGCCAACTCGAAAACATCGAGTTGATCGCCTCGGAAAACTTCACCAGCCCCGCGGTGATGGAGGTCCAGGGCAGTGTCCTCACCAACAAGTACGCCGAAGGCTATCCCAAGCGCCGCTGGTACGGCGGATGCGAGTTCGTCGATCAGGCCGAGCAACTGGCCATCGACCGCGCCAAGCAACTCTTCGGTGCCGAACACGCCAACGTGCAGCCGCACTCCGGATCCGGCGCCAACATGGCGGTCTATTTCTCCGTGCTGAAGCCGGGCGACAAACTGCTCACCATGGACCTCTCCCATGGCGGCCATCTCACCCACGGAAACAAGGCCAATTTCTCCGGCAAATTTTACGAGATTGTCCACTACGGAGTTCGCCAGGGCGACGAACGGATCGATTACGACCAACTCGCCGCCCAAGCTCGCGAGCACCGTCCGAAGATGATCACCGTGGGTGCCTCTGCCTACCCGCGCGTCATCGACTTCAAGCGCATGGGCGAGATCGCCGCCGAGGTCGGTGCCTACCTCCTCGCCGACATTGCCCACATCGCGGGGTTGGTCGCTTCCGGCGTTCATCCCAGTCCGGTGCCCTACGCCGACTTCGTCACCACCACCACCCATAAGACCCTGCGCGGCCCCCGTGGCGGCCTGATCCTGTGTCGGGAGAAATACGCCAAGGGCATCGATTCGCAGGTGTTCCCCGGCATTCAGGGCGGCCCCCTGATGCACGTGATTGCCGCCAAGGCCGTGTGCTTCCACGAAGCACTCCAGCCTGGCTTCAAAGCCTATCAGCAACAGATCGTCTGCAACGCCGTCGCCTTGGCCGCGGGAATGCAACGCAACGGATTCCGCCTCGTTTCCGGCGGAACCGAAAACCACCTGATGCTCGTGGACGTCGGTGCCCGCGGCATCACCGGAAAGCAATCCCAGCTCGCCCTGGACGAAGCCGGCATCACCACCAACAAGAACACCATCCCGTTCGAGACCCGCTCGCCGTTCGAAGCTTCGGGAGTCCGGCTCGGCACGCCCGCCGTCACTACCCGTGGCATGATGGAAGCGGAGATGGCCGAGATCGCGGACATGATCAGCGAGGTGCTGCTGGACATCGCCAACCCCGCCACCGCCCACAAGGTCCGCGATCGCGTCCGCGCGCTGACGGCCCGCTTTCCATTGCCCTATTGATGGTGGGAAGAATCCCGTTCGAAATGACTCCTGATTCTGATCCCACCGAGGATTACACGCTGGAACAGATCCATTCGATGCTGTTCCAGCAATTGGTGGTGGGCCACTCCCAGATGGCGCTGATGC
>JBDNHZ010000404.1:0-3051 GCA_041688515.1 Verrucomicrobiota bacterium
CAACGAGGTGGAGACCGGCAAAGCCGTTGCAGGCGTGCCGTCTCCCACCGCGGGGGTCGTGGGCGAGATCAAGGTCACCCAGGGCCAAAAGGTCACCCAGGGAACCGTGATCCTGACCCTCACCGGTGCCACGGGGGCCCCGGAGGCCGCTGCTCCCACCGCCAAGCCGGCCGCCGCAGCCCCGACCCGGCGGGCCGCCGCGCCCATCGGCGACGACGATGAGGACGATCTGCCGGTGGACGACAGTGCCGAAGACGGTCCGATCCCTGGGGCATCGCCGTACGTCCGCAAGGTCGCCCGCGATCTGGGCATCAAGCTTTCCAGAATCCGCGGCTCTGAATCCGGCGGACGGGTCACCCTCGAGGACCTGGGCCGGTACGTGGCGAGGCTCGAACGGAAGGTGATCCGCGCGGGTCGCTACGCCGAGGAGCCCAAGGGATTGAGCTTCGAGCCGGTCAACGTCGATTTCGCCCAGTACGGGCCGGTGACGAGTGAACCGCTGACGCCGCTGCGCAAGATCATCTCGGCGCGGATGGTGGAGAACAAAGTCTCCCTGCCCCACGTCACGCAGTTCGATGAAGTGGACATGACCCGCATCGAATCGTTGCGGGCCACCTACAAGGCGGCCTACGAGAAGGCAGGCGCCAAGCTTTCGCCCACGCCGTTCATCATCAAGGCGCTGGTCAACACCCTGCAGAAGCATCCGCGCTTCAATAGCAGCCTCAACGAGGTCGCCGAGACCCTGATCCTCAAACAGTACTTCCACATCGGCATCGCGGTGGACACCGACGCGGGCCTGCTGGTTCCCGTCCTGCGGGACGCCAACCAGAAGAGCCTGCTCGAGATCGCCCGCGAACTGGCGCAGATCGCCGAGAAGGCACGCGACCGGAAGCTGGGCGCGGCCGACATGCAGGGAGGCACGTTCACCATTTCCAATCAGGGTGCCATCGGTGGCGGACACTTCACCCCGATCATCAACAAACCCGAGGTCGCGATCCTCGGCCTGGGCAAGACCACCCAGAAGCCGGTCGTCACCGCCCAGGGGGCGATCGAGGCCCGGCCGCTGATGCCGATCACCGTCAGCTACGACCACCGGATCATCGACGGTGGCGGTGCCGCCCGGTTCACGGTCGATCTCGTCAAGGCGCTCCAGGAATTCCCGGAAGCCGACGTCAAACTCTGATCCTGCGCCAACATGGAACTGATCCCGACTGACATTGTTGTCGTAGGTGCCGGCCCCGGCGGTTACGCCGCCGCCTTCTACGCGGCGGACCTTGGCAAAAAGGTGATCCTGATCGAACAGGACCCCCGCCTCGGCGGCGTGTGCATGAACCGTGGTTGCATCCCGTCGAAGGCCCTGCTGAACGCAGCGCATGCCATCGACACCGCCCGCGAATCTGCACAGCGCGGCATTTTCTTCGGCGAAGCCCGCGTGGATGTCGACAAGCTGCGGACATGGAAGGAATCCATCCTCCAGAAGCTCGCCTCCGGCATTGCCGGGTTGGCCCGGATGCGCGGCGTGACGGTCATGCACGGCAAGGGGCACTTCGAAGATTCCAGCACCCTGCGCGTGGAAACCTCCGAGGGTCAGAAGTACGTGCGGTTCGACAAGGCGATCGTCGCGGTTGGATCACGGCCGGCCCTTCCCCGGGCGTTTGATCTGGGCAATCCCCGGGTCATGACCTCGACCGAGGCGTTGGAAGTTCCCGAGATCCCCGAGAATCTGCTGGTCATCGGCGGCGGCTACATCGGGATGGAACTGGGTTCCGTGTACGCTTCCCTTGGTTCCAAGGTGACCGTCATCGAGGCGCTCGACAGCATCCTCGCCGGCGGGGCCGATCCCGATCTGGTTCGCCCGGTCGCCGCGCACGCCAAGAAGGCGTTCAAGGAAGTCCGCCTCAAGGCCAAGGTCCTCAAGATGACCTCGGCCGGGAAACAGGTGAAGGTGACCTCCGAGTACGACGGCAAGAGCTTCGAAGAACTCTACGACCGCGTCCTCGTCTCGGTCGGACGCGTTCCCAACGGCCAGGACATGGGCCTGGAGAACACCAAGGTCGAACGTGACGAAAAGGGCTTCATCAAGGTCGACGAACGGATGGCGTCCACCGACCCGAACATCTACGCCATCGGCGATATCGCCGGCGGCCTGATGCTGGCCCACAAAGCCTCCAAGGAGGCCCGGATCGCCGTCGAAAACCTCGCGGGCGAAGGTCGCTCGGTGAACCGCGATTACGTCATCCCGGCGGTGATCTTCACCGATCCGGAAGTGGCCTGGGTCGGCCTGACCGAACAGGAAGCCAAACAGAAGGGCATCGCCGTCGAGATCGCCAAGTTTCCCTGGGGCGCTTCCGGCCGGGCGCTGACCCTTGACCGCACCGACGGCCTGACCAAGCTCATCCTCGAACCCGAGACCCATCGGATCCTCGGCGTTGGAATCGTGGGTCATGGTGCCGCGGAACTCATCGGCGAAGGAACCGTTGCCGTCGAGATGGGAGCCACCGCCAATGATCTCGCGGCCATCGTGCATGCGCATCCGACCCTGTCGGAGACGGTGATGGAGGCTGCTGAATCCTTCTTCGGTCACTCGACCCACATCCACACACGCAAGCGCGAGGGTCACTGATCCCATGTTGTTGGTCATCGACAACTACGATTCGTTCACCTTCAACCTGGTACAGTATCTGGGCGAGTTGGGCGTGGATCAGCAGGTCCATCGCAATGATCAACTCACCGTCGAACAGGCGCTGGCCCTGCGCCCGGAGCGGCTGCTGATCTCGCCCGGGCCTTGTTCTCCCCGCGAGGCCGGCCTGTCCAATGACCTCATCCGCGCCTTCGGCGAACGCGGCATCCCGATCCTCGGGGTCTGCCTTGGACACCAGTGCATCGCCCACAGCTTTGGGGCGCAGGTCGTGGTCAATTACCGGATGATGCACGGGAAGGTCTCCCCCATCTTTCACAACGGCCAGGGTCTGTTCGAAGGGCTCCCCAATCCGTTTACCGCTACGCGATACCATTCACTGGTCGCCAAGCGCGATTCGATCCCCGACATCC
>JBDNHZ010000050.1:0-3591 GCA_041688515.1 Verrucomicrobiota bacterium
CTCCGTGAGCAGGTTGACGGCCCCATCGAACCACACCTCCATCCGCGAATCCGGCGTCCCATCGCCCCAATGGCGGGTCAACCTCCAGCCCATCTCGTTCCTTGCCGAGACGTAGATCGTGCCGGAGGGCATCGACCAGATCTGCTCGGCCCCGTCCAATGGGGTGGTGATCTGAAAGTCCGTCGAACCGCCCGCCGCCAGGTGAATGGCTGGAATACTCAGCCGAACGACTGACCGCGACCCCGCCAGGTGCCAATGGGGCGAAGCGATTGAAGGCCCCGAGGCTCGAAGCCGCGGGCCGGAACGCGGTCTCCAGGACTGCGTTGCTGGAGAAGCGTGCCAGTCCCGGTTGTTCAACGCTCCCAATCTGCGTGAATCCGCCCGACACATAGACCCGGCCCAGGGCATCCGAAGCGAGTCAGGTGACATTCGCAACATCCAGCGAGTCTCCGGTGGGAGCCAGTGAGCCATCCGCCTCCATCAATGCCAGTTCGACCAGATTGGTGCCGGGCAAAAAGCTGATTTCGGTGAACTCGAGCGTCATGGGCGACTGAACGCCATTGCCCAGGGTTGAAGTCACCCGAACCCGATTGGTGCCGTTCGGGTTTCCATCCCGATAGAGAAAGACAGAGATCGCGCCGTCCGTTTCCTGCACCTCGAGGCGGTTGGTCAGAAAGCCAACCGAAGCCTGAGGTGGCAGTTGGGCGAGGAGCATCGTTCCGCCGAAAAGGAGTCCCATCGCCTGGAGGATGAGACGGCAGGCCAGCTTGAGAGGTGTTTGCGCGAACAACATGGGTTGTGTGTGGTTCAAGGCCGTCCGCGAAAACGCAGCGCCAGTCATGGTGCAAAGGTTGGGATGCGCGTCAGCAAAGGCGTCGGTCATCGAACGCCCGCGCTCCCTGCGCAAGATCGGTCCATCGGTCAAATGCCGGGGGGACCGTCCCCACAATGGATCGGGACCGGGCATGCCCGGGGCGCAAGGGTTCACCTACGATTTCCGCTATCTCCGTGCGACCACCCCGGAGGGCACCACCTGGACCGGGATCTCCTCGCTAGACAGGACGCTCTCAAGAGAATCCGCCATGAACGCCGTTCTCGGAATCTGCGAAGGACGGCCTTACGCGGTGTGACTGGTTCGCTGCCGAGCAGTAAACCCCGCCGATCCGGTTAGGTGGTTTCTGGGTGCTTCCCCGAGGGGTCGTTACCCCGGGAGCCCCGGCCTTGCTGGTGGAGCCAGCGGGACCTGGGCTGGCAAAGATTTCGTGGGCCACCAAGGCTCCGGGCTACGTGTTGCAGGAAACGGCCAGCCTGACGCCTCCAGCCTGGTTCGCCTCACCCAGCGGAGCCACCAACCCGGGGACCGTTCCGACTGCTGGCGAGATGAAGTACTATCGGCTGTTCAAGCCTCGAAGCGCACCGCGTGCTGGGTCCCGATGGTCCTGGGTGCCTGTCGCAGGCTCCACTGCCGCCCGGGGCTCCGCTTGGGCCGCGCCCCATTCTTGGTGGGGCACGGGAGGGAAGCGGGCCAGACCTGTATGAAGATTCGGGGATTGAGTAGAGCCATGGGCCCATCGCTTGACCATTGCGTCTCGATGGGTCGAGGGGGTCCGGCCGATCCTCGGACTGAACCACAGGGCTGCGGCCCAGGAGATCCGGCGATTCCGGACGCAGTTCCCGCACGGCCCGGAGAAGGCGGAGTTTAAGAATGCCTGGGTGAACCGGATGTCACAGGTGCAGACCTGAGCCCTTTGATCCCCTGTCGTCCCTCCGAAGCGACCGGGGACATCCGCGCCCTCGGGGCTCTCCTTACAATCCCCGCGATAGCCAATTCACCGCGCTTCGCTGAAGGCGTACAGCGATTTGAGGGTGCGGACCAGGAGGGTTTGGTCGACGAGTGCAGGCGTCGAGACAATGGTTTCTCTGAGCTGATTGCGGGCCAGGATCGTTGGAGTCGAGTTCGTGGCGCTGATCACGCTGATGATGCCATCCACACCCGTGAAATAGACCCGATCTGCGGCGGCAACCGGCGAGGCATAGTAGGTTTCCAAGGCGTCGAGACGTTCGTCCACGTAGATCGGAGTGCCGGATTTGACGTCGTAGGCGGAAACCATGCCGCCGGATTTGATGGTGAAGAGCCGGCCCTTGTAGAAGAGCGGAGAAGCCGCATAGGGAATGCTCCGGACACCCTTCCAGGCCAGATGGGTCAACGTGATGTCCCCCATTCCGCCAGGACGGAGAGCAAGGATCCCGTCACCAAAGGGCGAGGCAGCCACGCCACTCGTCTCGTTGGCTTCTGCGGCCGCGCTCGCTGCCGATGTCATGTCGTCGGCCTGCTTCGTGCTGGAAGAGAAAAGGAGGTTGTCCCCCGACGTCGGCGAACTGGTCGCAACCCGAGCCGTGCCGGAGTAACTCCACTTCACCCGGCCGTTCGGTGGATCATAGGCCATCAACCGGCCCGACCCGGGCACGATCAGTTCGTCCCGAACGCCATGAACCCAGTGAAAAGGAGTCGCCCGACTGACGCGAAACTCCGGTCGTTCGGTGCGCCATTGGAGATGCCCGGTCTGCTTGTCGCGAGCCTCGACGTAGGAACCGTCCTGCTGATCAGAGACCACGATCAGCAGGTCGTGGATCAGAATGGGCGAGCCGATTGCTTCCCTGTTTGGCTTCGCGAAGGCATGACGCCATCGCTCCCGGCCATCCAGATCGTAGGCAATCACGCCAAACGTACCGAAAAGCGCATAGACGCTCTTCCCATCCGTGACCGGAGTCGGGATCGCCGGACCCGGCCCCCCCGACTCCTCGGGTCCGTCGCTCTTTTTGGCGGGAATCTGCTGTCGCCAGAGAATCCGGCCCTCTTTGCGATCCAGACCCAGGGTCTCGAACCCTTCCTCCGTCTCGGCAGTCAGGAAGATGCGTTGGCCGGTGACGACGGGGGACGAGTATCCCGGGGGAATCGAAACCTTCCACGACACGTTGTTGGTCGGGCCAAAAACGATCGGAGGCCTCGCCGTCTCAGAAACGCCGCGGCCGCCAGGCCCGCGAAACTGGGGCCAATCCTCGGCGATCGCGGCAAGGCTGACTGAAGAAAGGGCGAGGGTCAGGAGGAGTCGAAGGTGCATGGTCAATTCGGCGGAGAATTCGTCGTCAGAGGCCATGCTGGGCTGAATTCCTGCCCCCGGGTGTCACAACGACGTCAGCAAATTGTAAAAAGGTTGTAGGTTGCGAAAGGGGCGGGGGGCAGATCTAAAATGTTCAAGAGTAGGCCGCGGGTCCGGGGTTAGCGGCATGGCAAGGCCGCTGAGGAACTATTGGCCCGGGGCCCGGCACCACCTCACCAGTCGCGGGAATGGGGGCGAGCAGAGCATCCGTTCCGATACCGATCGCAGGTGTTTCCTCAAAGTCGTTGGCAAAGCAACTCTCCACAGGGTCGATCTAACTCGTCAGTCCCCCATCGGCCGAGCTCGTCTGCTTACTGAGGAGTCTTTAGTGTAGACTACACTCCGTATTACTCTATAGTTCCGCCCATGGCGAAAATTGACGGACGGACTCTTGACCACACCACGTGCGAGCACCTGAGGGGACATGCAG
>JBDNHZ010000405.1:0-7145 GCA_041688515.1 Verrucomicrobiota bacterium
ACCCCTCCGGGGTTGATCCTCCATTCCATCGCCCTCCCGGGGTGGCGCTTCGCTGACCCCGGGCTCATCGCTCCCATCCCTCCGGGATGAAGACCCCCGTGCCGCTAGGGCTCGAGAATCCACTGTGCGCAGTAGGGCAGTGCCGACGGGACGCCCTCCCCAGTTCCTCGAACCGGACAAAGTTTGCCCATCTGCGCTCGTCGGGCAGAAAGGCGCATCCGATCTGCGGCGGAGCTTCCCGCGCAGCCCGGGTGGCAAAGGTGGCGAACCAAGATCACGACTCCAGGATGAGCGACGCCGACGCTGGGCCTCGGACGGTGACGTCGAAGTCCCGACGGCTTTCTGTCCCGACCTAATCGGCCGACGGGACGCCCTTCGACGATTGAACGAACTGCTGCCCGCCGCGAGTGCGATCGCTGGCAGAAGCAACGACCGGAGGACCTCTCCGGACGCAAGGCGGGCGCGCTGGATCCGGAAGCCATGGACGTCCGGGAGAAGGCCGCGGGCGCAATCGTCCTCGGTGCCAACGGACAAAGGGAAGCCGCCCGCCAGATGATCCGGGCCATCCCCAAGGCGCAGCTCAATCTCAAGACGGAGCAATTGCTGCGGCCGTTTTTGTGAGACTGAAAGCCGGAGCTCCATCCGCCGATGGCGCAGAGGATGCAGCCCATCCCGGGACCGCGGGCGTCCTCGCCCTCCTCTTCCTTCCTGCCCCCCAAGCTGAGATCTGGACGAGCTCCGCGAGTCCGCAACTCCGAAAGTCGGTCATGGGGACTCGTAGAACTCGTCCCTCCGAAACTCGTCTCCGAAGCGGCCATGGAACCCAGGAGAAAAGACATGACTCACGATGCGGCCAACCGCCGGGGGGCGTCCAGTTTCGAGCGGGAGACACCGCCGTCCCGACTACTGCATCCCCAGCGCCCCGCCAATGAACTTGGTCGCGTACGCCAGCACCCACGCCAGTGCGGTCATGTAGGCGAACTGGAACAGCGGCCATTTCCAACTGTTGGTCTCGCGCCGGACGATGGCCACCGTGCTCACGCATTGCATGGCGAAGACGTAGAAGACCATCAACGTGAGCCCCAACCGCGGGGTGTACAGGACGCTGCCGTCCGCTCGACGTTCCCGCTGCATCGTCTCCACCAGTCCGGCCGTCGATCCCGCGTCACCAACGTCCACTGCACCCACGTTGTACACCACCGACATGGTGCTCACGAAGACCTCGCGGGCGGCAAAGGACGCGAGAATGCCAATGCTGATCTTCCAGTCGAATCCGAGAGGGCGTAGGACGGGTTCCACCCATTGCCCGACGCGGCCGGCGAGACTGTGGCGCAAGGCGTCGCCGGCCTGTTCCCGGTCCAGCGTCTGCACGCGGTCGCGCAGGGTCATCAGCGCGGGAGGTTCGTTGGTGGAGGACTCGCCGCGGGCCATCTGCAACCGCGAGGCGATGGCGTCAGGTGCCGTCTCCGAAGGAAAGGCCATCCGGACGGCGGCGGCGCGTTGCCCATCGAAACCGGCGATCGTGGCCGCGTCCCGGGGAAAGGTGGCCAGAAACCAGAGCAGGATGTTGATTCCGAGAATGACCGTCCCGGCCCGGCGGAGAAACAATCGGGAACGATCCCACATGTGCCGAAGTGTGACCGCCAGGACGGGCCGTTTGTAGGGCGGGAGTTCGAGGAGCAACGGAGGGGGTTCGCCCTTCAGCAGCGTCCGCTTGAGCAGCCAGGCCATTCCGAGCGCACCGACGACCCCCAGCATGTACATGCCGGTCAGGGTGAGTCCCTTCCTCAGCGCGTTTCCTCCGATGCAGGCGGCGATCAGCACCGTGTACACCGGCAGACGGGCTGAACAACTCATCAGGGGCGCCACCAGGATCGTGGCCAACCGGTCCTTGGGCGTCTCGATCGTGCGCGTGGCCATGATCCCGGGAATCGCGCAGGCGAACGACGACAGCATGGGGATGAAGCTCTTGCCATGAAGACCCACGCGGCTCATCAGGCGATCCATCAGGAACGCCGCCCGAGCCATGTAACCGGAATCCTCCAGCAGACTGATGAACAGGAAGAGCAGGCAGATCTGCGGCAGGAAAACCACCACCGATCCCACGCCCGCAATCACGCCCTTGGCCAGCAGATCGTTCAGGTCACCCGCAGGCAACGCACCCGCCACCCAACCCGCCAAGCCGTCCACCACCCACTCGATCCAGCCCTTGGGAATCTCCGCCAACCAGAAGATGCTCACGAACAACGCCAGCAGGATCCCAACGAAGATCAGCGGACCCCAGATGCGGTCGGTCACCACCCGGTCCACCCGATCCGACCACGTCTCGCCCGGGGGCGCGGTCTCGGTCGTCACCGCCATCTGAATAGCCGCCGCCCGTGCGTAGCGCGCCTCGATTGCGGCGCTGCGCCAATCGGTTCCCGCCGCCTCCAGGCGCACCCGCGCCTCGCGAACCCGGGCACCGAGTTCGGCCGGGTAGTGATCGGGATGGGCGGTGAGCGCCTGATCATCGGACAACACCAGCAACGCCTCAGCGGCCGCCAGTCGTTCACGATGGGGAAAGAGGGCGGCAACCTGCTGCTGCAAGGCCCGTGCCTCCCGTCCGAAATCCTCGGGAAGCTCGCTGAACTCCCGGGGAATCACCCGCGAGGTCCCGCGTGCCGCCTGGCCTCGAATCGCAGCCGAGAATTCGACTACTCCCTCACCCTCGCTCGCCACCATGGCAAACACGGGCACCCCCAAAGCGGCCGCGAGGGACTTCGCGTCGATCTCGTGGCCGTTCTCGCCCGCCACATCGACCATGTTCAGGGCCACGAAGGTCGGGTAGCCGAGCTCGATCACCTGGGTCGCGTAGTACAGGTTGCGCTGCAGGTTCGAGCCATCGATCACCACCATCACCAAGTCAGGCGGCCCCACCTCGGGCAACCGCTGGAACAGGATGTCGCGGGCGATCTGTTCGTCCGGCGATTGCGGACTCAGGCTGTAGGTGCCGGGAAGGTCGAGAACCGTTACGGGCTGACCCGGCGCGGCACCGAGAAGCACGCCTTCCTTCCGTTCAACCGTCACGCCGGCGTAGTTGCCCACGTGGCCTCGCAATCCCGTCAGGGCATTGAACAGCGTGGTCTTGCCGCAGTTCGGGTTCCCCGTGAGAACGGCCAAAAACGGACGCTGGGCCGGGGTGCTCATGCGTCCCGGACCATCACCAACTCGGCCTCATGGCGACGCAGCGAGAGGTTGTATCCGCGGATGCGGATCTCCACCGGGTCTCCGAGCGGAGCGAACCGGACCACCTCAACCGGCGTCCCCACCAGCAACCCCATCTCCAGCAGACGGGCGCGATGGACCGGTGGGATCTGGATGGCCGTGACCACGCCCTTGGAACCGGGTGCCAAGAGCGTGAGGGGACGGGATTCCATGGGATGCACACCGCCGCAGCCTCAGGCGGCGTAGCGGATCCCGGGTCCGGAGAAAGTCGTCCGGGCCACCAGAATCAACTCGGCCAGACGGGCGCTCAGGCCCAGACGGGAATTGCAGACCTGGCAGAGGAGATTCGCCTGCAGGGTGATGACTCGGACCCGTTGCTCTTCGCCGAAACCCATCTCGCGCAGCCGTTGGTTCATCTCCGGCGAGCCATTCAACTGCTTCACCACCACCGTCTCGCCCGCCCGCACCCGGTTCAACGGGCACAACTGTGGAGTCCGACACGAAGCCGGCTCGCAATGGGGAACAGGGCACACATCGCTCACAGTGGAATCACGCTAGGGTCGCCCCGTCGGACCAGCAAGACACCCGGTTGTCGGGTGCTTGTCATCGTTTGTTGTCCCCTTGTCCGCAGATGATCGGCCGATTGCAGTCCGGCAGGCTCCTGCTAGGGTCGCCAGACTTTCCGGGGACGCGGGTCCCGCGCCCCCGGGCGGTTTCACTTCAATATCTGACCGACGCAACCATATGGCCCACGAACTCGCTCCCCTGCCCTATCCCAAGGAAGCCCTCGAACCCCACATCGACACGCTCACCATGGAGATCCACCACGGCCGCCATCACAAGGCCTACGTGGACAACCTGAACAAGGCCATCGCCGGCAACGCCGCGCTCGAAGCCAAGTCGATCGAAGCCCTCCTCGCCGATCTGCCTTCCGTCCCTGACAACATCCGCGGCCCGGTCCGCAACAACGGCGGCGGTCACTGGAACCACACCTTCTTCTGGAATCTCCTCGCCCCGGGCAAGGGCGGCACCCCCACCGGTGAGCTCGCCACCGCCATTGCAGCCACGTTCGGATCCTTCGACACCTTTAAGGAAAAGCTGGAACTCGGCGGCATCGGCCGGTTCGGCTCCGGTTGGGTCTGGCTGGTGGTCAACCAGGGCAAGCTCGAGATCGTCTCCACCCCCAACCAGGACAATCCGCTGATGGGCAAGACGATCTCCGGAGTCGAAGGCAAACCCATCCTCGGCATCGACGTCTGGGAACACGCCTACTACCTCAAGTACCAGAACAAGCGCGCCGACTACCTCAAGGCCCTCTGGAACGTCGTCAACTGGGACAAGGCCGCCGCCCTGTACGCCGCCGCGAAGTAAGCGCAGGACGAAGTTCCCAGTGGCCAGGGTCCGGCGACGCCCCGTCGCTGGGATCTGGCAACTGGAGTCTGGTAACCGGAAACGCGGGACTGGAAGGTCCCGGCAGTGCGCGAACGCTGGCAGAAATTCCTGGAAGACGCCGAGACCTACTTTCTTGATGTCATCTTCCAGCAACGCTCGGGCAAGAAGGCCGCGGCCCTGCGGGGTACGCTGCTCCTGCTCTCCCATGTCTTTTCCGGTGCCGTCAAACTGCGCCGCATCCTCTACAACGCCCGCATCCTTCGGGACGCCACCCTCGGCGTGCAGGTCATCGCCGTCGGCAACCTGACCGTCGGCGGCACCGGCAAGACTCCCGTCGTGGAAAAATTCGCCCGCGCCCTGCAGGACGCCGGACGCAAGGTGGCCATCCTCTCCCGTGGCTATCGTTCCAAGCCAAAGCCCCTCCTCCAACGTCTCCGCGACCGCATCCTCCTCAAGAACGATACCACCCCGCCCCGCATCGTCAGCGACGGCCAGTCGCTCCTCCTCGATTCCTTTAGTTCCGGCGATGAACCCTACATGCTGGCGTCGAATCTCCGCGACGTGGTCGTGCTGGTCGACAAGGACCGCGTGAAGGCCGGGCGGTATGCCGTCGAAAAGTTCGGGTGCGACACCCTGCTGCTCGACGACGGCTTCCAGTACTGGCGTCTGCGGGGCCGCCGCACCGACGTGGTGCTGGTCGATTCCCAGCAACCGTTTTCGAACGGTTACATGTTGCCGCGAGGCACCCTGCGTGCGCCCCCCTCCCATCTGCGCCGCGCCAACGTCGTCTTCCTCACCAAGATCGACCGCTCCACACCCGCGCGGTCCGCGCGCATGGACGACCTGCGCGTCCGCGTGGCCAAGCTCAATCCTCACGCGGACATCATCGAATGCGTCCATCACCCGCTCTATTTCGAAAATGTCTTCGGGGAAGACCGCCATGGACTCGACCTCCTGAAGGGTCAGAAGGTCGCGTCGCTCAGCGGCATCGCCCAGCCCGAGAGCTTTGAATCGAAACTGGTGGAACTGGGGGCCGAGATCGTCCTCGCCCGGCGATTCGCCGACCATCACCGCTTCAACCAGCAGGAAGTGCTGCATGCCATCAACCGCGCCAAGAAACGCGGTGCGACCATGCTGATCACCACCCAGAAGGACGCCGTCCGCTTCCCGAAGCTCGATCGCCGCGACATCCCCGTGTACTTCATGCGGGTGGAGATCAAGATCGTCGCCGGGGCAGAGGGCTTCGAAGAGTGCGTCAGCCGCATCTGCTTTCGATAAGCGTCACACCTGGGTCAGACGGAGGCCCGACGCCGAGGCCAGCGCCCCTTGGCGAACGTTAAACGTCAAAAAGTCACGAGCGCCCAGCACCAAGGCAGAAGCCACGTGAAGCACGTCCAGCCTCCGTGTTCCGATGATTTCCGAATGGGCGCCGCTCAGGCGCTCCGCCTCCATCAATACCTCCGGCCAGGCCGGTTCCCTCGGAACGAACACCCCGGATGCAAGATCCCAGAGCATGGCTTGAAAGGCCAGTTCCCGCTGCTCCGGAGCAATCTCCGTCCGAAACACCCGCAGTCGAAGCGCATTGCGAAACTCGAGCCGGTGCAGGCCGGTGAAAGGAAGCGGATCCCGCTGCCCCTGCATCCAGGCCAATGCCCGCGCGGTATGGGCGTCAGGCGTGTGCAACGAGCAGAGAAAGGCGGTTTCAGCGTAGCACCTCATCGATCTCCGCGCTCCCCGGCCAGCAACTCGGTCGCGGTCACCGTCATCACCTGCTCGCCGTAAATAGACTTCAACCGGGCCGCGAAATCCGGCCGCGAAATCCGCTCCCGCTTCACGGGACGGCTCAGCACGGCAACCGGCCGGCCGCGCCGTTGGATCAGGACCCGTTCCCCGGCCTCCGCCCATCCCAGCACCGTGGTGGTGTCGTGTCGCAGGTCACGAATGCTTGCCGTCTTCATGAGTGACACATGAAATCCGTCAACCGGCAGGCCGAGCCTCTCCCGGGGCCGCGGGCGTCCTCGCCCGCTTCTTTCTCACTGCCCTCCCACGCGGCTGGGTGTCCTAAGCCATCCCCTTTTGCCGTGGAGGGGTTTCAGATCTGCAACCCCTCCGGGGTTGGGATTGGTTTTTGGGCGTCTGTCCCCGGGATGTTACCCCGGGCTAACGGCTGATACGCCTCCGGCGTAGCGGACGGTCCCGCCCTCCGATACCCCTCCCGATACGTTCCGAACGTGGGGACCCACCCGGTCTCCGTCCGAAGCCGACGATTGCGGACGCGCTTGTGGGTCAGGCCGCGTTTCCGGGCGGCATTCTCCTCGTCGCTGGCCACCGGCGGTACCGGTTGCCCGTACTCGTGGGCAAGCCATGTGACGAACTCCCCCTGCGACACGGGTTCATCGTCCATCACGTTGAACACGCGTCCCGCCACCGAGGCCACCGGTGCCTCCCCTACCGCCCGTACCGCCGCCGCCACGTCATCGCGATGCACCATGTTCACCCAGCGCGAACCATCGCCCTGGATCCGGGCTTCGCCGCGCAACAACTGCTGC
>JBDNHZ010000406.1:0-8558 GCA_041688515.1 Verrucomicrobiota bacterium
ATGTCGTTGCCTTCGTCTGAGACCGCCCCGGGAGAGGGAATGGTTCCGGTCGCCCTACGGGCTCCCTACACCATTCCCTCTCCCGGCACCTCGTAGCGTAATGTTTTCCTCCCCTAAGGACACCAACTCAGAAACGGCGGGAATTGTTGCGAGCATAACTACGCCTCACTTTTGAGGATGCGACTGTACACTATTCACTCTCCTCGGTTTCGATTTCTTCCAGATCCTCGTCGGCGATGAGGTCGGTGACGGTTTCAGCGGGCGGAGCGTGGAGGTTGGCGGCGGCGGGGCGCACGTCTAGCTTGCCCGTCACCACGTCTGCCGTCAGTCGCGTCCGATATTCTTGCATAAGTGCGATCTCTCGCTCGGTCCTGGCGATGGCGGTGTTGAGGTCGGAGAGTTCTTCGCCGAGTCCTTTGAGAATGGCATCCTGTTCTACGCGTGGTGGCAACGGGATGTGGACTGCGCCGAAGCGGTCGTTGTAGAGGCGCATGAAGCCCGAAGAGCCTGTGCCAAGCCCTTTGGACTCCGCACGGAATTTTGTTCGCACGGTGCGGGTCCGAAAACTGATAGGAATTTGCTTTTGACGCTCCGCGGTGATGACAATTCTCGTGTGATCTGGTCGGAACCCGACCCGGACAACCGCGCCGGGTGAACCTCCGCCAGTCGTCGCCACCCGGCTCGATCAAGGCTTTCGGAGCCGAAACAGGTGCAGGGAATTCGTGGGCGAGAAAGTGACCTGAAGTTCATTGCCGACGGTGGCGGGTGACAGGTTGGCGTTGCCCCAGGTAAGCGTCACTCCGCTGAACGCGCCGGTCTGCACCAGAAAGCCGGTCGGCCCGAGCGGCCACGCCAGCGTCAGCTGGTTTCCCACCGGGCGCATGGCCAGGTCGGGCCGGTAGGGATCGATCCCCGTCACGGTGTAGGTGAAATTGCGGGTCTGCCCTCCCACGCTGACGTTGCTGACCGTCACCACGTAGGGGGTGTCCGCTGCGGGCGCCAGCGAGGAAATCCCCGCCACGGTCCAGACGAAGGTGTTGTCGCCGTAGCCGTTGTCGTTGCGGCTCTGATCGGTCGTGGTTCTCGCCTGATTGCCCTGCGTTACGCTGACTGATGCGGCAGAAAAATCTGCACCCGGCATGGAGAAGGACCAGCGCGTGGAAAGTTTGGGCAACAACTGGTGGGGAAAAAATCCCGGTGATGGCCAGGCGATGAATTCAGGACCCGGCGGGCGGCTGCCGAAAGTTGCCAGCACCCACAGGGCGTTTGCGGCCGACTTCGATCCGGCGGTGGGCACGGATCCGGTGGCCATGACAATTTGGGGCGGATAAAGAATCCAGCGCCGATGACCTACGAAGTGATTGCCCGTACCATGATCGTCCATGTACAGGTCGACTGCTCCGGGACCTTCTGCACCCAGCGCGATGTTGGACTTGCCGGCCGCCTCCGCACCATCGGTTGAGTAGCAGGCCCACGAGGCGCCCGGCGAATGACTCAAACTGCCCTGGGCGCTCATCATCATCGCCGCCTTGACGCTTTTGTCGCTGCGCAGTTCGTCCAGGGCCACCAGTCCGGGGAGTCCGGACATGGAACGAAAGTAGTTCACCCGACGAAGCGTGGCCTGTTTGTGGGCTGAACTGTTTACTCCGAGCGTGCAGTTGGCGGTGTCCCCATTCCAACCGGTCGCGATGCCCTGTGAGGCGAGATAAGATGCGTGAAACGCCGCCACCACCGCCGAGCGACTGGCGGTGTTAATGGCCGGGACATCGGTCTCCACCGCGAGCTGAAAAGGGAGCGTGACCCGATCTGCCTCGGCGAGAAACGGAGCGCGACCAAGTTCCTGGGCCAGGGCTGTGCCGGCGCCAGCCCCTGCGAGGCAGATCAAGGCCGCCAGCAAGCCCCCCCAGATTCTTGGGCCTGCGCGAAAGTGAATTGAACTGGGCCGCTTGAAGTTGCGGTGACGGGCGGTGGGATGGTCAGGAGTCGTGCTGCTCATGCTTCGGTCAGATTCATCGTGATCGGGAAATGATCGCTCGCGCCGTTTAGGTTCAGGCCGCTGTTTGGCCGGCCGAACCGCACCGGAGTTGCGTAGCGTCCTGTGCTGGTCATGGAGGTCGGAAGAATGATCTGTGCCGACTCCTCGACCGCCTTGAACTTTGACTTGGATTTCAACATGCCGCCCGAGATCAGGAACTGGTCGAGCATGCCGGGGTTGTTGTCGTAGTAATGCGTCCCCAGGCCCCTGCCCATGAGCGGCCACATGAGATTCAACAACTTCGGTGAGTTCGCGTAGAGCACTCGTGTGCGGCTCCGTTCGCTCAGCGCGTGATCGGTCAGCGAACGGTCGCAGGGCTCGTCGTTGAAATCGCCCATGACCAATATGGGGGTGTCGTCGCCCAGCACCTACTGATAGGAATTTGCTTTTGACGCTCCGCGGTGAACTCACTGGCGGACCTGCAAGCCGCCGTCCAGGACCTCGGGCTGCCCGCCGTCCTGAAGACCGCCGACTTCGGCTACGACGGCAAAGGCCAGGTGAAGATCACCGCCGCCGACCAGCTCGATTCCGCCTGGCGCGCGATGAACGGAGCCGAAGGAATCTACGAAGCCTACGTGTCGTTCGAGAAGGAAGTTTCCGTGGTAGCCGCACGCACGCTGAAGGGCGAGTTCGCGGCGTTCCCCGTCTTCGAGAACGCCCACGCCAATCACATCCTCGACGTGACCTTCGCGCCCGCCGCCATCGATCCGAAACTGGCGCGGGAAGCCGCCGAGCTCGCGTCCGGCATTCTGCAGAAGCTCGACGTCGTGGGGCTGCTGACGGTCGAGATGTTTGTCACGAAAGACGGTCGCCTCCTCGTCAACGAGCTCGCGCCGCGCACGCACAACTCCGGGCATCTCACGATCGACGCCTGCGTGACCAGCCAGTTCGAGCAACAGGTGCGCGCCATCTGCGGATTGCCGCTCGGCTCCACCGAACTGCGCAGCCCCGCCGCGATGGCGAACCTGCTGGGCGATCTCTGGCAGAATGGCGAGCCCAACTGGGCCGCCGCGCTGGAGGATCCGTTCGTGAAGCTGCATCTCTACGGCAAGGCCGAGGCGCGCGCCGGCCGCAAGATGGGACACCTCACCGCCACGGGCGCGACGACCGAAGAAGCGGTGCGCCGCGTCACTGAAGCGCGGCAACGGCTCGGACAGGCCAGCGCCCATTAGTCCCACCGAACGGCTGGAAAGCTGTCTGGACTTGAACCCCGAAGAGGCCGCTCCACTTCTCCACCACACGCTTCGTGCGCCGGAAATTGAGGCGGACGCCCGGTCAACCTTCTAGTTCTCCGATGATTGCTGCCGCAACAGAAAGTACCGTTGCAGCTCGGCGCGGTTGAACGCGTTCGTGTGGCTGAACACGCCGAACTGGTCGAACTGGTTGGTAAGAATCGGGGACCACAACTCCACGGGCGCAGCCACGTTTGTGTGCGTGGAGAGAACGAACGTCGCGCCCGGCAAGCCACCCACTCCACCGAGGATGGCGTTTGCGCCGACGATGTTCGGAACGCACAGACTCAAGCCGTCCGCGACTCCCTCACCGGTCAGGCGATAGCCGCCAGCGTGATTGAGAGAACCGCCGTCAATGAGCGCGGTGAAGATGCCGCTGTTGATCGCGGTGAAATTGATCACGGCGTTGGTCACGTGCGTCGCGGAGGCGAGCAGCGCGCCGTTTCCTCCAAACAGCCGGACGCGCGGACTGAAGGTCGTGCCGGAAAGTTTCACGGCCCGCAGGCTGATGATCTCCCCTTTGCACGCCGCGAACTGCCACAGATCCTGATCGCCCAGGGCAATCACGCCGTCCTGACTGACTCCGCCCGTCAACGTGCCGCCCTCGTCGCCCGGCGACGTGACGAAGCTTCCAGGAATTTGTGCGAAGTGCAGCGTGTACGGGCCCGCTCCGTCCGGATAGAAACTCTGCAGCACCACCGTGAAGGTGCCGCTATTCGTTGCCGTGAGGAAGAGGTTCGCATCATGGTCCGCGCTGACGCCTCCCGCCGAACTGATCAGCACGCCGCTCGGCCCATACAAGTTCAACCACGGTCGGAAGTTCGGCGTGCCGACCCGGAGCGCGACGGTATCGCCGACATTCGCGGTGAAGGTCCAGAGGTCGATGTCGCCGAGGGCATTCGTGGCCGGGTTCGCCACACCGTTCGCCAGAACACCACCCTCGTCGCCCGACGTCACCACGGATGGACCGGTCGTCCGGGCGAAGGTCAGCTCATACGGGCCAGTGAAGTTGAAGTAGTAACTTTGAGCAACCACGGTGAACGTGCCGCTGTTTGTGGTCAGGACCGAGACGCTCGCATCATGG
Source organism: Verrucomicrobiota bacterium (assembly GCA_041688515.1). GTDB lineage: Bacteria > Verrucomicrobiota > Verrucomicrobiia > Limisphaerales > UBA9464 > UBA6176. Next base: position 4,352 of record JBDNHZ010000406.1, read on the forward strand.
TCCGCGCTCGTGCTGCCGGCACCCGATCCGATCAAGATGCCGGTAGGACCATACATCTGGAGCCACGGACGATAACCCGGCGCGCCCATGCGCAGGAAAACATTCTCGCCCGCGCCGGCATTGAAACTCCAAGCGTCCATGTCGCCCAGCGAGATGCTTCCGGAATTAAGCGCCCCGCTGACCAGCGCGCCACCCTCATCGCCGGGTGAGACAACGAACGCGCCGGGCGCTCTTGCCAGATTCAAGGTGTAGGGGCCGCTGTTGTTTACGTAATAACTCTGTGCGACCACGGTGAAGGTGCCGCTGTTCGTGGCGCGGATGGAAACATAGGCATCAGTGTCGCCACTGCCACTGCCCGCCGCCGCGCCAAGCACCGCGCCTCTCGGCCCGTAGATTTGGAAGTACGGCCTGAACCCCGGCGCCCCCATGCGCAGCAGGATGCTGTCTCCGGTGTTCGCCTCGAAACTCCACAGGTCCATGTCGCCACGGTCGATGACGCCCGGATTCGAGACCCCGCTGACCAGCGTGCCGCCATCGTCACCAGGCGACACCACGAACGCTCCCGGCACTTTGGCCAGATTGATCAGGTATGCCCCCGTGCCCGTCCGGTAGTAACTGCTGGCCTCCACTCTGAACGTCCCGTTCGTGGCGGCGGTGACCTCAATCAGGCCGTCAAGAGAACTGCTGCCCGTTCCGGACGCGGAACCCAACACGACGCCATTGGGTGCACGCAGAGAGATCAAGGGACGGAACGATGTGCCCATGCGAATCTTGATGACCTCTCCATTCGTCGCGCTGAACGTGTAAACGTTCGTCGTGTTCAAGACCAGCGTGGCCGTGGTCAGTGCGCCGTTGGTAATCGGCGTCTGTGCAATTGCAGAACCGGCAAGCAGCCAGCATAGCAATACGCAGCAAATGAGCTGCGGAGTGAAACTGAATATCGCATTGGGAAAGGAACCGCATTTCAGCCTACACTTGGCCAAACGGTCTTGCGCCGGAGGCAGGTGGAATTCCTTGGTCGCGCTGTCAGGGCCGATGGGGGCAAACGACATTTTCATCGGAGTATAACTTTCGCTTGGAGTTAAACTGATAGGAATTTGCTTTTGACGCTCCGCGGTGAGGGAGATTTGGTTTGATGAAAGCGGTGACATTAAGGGATCCTCCCCCCTGTTCTTGGCGGTGTCAACGGCTTGGAGCACGGGTCGCAAGGCCGAACTGACTGATACTGATAGGAATTTGCTCTTGACGCTCCGCGGTGAGGAAAGCCTGTTGGGTTTAGTTTGGGACAGCTTGCCTGTTCATCGTTAGGCTTTTTTTCAACAACTTGGTTTGGGTCTCTCCTTTTTGGCCAGGATTCCCAAAGTGCAAGTGAACTGGCCGCACGGCTCCCGATGATTGAATCGTAGGTAGGTTCGCTTTCGTGTACGGCCCTCACGGAAATTTTTTCGGATGCAGTGTCTTCCAGGAGGGCGATGGCGTTAAGGCTTTCAGTGTTGAGTAGCTTCCCTAGATCAACTGGATTGCCTTTGGCATCTTTGTGTCCCTTAAGTTTCGGAGCCAAATGTTTCGCAATTTCTTTTTTAGCTAGTACCTTATTCGCCGGGCTTTCGTTTGTTAGGTCTATCATCACGACGTTTGCGCCGTTGCCGAGGAGTAATGAACACAATGAAAGAATCTTCTCGTCAGTTTTCTTCTCTGAAAGCCGGTTAAGATTGTTTTCGTCGATCACAACAATTACGGTATCTCTCAATATTCGTTCTTGGCCGTCGGTGGTGATTAAGGTTCTTGTTCCTTGACTTGAGATCTTCGTCACGACCGATGAGAAGTCTGGATCTTGCGGTCCTGGATCTCCCAGTATTGTGTGCGTTCGAGCGTGCGCCTGCTCCCGCATGCACTGACTTACTTCTGCACTGATGCTTATCTTTTCGGAACGAGCAACATTAGGAAGAATCGCCAATAAAGTTACTGTTATTGAACTTCCCCAGTTCATTTTCATTTTTAAAGTCCGATCATTTTTTGAATCTATTGGTTGTATGGGAGGGGGGTGGCGTCGGAACGCTTACGAGTTTGTTGTTGGTACATGCCGAGACAACGGCCGTGCTTGAGGGCGTTTGTAAATACCCTGCTGCAAATTCCTCGTCGCTACTGATAGGAATTTGCTTTTGACGCTCCGCGGTGATGACGGCATTCCGCAAACATGCAACCGCGCGAATGAGGTGCGCCAACTACTGCGACTTCAGCCGGAAGAATTTCTGCCCCGTGCCCGCGGGAACGGTGACGGAGAATTGCGCGCCATTGGTCACGGCCGGTTGAGTCACGGCAGCCCAGGCGTCCGTCAGCGTGAGATCCATGTTTTCCTGCAACTGAAAACTCAGCGCGGTCACGGGCCAGGAGACGAGGGCGCTGTCGGCGCTCGTGAGCACGAGGGTAAGCAACGGCGCATCGGACATCTGCACCGCAAAGAGCGACCAGAAGCCGCCCGTGAGCGAGAAGGTGCCATTGGTCATCGGCTGCGAGTTTGCGTCGGGCTGGCCGAGGGTACCGCTGATGGCGAAGACACCGCCGCTGCTCGCGCCGCCGCCGCCATCGATGGTGTGCCAGTCGATGGAGAGCGTTTGGCCGAACACAGCCGCAGTGAAAAGGCTGGCACTCATTGCCAGAGACATTTTTTTTGCATTCATATAGATGTCGTGTCTGTTATCGACTCTCATCCGGATTCTTTACAGCCCGGCCAGGTGCTCGGCAGCTTTATCTGCCGGAGACCAAAACAAATCTCCCTTGGGCCGCGAACTCCTGGCGTGAGTGAACTTTTTTGCTTCCGTGTAGGCCCTTTTTGCCTCCGCTTTGTGGCCCAGTTTTTCCTCGGCCCACCCTTTGATGAGGAAGCACGTCGCCACGTTGTGAAGCATTTGATACGAGGCGATGCGTTTCCTTTCGGCTTCGGACACCGCGCCGTTTGGCAGCGTTGCCTTTTCGGAGTCGAGGATGGCCTGACTTCGATGGGCGGCTTCACCAAATATGGTGATGCACCAGTCGGCGTTCGTGATGGCCGCTGCATATTTTCCATCCTGAAAAGCAGTCCAGGCATCAGTCGTGACCCTTTGGTGAAACGGTTCACTGAGTGGCGGCCGCGACGATTCAGGCGGCGAGGGTGGACCGGGAGCCGGTTCATTCTGCGCGCAGGAAGTATTTCCAAGACCCGCGGCCAAAAGGGCTGCGATGAGAACTGCAAGCTTCGAGTTTTTCATAAGAGGTACTATTCAATTTGCATGTCGTTCCGGCGATCTACCGTTTTACGGTCGCGGCTACGGCGCTCCGATGGTCACGGTACCGCCGCTGTAGGCCTCAAGCGTGACCGCCTTGTTCAAGGTCAATCGCTCGTTGTAATTACCGCCAAAGATATGGATCGTGCCGCTCGTGATGTTCGCATGCGCAGTTTCAACGGTCTTGTAAGGAAAGGCGAGCGAGCCGTCTTGAGTGCGGGGATCGGGAGGGTTCCACCGGACGAAAAAATCGCGAGGCGGCATGGATATCTGTGCCCACCAGGTGCTCCACGTCCCGGTGTCTGCGCGGGTCCATTCACTGACGGCCCAAAGCGAGCCATCATTGGGATCGGGCCAAACGCTGAAGAAATCGCCCCAGCGCGAAAACGCTCTGGTGCTGTCCAGGTCGAGGTCAGGGGCCTGACTGGTTTGTACTACTATCGGTGCGCCAAAAGTGCTGACGGAGGCCGTGCGCCAGGCCACCATCATGGCCGCCGCCCTGGTGGACGAAGATCTCGTCCAAGTGACGGCCACATCGCCGGCGAGATTAGCGCCGATGGAGGGCAGATAGTTCCAATCGGTCAACGCCCCGAGGGTGCCTTCTTCCCCCAGGGTGGGGTTGTTGCCACTGAAAGGCCAGGCGTTGAGTTGCAGCCGCCAGTAGGCGGCCACTGCGGGGCCTGCGGGCTGGCCGCGCGTCATGCAGCACCAGAGATCTCCCTGAGCCAGAGTCGCATTGCCCTGCATTTTGCCCGTGAGCATATCCATCGGGAACGCGGACCCAAATTGCGGCGCCTTGCTGGTCGGGCCTCCGCCGACGTCGGTGACCGGAATGATCTGCGTGGCGAGCGTGCGCGTGCCCAGGGGGTCGCTGACGGCATAGAGGTTCAGGCTGCTGCTGCTTCGGTTTGCCACCAGATAAACGACATTGCCTGCGCTCTGGC
>JBDNHZ010000407.1:0-3205 GCA_041688515.1 Verrucomicrobiota bacterium
CGGGTAGGCGACGAGGTGATGGGGCTCACTTCAATCGGGCGGGGCACACGCGTGGGCCGGGGTGCGTGCGAATGGAAGTCAGAGTCTCCTGACGTCGTCTCCTACGGGTAGGCGACGAGGTGACGAGGCTCACTTCAATCGGGCGGGGAACGCGCGTGGGCCGTGGGACGTCCGAATGGAAGTCAGAGTCTCCTGACGTCGTCTCCTACGTAGGCGACGAGGTGACGAGGCTCATTTCAATCGGGCGGGGAACGCGCGTGGGCCGTGGCACGTCCGGAGGGAAGTCAGAGTCTCCTGACGTCGTCTCCTACGTAGGCGACGAGGTGACGAGGCTCACTTCAATCGGGCGGGGAACGCGCGTGGGCCGAGTCGCGTCCGAAGGGAAGTCAGAGTTCCCTGACGTCCGGTCCCACCTTTTCCACCCGCACCCAGGCGTTGTAATCGGGGACACCCCCGATGGGGTCGGTGCGGCCCGATGCCAGCAGGCTGTTGCCCTCGGGCCAGTGGATCTGGAAGTTGCCCGGGGCGATTTCCGCCGGAAACACGGTGCCTTCATAGGAACCGGCGTCGCTGATCAACCGGACCCGATCTCCCCGGGCGAGGTGCAGACGGGCGGCGTCTTCGGGACTCATGAAGATGGCGTCCCGGGGTGCGCCCGTGAGGGGATCGACCTCGGCGTAGATCAGCGAATTGAACTGCTTGCCGCGTCGGGTGGAGACGATGAACCGGGGTGGCTGTCCGTCCGGGCGGAATCCGATGGGTTCGAGGCTCTCCTGGGGAAGGGGAACAGTGCGGAAGTGGGCGTGGCCATCGGCCGTGGGAAACGTGCCACCGTCGCACAGGCGAGCTCCGCCGTACTGGATGGCATCGCCGGTGTCGCGCAGGTTCTGGATCCCGTCGTAGAAGGGAACGATGCGGGCGATTTCCTCGCGCAGTTTCCAGCCGTCCTCGCCGCCAAGCAGGTGGGCGCGCTCCGGGTACGCGGCGGCGGCCAGGTCCCGGAGGATCTTCCACTCGGCGCGTGCCTCCCCGACCTGACGCGGAATCTCGGGCGAAAAGGCGATGCGCCGTTCGGTGGTGGTCTCGATGCCGCCGTCGTCCTGTTCATACCGGGTCTTCGCGGGCAGGAGCAGAACCTCTTCCCGGGCTGGTTCCATCATCTGATCGACCAGCACGATGTCCTGATGCACGCGGGCCGGGAGATTCCGGAGCGCGGCGGCGACGTGGGTCGGATCGGGCAGGGTTCGGAGAAAATTTCCACCGAGACAATAGAGGAGGTCGAGTTCTCCGCGGCCGGCGGCTTCGACCATCTCGACCGAGGTCAGACCCGGCCAGTCGGGGATGGGGAATCCGTATTTGCCGGCGAGCTCGGCGAGGTTGGCCGGGGTGAGGGGTTTGCCACCGGGGAGAGCCGTGGAATAGCAGCCCATCTCGGCTCCGCCCTGGACGGAAGAATGTCCACGGATGGGCATGAGCCCGGTCTTCTCGCGTCCGACATAGCCGCGGGCGAGCCCGAGGTTGAGGACCATGGAGACGGCGTCGGCGCCGTACACATGCTGGGTAATTCCCATGCTCCAGACGAAGACGGCGTTGCGGCTCTGGCGGAGAAGTTGGGCGAACTCCTGCATGGCGGCCTGGGGCAGTCCGGCGGCGGGTTCCAGTTGGGCGAAGTCGAGTCGGCGGATCTCGGCGGCCAACTCGTCCCAGCCGCGGGTGTGGGCGCGGATGAATTCATCGTTCAACCCGCCTTCTTCCAGGAGCACCTTGAGCACGCCGTAGATGAAGGGGATGTCGCCGCCCTGACGGACGGGGAACCACCAGTCGGACATTTTGGTGCCGAACACGGCGCTGCCGGCGGTGCTGGGAACCCAGTAACGACGCATGCCCGGTTCCATGTAGGGATTGACGAGGGCGACCTGGGTGCCGAGTTCGCGGGCTTCGAGCAGGTACTTGGTGGAGACGGGTTGATCGTTGGCCGGATTGGATCCCCAGAAGACGATCAGATCCGTGCCGTACCAGTCCTTGTAACTGCACGTGCTGGCAGTGACGCCGAGGGCGTGTTTCATGGCTCCGGTGCTGGGCGCATGACAGAGCCGCGCGGCGTTGTCGACGTGATTGGTCCCAAGGAATCGGGCGACCTTTTGCGCCATGTAATAGACCTCGTTGGTCACTCCGCGGGCGGTGACGAAGAACGCCAGGCGCTTCGGATCCATCGACCGGATCCGGCGGGCCAACCGGGCGTTGGCTTCGTCCCAGGAAATCCGACGGAAACCCGGTGCCCCCTTTTCGCGAACCATGGGCCAGGGAAGGCGGCCGAGTTCGCGGAGTTGGGCGTTGTCCCAGCCGGGGTCATGCGCCGGGGCTCCGCGTTGGGCGGCGAGCTGTTGGCGGAACTTTTCCAGGTCCGCCAGCGGTGCGGTGTCGAGTTCCGGCATGGTATTGAGCCGAAGCAGATTCAGCCGGGTCATGCACAGGTGGGTGCCGGTCAGGGTCCAGTCGTGCAATCCAGCCACTCCCAGCGCGCAGCCGTCGCACACCCCGCGACTGATCACCTTCCAGGCGTAACCCAGGTTGTCGCGGTTTCGCCATAGGATGGTCGCCATGTCCCGGAAATGCTTGGGCTTGTCCTGCCCCAGTCCGAAGGGAACCAGGTCGCGGACACGGTCGCTCCAAGAGGATTCGAGGCGGTGTGACATCGGCAAAGCATGGGCTGGAAGAGAACCCGGATCCAAGTCCCCAGAACGGGCGCATCCTGACACTGCCTCCGCCGGACTGAGGTCCGCCTCCTCACGTCGGCAGCGACGGGGGTAGCTGACGAGGGAACGAGGCGGATCCCGGACGAAGCGGAGCAGGCAGAGGTCCGCCTCCTCACGTCGGCAGCTACGGGGGTAGCTGACGAGGGAACGAGGCGGATCCCGGACGAAGCGGAGCAGGCAGAGATCCGCCTCCTCACGTCGGCAGCGACGGGGGTAGCTGACGAGGGAACGAGGCGGATCCCGGACGAAGCGGAGCAGGCAGAGATCCGCCTCCTCACGTCGGCAGCTACGGGGGTAGCTGACGAGGGAACGAGGCGGATCCCGGACGAAGCGGAGCACGCAGAGGTCCGCCTCCTCACGTCGGCAGCTACGGGGGTAGCTGACGAGGGAACGAGGCGGATCCCGGACGAAGCGGAGCAGGCAGAGGTCCGCCTCCTCACGTCGGCAGC